>JBATWQ010000218.1:0-2432 GCA_049672765.1 Microthrixaceae bacterium | reverse complement strand
CGGTGGGCCCGCCCCACCTGTGGGCGAACCACTCCGCTGGACAAGCCGGGTTCGGCGAGCCGCGGGACGAGACTACGCCGTCAGATCGGCGTTGAATGCAGCCATCCGCCGGGCCATCTCCTCGTCGTCGAGATCCTCGACGTGCTCGGCCAGTCCCCAAGTGTGACCGAACGGATCACGCAACCTGCCGCCCTTGTCCCCGTAGAACTGCAGTTCCAGCGGATAGACGACTTCCATCCCGGCATCGACCGCACGCTTCCATGCAGGTTCGACATCATCGAGATAGATGAACAACGCGGAAGTTGATCCACTTAGTGAGCGGGGTGAACGGGTTGGGCCATCCGGCCATTCGTCGCCCAACATGACGATCGAATCACCGATGCGTATCTCGGCATGGGCGACCAGGCCGTCCGGTGTGGTCATTCGCTGACCGACCTCTTCGGCGCCCAGGGCAACGGCGTAGAAGTCGATCGCCTCGGCGCACGGACTGACCGTCAGCGAGGGGGTGACGGTATTCAGGTTCCGTGGGCTGACAGATTCAGTCATTTTCTTTCCTCCGTTGCGGGTGGGTCGCGAATTTAAGTTTCCCTCGTGACGCACATTTACACATCGTCACCGCCGCAGTGTCGACGCACAAAGCGTCGCCATGCACAGCTTCTTCTTGTGCTGCCATGCCTGTCCTATATCGCGATCAGTAGTCAGTGCCGACAGATGTCCGCTGCGCGAGACTTGCCGAAAGCCATCAGGAGGATCGGTGAAGGCAATGTCCAGAAACAGACTCATGCTCGGGCTGCTCGCGTTGGTGCTTGCCGCGTCCTCGTGCACGGGAAGCGCCGACGATGCAACGCCCAGAACCGGGGACACGAAGGCAACGACCTCAACTGTGGCCGAGGATGCGGCGCCGTACGCCAAGGTGGGGCCATACGACGTCGGCTTCACCGAACGGAAGCTCACAGACGGTCGTCGGGTGGTGATCTGGTACCCGACAACAGACTCTGCCGTCGAGGGGAAGGAGCGCGAAACGATCGACATCGCGAGTTTCCTGAGCCCTGAACTCCAGGCGAAGATTCCAGCCGAGGACCGTGCCGAATATTCAGCGAACGCTTTCAAGGACGCCGCACCGAGGGCCGAGAAGGGCGGCTACCCGGTTGTGTTGTTCAGCCACGGATATGCTGGATTCCCGGAACAGTCGGTTTCGCTGACCACACACCTGGCATCGTGGGGCTACGTGGTCGCGGCGCCGGACCACGTCGAACGGTCGCTCGGCGGGATGCTCGGGACCGCCGCACAGGGTGTCACCAAATCGACCGATCCTGAGGTCCTGAGCGCGACTCTGGATCTGGTCCAGGCCGAGTCGACGAGTGGCGGCTCACTACTCAGCGGAATGGCCGACCCTGATCATGCAGCCGTTACCGGTCACTCGGCCGGAGCAGCCGCTGCCTTCCGAACCGCTGCAGCAGATCCTCGCATCGACGGATGGATTTCGTACTCGGTCGGATTCCAGGGTGGCGACAGCGGCGAGAGTGCGATGCCGACGCCACCGAAGTTGCCCGGGATGGTTCAGATGGGAGCCAAGGATGGAGTCATCCCGCCCACCGCGAGCGAAGCCGTGTTCGAGGCAATGAACAGTCCCAGGTATCTGGTGAAAATTCCCGATGCCGGGCACCTGGTGTTCTCCGACATCTGCTTGATGGGCGCCGAAAAGGGCGGGATCGTAAACATCGCAAAGACGCTTCAACTACCGATTCCCGACAATCTCTTGAAGCTGGGAACAGATGGTTGCGGTGCCGATTACCCACCGGTCGACGACGCCTTCCCGGCCATCGACCAGACGAGCGTCGCGTTCCTCCGCTGGGTATTTGACCAGGACGACGAGCCGATCGGACTTTCGACCGAAGCAGTGGCCGACCTGGGCGCCGATGTGGCGGTCACCAAGGGCTGATCAACACCGCCCGGTCCGGTTCAATGAAGCCGGGCCGGAAACTCTCGGGATCGTAGACAGTCGGGGACGGGGCCGACGCGATGTACCGTTCCACGATGAACTCCGACGCTGACTTTCTCGGTCTCGTTCCATGTGACCTGCCCGGGCAATACAGCTTCGACGTGGTCGACCACCTCGCCCGTCACGACGGACATCTCTACGGCGGTACCGCGATCGCCGTCTCGATCGCCGCGGCAGAGATGGTCTCGGAGCGGCCCGCAGTGTGGATGACGACCCAGTTCGTCGCGACTGCGCCACCGGGGGAGCGGATCTCGGTGAACGCCGAAATTCTCGCACCGGGCAGGCGGACAAATCAGATTCGTGTCACGGGTACCGACCCGGGCGGTGCGACGATGTTCGCTTCTCTCGGAGCGACCGGACATCACCGTCCCGATGGTCTGAACGGAGTCTTCGAACAGGCACCTTCGGTGGACCCACCCGAGGTATCGGC
>JBATWQ010000217.1:0-6089 GCA_049672765.1 Microthrixaceae bacterium | reverse complement strand
ACCCAGACCTCGCGCCTGTTTCAGTTGAGTGACTGCGCCTATTGCGAGCGACTCCGCTTGGTCGTACCGTGATCCGATGGTTGAGGGTGTGGCGGTAGTTGCAGGGGATAGTCGCGGAATGTCGCGGCGTGAGTTGTTTGCGGCGCTGGCCGTGGCGGGAGCGGTACCGCTTGTCGCCAGCGCATGCGCCCCGGGTCCTGGGGCTGCGCCGACGCCACCACCGCCGGGCAGTCCCGAGGCGGGCATCTTTCCCGATGGCGTGAAGGCCGGTGACCCTGCACCCGACGGTGCGGTCATCTGGACCCGAGTGCTGCCACCGGCGGGAGGTGGTCAGCAAGAGCTCACCTGGATGGTGGGCGACGGTCCCGACCTGGACGTCATCCGTGCCGGCGGTGTCGTCACGGCCAGCGCCGCGACCGGACATACCGTTGCGCTGCGTGTCGCCGGTCTCGAACCTGACCGGTGGTACTGGTACCGATTCGAGACTCCCACCGGCGCCAGTCGGGTCGGTCGGCTGCGTACCGCACCAGCAGCCGACAAGTCCCCCGACCATCTTCGGTTCGCCTTCGCATCGTGTCAGCAGATCAACGACCACTGCTGGTTCGTCGCACATCGCAGGATCGCCGAGGAGGGCGTCGACTTCCTGATGCACCTCGGTGACTACATCTACGTGTCCGACACCGGCACCCAGACCCTCGACCAGTACCGGGATCGCTACCGGCGTTGGCATCAACAGAGGCTGCTCCGTGACCTGCACGCCCAGGTGCCGATAGTGGCTATGTGGGACGACGGCGAGTTCGTCAACGGGGTCGACAAGACGATGCCGGAGCCCCGCTTCTCGAACGCCAAGCAGGCCTGGTACGAGAACCAGCCCGTTCTCGACTCGGGTGACCGTCAGCCGCAGCGTGCCTTTTCGTGGGGAACACTCGCCGACATCTTCATGATTGATGTCCGAGCACATCGAGACCCTCCGGTGATGGAAAGCGCCTGGGACCCGACCCGATCCACCCTGGGTGCAGAGCAGTACGACTGGTTCACCTCGGGTCTCGCTTCGTCGACGGCGGCGTGGCGTGTGATCGGAAACCCCTACAACATCAATCCCTGGAAGTTGTTGGACCTGGAATGGCTGCGAGGGCTCGATCCGAGCCTGCCGCCCGACGCGGGTGTATACGCACCGAACGAGGCGTGGGACAACTACCGCGCCGAGCGTCGCGACCTGCTCCGGTTCCTGGGGGACCGCGGGATCGACAACACCATGTTCTGCTCAGCGCACACTCACATTGCGATGGCATCGGACCTGCGGGCCGACAGCACCTCGCCGGTGACGGCCACCGACGTGGTGGCCGGATCTCTCACCGCCGACCCTGATGTTCGCCACGCCTACTTCAGTGAGCTTCCACCCGAGGCGGCAGAGCAGCTGATCCGGGTGGGCGAGCAGTGGATCGTCGGACAGAATCCCGAGATGCGCTACCTCAACCTCATCGACCAGGGTTGGGTGACCGTCGACGTGACTCCTGAGGAGACGACTTTCGCGGTTCGCGCGGTCGATACGGCGCACGAAAACGCCGAGGCACGAACGATCGCTTCGTTCCGGGTCACCTCGGGCAAGGCCGGGTTGAACATCACCTCGACCAGTTCGAGCGGCACTTTCGGCTGACGGGGTGCCGGCGGCTGGCTGAATCCAGCAAAGCGTCAGACCCCCCGACTCCGGGTCGCGTGTCTGAAGTTCGTGTTGTCCGTTAGGGAGATGCGCGACAGTCGGAACTGTCTCATTCAGCAGGTCGATGATGGTTGTCATCGCTACACCCCGTAGCTGCAGGTCTTAGGGCCAGGGGTTGAGGCAGTCGACACCGAGTGGCTGAAAGTGTCGGGTGTTGCGCGTGACGACTCTCATGCCTGCAGCTTGAGCGACAGCTGCAATAAGTGCGTCATCGAGTGGGGCGTGCTCGGGTACGCGGTAGGCGGCCAGAATCCGAGCAGCGGCAAGGTCGAACGGTAGGACTCGTCCAGCGAATGCGGGTAGGAGGTGTACTTCTAACCACCGACGCAGGATATCGCCCTGCTGTCGGTCAGTTCGTTCCTTGGCGACCACACCTCGCTCGATCTCGGCCACTGTGGTGGCTGTGACGAACTGGTCGGGTATCGGCACAGATCTTGCCCAGGTTTCGACCTCTGGGTTGCGACCCCGGACCCGTAGGGCGGAGATGACGTTGGTATCCAGCACGTACTGCACCCGTCTGGTCACAAATCGGGTGTGCGGTCAGCAAGGCGAAGACGTTCAGGTTCGAACTCGATGTCGGCTCCCTCGTCGGTGCCGAGCAGGTCTACAAGGGTTACAGGATTGCGTTCAAGGGCCTCGGCAAGAATCTCCCGTGCCTCGGCCTCTACGGACCGGCGGTGTTGTTCAGCACGAGCTTTGAGCGCGGCCTTGGTTCCAGCCGGAAGGTTCCGAATCAGGATCTGTTCCACAGTCTCACCTCCGATATCAATCCTATGATATCGGAGACAGAGTTCTTTGTGTTACGACCACGAAGAACTCGAGCAGAATCTGGGTGCTGAGCACCGGTTACTCCTTGGTAACTCTGGGCTACTCCACAGTCACTTACGGTTACCCAACGGAAACTTAGGGGTTTCAGGTAACTGGGCGGGTCCTGGGCGGTCACAGTTCGGAGCGGCAACGCCAGCCGCGCCAGGACCCGAAACAAATGGAGAACTTCATGACGGTGTCGACCTTGACGCCCAGCTTCGACGCGCCCCGATTCGTGACCCGGGAGCCGATCGCCGGTTCGCTGGTGCACCGCCTGTCGGTGGGATCTGCCACAGCTGCGCTCACCTTCGCCGGGCAGGGTTGGCCGTGGTGGGAGGACCTGACATCGATTCTGGAACGGCGCTCCTGGCTGCGCCCAACGGCACAACGCTGGGCTGGGATGATCGCTGACATCGCAGCCACGCCCGCTGTTCGTGACCTCGGTGCGTCGTCAAGGGGTTTCGATCCGCTGAGATGGGCCGAAAGCGGTGAGGTGCCATCGGCTGCTGAACTGGCGGCGCTTCCCCTGTCGATGCCAGGGGTTTTGTTGACCCAACTCCTGGCTTATCGGGAGGCGTGGGAGGACGGTCTGTGGAGTGCCGTTGAGAACGGCTCGATTGTTGCCGCAACCGGGCATTCGGGAGGGATTCTCGCTGCCGGAGCGGTTGCCTCGGATCCGCAGGGACTCGACGATGACAACGCACCATTTCCCTTCCTTCAAGTGGCGGTTCACCTTGGCCACATGGTGGGTGCATCCAGGGAGTCGGTCGGGTTGTCCGAGCTGACCTCGGCGCTCAGCGGAAATCAGGACGCAGGGACACCGATGGTCGCCGTCGCCGGAATGCGCACCGACCGCATCGCCCACCTGCTCGCCCAGAACGACGGTGGCCAGACCCGAGGAAACCTCGCCCGGGCACCCAGGGAGTCGGCGCGAATTGCGCTGCACCACGGTCCCTACCGGGCCGTGCTTTCGGGCACTCCCGCATCGTTGGATGCGGCGCGCCGCGTGCTCACCAAGGACATCGCCGATAGTCGCAGCGGCACCCGTCTGGTCTGGGAGCCACTAGCTGTTTCGGCACCCTGTCACCACCCGATACTCGGCGCCGTCACGGCGTCCCTGGTCGACGCGTTGCATGCCTCCGGTGTCACCTGCGTGATCCCCGCCGAGGGACTCGACGTATTGAACCCGGCGGGGCCAGCACCATTCGCCCGCGGCGTTGACGTAACCGAAGCTCTGGTCGCGTCGATGCTCACCAACACGAGCCACTGGTACCAGAGCGTGTCGGGCCTGGCCGACGGGTCCCTGGGGACGCGGCCGGCCGACTGGATTCTGGATCTGGGGCCGAGCGACGGCATCTCGAAACTGACCGAGGCAGGCGTCCGCGGTTCGGGCGCGCGGGTGTTGGCCCTGAGTGACGACTCCGCGAGACGAAAGCTGGTAACCGCTGGAGCGACGCCGCAGCAGCCCGAGCGCAGCTACGAGTCGTACGCGCCGACCGTCGTCCGCGTTCCGGGTGGCCAGATCAGACTTGAGAACGCCTTCACCCGGGCGACCGGTCGTTCGCCGATGGTCCTGCCGGGCATGACTCCCACCACGGTGGACGCGCCGATCGTCGCCGCGGCCGCCAACAGCGGGTTTCTCGCAGAACTCGCAGGTGGCGGCCAGGTCACTAGAGAGATCTTCGCCGAACGGCTCGTCGAACTCGGTGAGCTACTCGACCCGGGTCAGGAGATCGTGTTCAACGCCCTCCACCTGGACCCCTACCTGTGGAATCTGCACCTGGGCGGCACGCGGCTGGTCCAGGAAGCCCGTCGCGCCGGTGCTCCGATCTGCGGCGTGACCGTCTCGGCCGGAATTCCCGAAGTCGACGATGCCGTTGCGCTGCTCGACGAGCTGGCTGGCCTCGACATGTGGTGCAACGCGTTCAAACCGGGAACCGCTGCCCAGATCCGCCAGGTGCTCGCCATTGCCGACGCGGCGCCGAAACACACGGTGTTCATGCACGTTGAGGGTGGTACCGCGGGCGGTCACCACTCCTGGGTCGATCTTGAGGACCTGCTGCTCGGCAGCTACCACCAGATCCGCACCCGTCCCAACGTCGTTCTCTGTGTCGGTGGCGGCATCGGAACACCCGAGCGTGCAGCAGAACTACTCACCGGCAAATGGGCGTTGGATCACGTCGGTCGGGTCATGCCCGTCGACGCCGTCCTGCTCGGCACTGTCGCCATGGCGACGGCCGAGGCGACCGCCACCTACGGCGCCAAGTTGGCCCTGGCAGCGGCGACTGGAAGCTCGGTCGGCAATTCGACTCGTCGCTCGGGCGGCGGACCGGATGGTGGACCAGCGGGTGGCGCGGGCTTTGTCGCTCCGGGAGAATTCCACGGCGGGGTGACCTCTGGGCGCTCCGGGCTGGACGCCGACATCCACTTTCTGGACAACTCGGCTTCGCGTTGCGCAGCCCTCCTCGACGAGGTCGCAGGCAACTCCGAAGCGGTGGAATCCCGTCGGGATGAGATCATCGCCAGCTTGGCCCGAACCGCGAAGCCCTATTTCGGTGACGTGTCGGCAATGACCTATGAGTCGATGTTGCGACGTTTCGTGGAACTCACAGCGATCGGACGTCAGGGCCGCTACGAGGACGGCGCATGGCTGGATACCTCGCATCGCCAGCGTTTCATAGCGCTGCTCCAACGCGCGGAGGCGCGACTCGACCCGGCCGAGACCGGAGACGTGGCGACAATCTTCGACCTCCTCGAAAGCGTCGATGACCCCGCCGGTGCCATCGGCGCGCTCCTCGATGCGCATCCCGCAGCTTCCGACACACCTCTGCACCCGGCTGACGCGGGATTCTTCCTGGCGGTGTGTCGACGACCCGGCAAGCCCGTCCCGTTCGTTCCGGTCATCGACGCCGACGTGCGGCGCTGGTACCAGTCCGATTCGCTCTGGCAGGCACAGCATCCGAACTTCGACGCTGACGCGACGCTGATCATTCCGGGGCCGGTGGCCGTCTCCGGGATCACCACGGTGGACGAACCAGTCGCCGACCTGTTGACCCGCTTTGAAGCTCACGTAGTCGAGACACTCTCGACCGACCAAGTCTGCGATGGGACCATCGATGTGGGCTCGGCTGACGGAGAGCGCAACGGTTGGTCCGAAGCCGGGCCGAGCGGCGAGTCCGATGACGGTCTCGGCATCCCGTTGATCACGAGACTGCAACGACGCGGCCCGACAGCCGAGATGCGTGGACCGGTCGCAGCGCTGCTCGAGGCGCGCACGGTGGTGGTCGGCACCTCGACCCGGCCGAATCCCGTCCTCGCCTTCGGTGATGTCGGAAACTGGCAGCTGGTCACCGACGAGAGCCAACGCCTCACCCGCGCGACGATGCGATTGGACGGCCCCGGCCGGACATCCGAGGTGGTCACCCTGGAAGTGTCGTCGGAGGACCCAGATGAAGTCGCGGTGCTGACCATCGGTCTGCCGACGCTGCAGGGTTACGGCGAGCCCAGGGCCGACTACTCAGACTCGGGTGATTCGCAAGACATGCTCAGCCTGGAGTTTCGA
>JBATWQ010000216.1:0-8691 GCA_049672765.1 Microthrixaceae bacterium | reverse complement strand
AGGACCTGACCGACGTTCATACGGGACGGGACGCCCAGCGGGTTCAGGATTATGTCGACCGGGGTGCCATCCTCGAGGAACGGCATGTCCTCGCTCGGAAGGATCCGGGAGATGACGCCCTTGTTTCCGTGGCGACCGGCGAGCTTGTCGCCCACCGAGATCTTGCGCTTCTGGGCGACGTAGACCCGCACCAGCTGGTTGACGCCGGGGGGAAGTTCGTGCTCGTCCTCACGGCTGAACACCTTGACGTCGATGACCTTGCCGACCTCGCCGTGTGGGACCTTGAGCGAGGTGTCACGCACTTCGCGTGCCTTCTCGCCGAAGATCGCACGGAGCAGACGCTCTTCTGGGGTCAGTTCGGTCTCGCCCTTGGGAGTGACCTTTCCGACGAGCACGTCGCCGGGGTTGACCTCGGCGCCGACCCGGATGATCCCCCGATCGTCGAGATCAGCGAGGATCTCGTCGGACAGGTTCGGGATGTCCCGGGTGATTTCCTCGGCACCGAGCTTGGTGTCGCGGGCGTCGACCTCGTGTTCCTTGATGTGGATCGAGGTGAGCACGTCGTCACGGACGATGCGCTCGTTGAGGATGATGGCGTCCTCGAAGTTGTAGCCCTCCCATGGCATGAACGCCACGAGAAGGTTCTTGCCCAGGGCCAGTTCACCGTTGTCGGTCGAGGGACCCTCGGCCAGGACGTCGCCTGCCTGGATCTTGTCGCCGGCGTGTACCCGGGGACGCTGGTTGATGCAGGTGTCCTGGTTGGAACGCTCGAACTTGTGGAGCCGGTAGGTCCGCTTGCCGGACTTCTTGTAGTCCACGGTGATATGGGAACCGTCGACCTCGACGATGACCCCATCTTCCTCGGCGAGCACCATGTCGGCCGCGTCGCGGGCGGCGCGGCTTTCCATTCCGGTACCGATGTACGGAGCTTCTGCACGCAGCAGCGGCACCGCCTGGCGCTGCATGTTGGCGCCCATGAGCGCACGGTTGGCGTCATCGTGTTCGAGGAACGGAATAAGTGCTGCGGCGACCGAGACGATCTGGCGGGGCGAGACGTCCATGAGCTGGACCTCTTCGGGCGGAACCGCCGAGATTTCGGTGGTGGCACCGAGGAACTCGTCACGTTCGAGCTGCAGACGCAGGTCGGACAGCGAGGCGGCCTGCGGCGAACGGCGCACCAGGATGCGCTCGGTCATGAAGGATCCGTCGTCATTGACAGGCGTGTTCGCCTGGGCGACGACGTATTCCTCTTCCTCGTCAGCCGGAAGCCAGAGAATCTCGTCGGTGACCTTGCCGTCGATGACCTTGCGGTACGGGGTCTCGATGAAGCCGAACTCGTTCACCCGGCCGAAGGTTGCGAGAGCACCGATAAGGCCGATGTTCGGACCTTCAGGGGTCTCGATCGGGCACATACGCCCGTAGTGGGAGAAGTGGACGTCACGGACCTCGAAGCCCGCACGCTCACGGGAGAGGCCGCCGGGGCCGAGTGCCGAAAGGCGACGACGGTGCGTCAGGCCCGACAGCGGGTTGACCTGGTCCATGAACTGCGACTGCTGGGAGGTTCCGAAGAACTCCTTGATGGCGGCCACGACCGGACGGATGTTGATGAGCGTCGTAGGCGTGATCGCCTCGACGTCCTGTGTGGTCATGCGCTCACGGACCACCCGCTCCATGCGGGACAGACCGATACGGACCTGGTTCTGGATGAGTTCGCCCACGCTGCGGATGCGGCGGTTGGCGAAGTGGTCCTGGTCGTCGAGGCGGTAGCCGTGGGTTCCTGCTGCAAGGTTGAGCAGGTATGTGGTCGACGCGAGAACCTCGCAACGACTGAGGACAGGCTGGTCCTCGGCGGGTTCGTCGAGCTTGCCGGCGAGTTGGGGGAACAGCTCCTGAAGACGCTGGATTTCTGGGCCGAGCTTGCGATTCAGCTTGTAACGGCCGACTCGGGAGAGGTCGTAACGACGGGGCTCGAAGAAGGCGTTGTTGAAGTAGTTGCGCGAGGAGTCTGGAGTTGCGGGCTCACCTGGGCGGGCACGCTTGTAGATCTCGATCAGCGCTTCTTCCTGGGTCACGACCAGGTCGCGATCCTTTTCCCACTGACCTTCGAGGAAGTCGAAGTGACGCACGAATGCGTCGAGGAAGCCGGGGAAGTTCTCCTCGTCGTAGCCAAGGGCGCGGATGAGGAGGAACAGCGAGAGGCGGCGCTTGCGGGCGACGCGGGTGCCTGCGGTCGGGTCCTTGCCGGGCTTCTGCTCGACGTCGAACTCGATCCACTCGCCGCGGTAGGGGTGGATGGTGCCGGTGACGAGCTGGTGCTTGGAGAGGTTACGGAGACGGAACCGCTCACCTGGCTGGAAGATGACGCCGGGGGAACGCACGAGCTGCGAGACGACCACGCGCTCGGTGCCGTTGACGATGAAGGTGCCCTTCTCGGTCATCATGGGGAAGTCCCCCATGAACACCGTCTGCTCCTTGATCTCGCCGGTGTTGGCGTTCATGAACCTGGCCCGCGCGAAGATCGGCGCGGAATAGGTCATGTCCTTTTCCTTGCACTCCTCCACGGTGAACTTCGGCGGAGGACGAAGGTCCTCGTCGTTCGGATCGAACTCGAGTTCCAGACTCAGGGTCTCTGTGAAGTCTTTGATCGGCGAGATGTCCCGGAAGGCATCTGCAAGACCGTGGTCTACGAACCAGTCGAAGGACTTCCGCTGGATGGCAATGAGATCCGGGAGTTCAAGAACCTCATCGAGGTTCGCGAACGAATAGCGATCGCGGATATTGGCGCGAGAGGACAAGGACTTACTCCCCGTGTACACATGCGAGTGGTGGGTGTGAGCTGGACCCGGGGCGCGCTCGGCTCTTTGAACAAGTTTCTGGTGAACGAGTTTCGGAGCAGGACGGACAGCAGGGCACGGCGACCGACCAATATATGCCGTCACCCACGACAGGTCAAGGCGACGGCGCTCTCGCGGCGATGATCGTACGAATTCCGAATACCCGGGTCAAGCATTCTCATGGGATATCTGTACCCACCGGGCCGCGATCCAGTCGAAAACGGTGACAGGGAGCCGCCGAAGCGACTCCCTGTCGGACATTTCCGGGTGGACGGTTCGGGTGGAACCGCCCGGTCGAGCAGCGGTCTACTTGATTTCGACCTTGCCGCCAGCGCCTTCGATGGCTTCCTTGGCCTTCTCGGCCTCATCCTTGGACACGCCTTCGAGGACGGCCTTGGGGGCCGACTCGACGAGGTCCTTGGCTTCCTTGAGGCCCAGGCTGGTGAGGCCACGGACCTCTTTGATGACCTGGATCTTCTTGTCGCCGGCGTCTGCGAGGACGACGTCGAACGAGGTCTTCTCCTCGGCCTCTTCGGCTGCGCCACCACCGCCGGCGGGGGCGGCTGCAACTGCGACGGGGGCAGCTGCGGTCACGCCGAAGCGCTCTTCGAAGGCCTTGAGTAGCTCTGAGAGCTCGAGGACGGTGAGGCTTGCGATGGAATCGAGAATCTCTTCGGTTGTTGCCATTATCTGTTACTCCTGTTCAGCGGCGGCGTCATCGGCCGACCCTGCGTCTGATGTGTCTGCGTCTGATGTGACTGCGTCTGTTGTCTCTGCCGATGCACCGGCTGTGTCTTCTGTGGTCTCTGCTGGCTCTGGCTCCGCTTCGGCAGCGGCTTCGTCGCCTGCATCGTTGGTGGCCTGGGCTTCCTCGGCGGGGGCTTCTGCCGCTGCCTCAGGTGCTCCGGAAGCTCCACCGGCCTCGATGAGCGCCTGCAGTCCGTAGGCGAAGCTCGCCGGAACTGCCTGCATGAGCGCTGCGAATTCGCGCATCGGTGCTGCAAGACCGCCGGCGAAACGTGCCAGCAGTTCTTCACGAGGCGCAACGTCGGCGAGTGCCTTCGCTCCGTCAGCATCGAGGACGTGGTCGCCCAGTAGACCGCCCTTGACGATCAGCTGGGGATTCGCCTTCGCGAACGCCTGTAGTGCCTTGGCGACCATGACTGCATCGCCGGGTGAGCCATCAGGCTTGTTACCCACGAACGCGATCGCCGTGGGACCCGCCAGATCTTCACTGAATTCAGAGCTCAGGCCCTCGGCCTTTGCAGCCAGGCGGACGAGCGAGTTCTTGTAAACCCGGTATTCGCCGCCGTTGGCACGCATCGATGCACGCAGCTCTTCGAGCTGGCCCACCGAGAGACCTCTGTATTCGGTGAAGAGAACAGCATCTGCGGAACCGAGCTTCTCTCGAACCTGGTCCACGACCGCCACCTTTTCAGGTCTTGGGTTATCCATTGACACCTCCTATCAATCAGTTCAGGAGAATCGGGCTTCGCACAGCGGAAGCCCCATCTCGACCGAACCGGCCGGGTGTCGGAGTATCCACCTACCCAGGCGGACCGGCTGGTCCTTTCAGAGTCGAATGACTCGACTCACCGTGGGGTCTCTGGCGTTGCAGATCCTCGGTTGTAATTGCGCCGCACAGAGTACGGGATCCCGGCGGGTGACGACAAGCTGGAAGCCGTCGGTTGGATACGGCGACTACGTTGAGGCCGTGCACGCCATCGGAATCGACGTCGGGTCCTCCAATGTCAAGGTCGTGATCGTGGACGAGAACTCGACGATCGTCTCGTCGGCCTCTCGACCGCTCCGGACCGACCATGCCGCCGACGCCGGGTCCCAGGTCCCCGCAGTCACCCAGGATCCAGCTGCGCTGTGGACAGCCGTGGCGGACGCGATCCGGGAGACCACCTCGCAGGCGCCCCTGGCCTCCCGGGACGTCAAGGCCATCGGGGTCTGCTCGCAGTATTCCTCGCTCGTCGGCGTCGACGCGGGGGGTTCGGCGGTCTCGGACCTGGTCATGTATATGGACACCCGGGGTACGGATCGGTGCCTGGCGATAATGGAGGCCCATCCGGACGCTTTCGAGTTGTTCGTCGAACGTCACGGCATCCCGCCGATCGGCTCCGGGCTCTCCCTTTCGCATCTGTTGCACTTCCAGCACGACCAACCCGAGGTCCACGAGCGCACCTCCAGCTACCTGGAGGCGATGGACTTTGTGAACCTGCGTCTGACCGGCCGGGCGGCCGCGACCCAGGCGACCATGTTCGCGTCGCAGCTCTGTGACAACAGGACGGTGGGTGTCACCGAATACGACCGGGACCTGGTCGATCGCGCCGGGGTCGACCCGAGCAGACTTCCGGATCTCATCGAGATCGACGGAACTGTCGGCGAAGTCGACCCCCACGTCGCGGCCGATCTGGGGCTGCCACCAGGTGTGGTCGTGCGCTCGGGCATGAACGACACCCAGGCTGGCGCTTTCGCCACGGGAGTGTTGCGGAGGCCCCACGGCTCCCCCCAGGACGGTCGGGTGCAGGACGGTCGGGTGCAGGGAATCATGATCGGCACCACCGCCGTGATCATCGATGCGGCCGAGGGCCACAGCGTCGACCTGGAACACGAGGTTCTGTCGATGCCCTCCCCCATCCCGGGACGACACCTGGTGATGGCCGAGAACGGCATCGCGGGCCGTGCGGTCGAGCACTTCCTCGGACTGCTCTATCCGGACATGACCGATGGCGGGTTCGACGACCTGTCCGATGCGCTCGACCGATCAGCTCCCGGTGCATCGGGGGTGATCTTCCTTCCCTGGCTCGCCGGATCAATGTCGCCGTCGGCCAACGCGACCATGCGGGGCGGGCTCCTCAACATGTCGTTGACAACCCGGCGCGAGGACCTGTTCCGGGCGGCGGTCGAGGGGACGGCGTTCAACCTGGCCTGGCTCGCACCGGCGGTTGGCGAACTGAGCGGCAACACTCCCGAAAGGATCGTCTTCGGCGGAGGCGCCGCCCGCTCGGCCGGCTGGGCGCAGGTTCTCGCCGACGTGCTCGGGACCCCGGTGTCCGTTCTCGACCGTCCGGAGTTCGCTGCCGCGACCGCAGTGGCGACCGTTGCGCTGCTGCGAGAGGCCGGAGAGGACCCTCTCGAAATGGAAATGCCGGTCGGCAACGGGCACCTTCCCGAACCGTCGGTGCACCGCTACTACCAGAGCGTGCAACCCCAGTTCGAAGCTGCGTTCGAGAGCACCCGCTCCATCTGCGAAGCTCTTGGCCATGAGTGACTTCCCATACGCCGAGCGCTTCCCCGTCAATCGGACCATGCCGGAGAGCGGCAGGGACCGCTCCGAAATCCTCGACGAGCTGACCCAGATGGCTCGAGAAGAGGATCGGACCTGGGAGTCGGGTCAGATCTCGGGTTCGTACTACTGCGGCGACCACGATCACTACGACTACATGAACAAGGCCTTCGGGTTGTTCGGACACGTCAACGCCCTTCAGCGCGACGTCTGTCCGAGCGCCACGAAGTTCGAGGGCGAGATCATTGCGATGACCCTCGACATGCTCCACGCCGAGGCCGTCTCCGACACCACCCCGGCCGGCATCGTCACGAGCGGCGGCACCGCGAGCATCACCCACGCCATGCTCGCCTACCGCGAACAGGCCCGCCAGAACCGCGACATCACCTCGCCGAACGTCATCAAGCCCGAGACCGCGCACGCTGCGTTCGACAAGGCGTGCCACCTGTTCGGCATCGAGTTGCGCGTCGCTCCGATCCGGGCCGAGACCGCCACGGTCGACCCGGCGGTAGTCGCATCGATGATCGACGAGAACACGATCGCGATCGTCGGGTCCGCGTGCAACTACGGCTACGGAACCGTCGACCCCATTCCCGAACTGGGCACCCTGGCTCTGGAGCGCGGCGTCGGCCTGCACGTCGACGGCTGCCTGGGCGGCTTCATCCTGCCCTGGGGACAGGAGCTCGGTTACGACATCCCGCTGTTCGATTTCCGGGTTCCGGGTGTGACCAGCATCAGCGCCGATACCCACAAGTACGGCTACGGTTTGAAGGGATCCTCGGTCTTGGCGGTTCGGGACAAGGAGCTGCGCAATTCGCAGTACTTCTATCTGACCGACTGGAGCGGCGGTAAGTACTGCTCCCCCGGCATGGACGGCTCCCGGTCGCTCGGCCTTCTGGCCGCGACGTGGGCGTCGATGGTCGCCTATGGCAAGGACGGGTACCGCTCCCACGCCAAGGACATCTTCGAGACCGCGGACAAGATGAAGGCTGCCGTCAGCTCACATCCCGAACTCAAGATGATCGGCTCCCCCACCTTCTGCTTCTCGTTCAACTCCGACGAGTTCGACGTCTACCACATCAACGACTTCATGAGGCTCAGAGGCTGGCGCTTCAACGGCCAGCAGTACCCGAACTCGATCCACATGGCCGTCACGGGACCTCAGACCCAGGCCGGGGTTGCCGAGAAGTTCGCCGCCGACCTGGCCGAAGCGGTCGTGTACGGAATGTCCAAGAAGGACGAGCCGGCCGGCAGCGCTGCGATCTACGGCGGTGTGGCAGGCGGGATCACCGACGAGGCCGACGAGTTCATCAAAATGGTCATGGCCGACATGATGGACACCCAGCAGTCGCTTCCGCCGCTCGGCTGAACCGGCCCTGCCGGGTCGGGGTCGGTTAAGAGCTAACCGACGGTCTTGACCGCGACCTCGGGGTCGGCGGCGTTGATCCCGTCGACCCCCATGTCGAGCAGCTTGTGGTAGCCCGCCTCGTTCTCCCATTCGCGCTCGTTCGGCCAGATCCACAGAACAAGTCCGTCGGCGTGGGCACGCGCGACCAGCTCGGGGGTCAGCACCTGGATACCCGTGTACTCGGGCGGGATCTGGACCACGGTGCGGCCAGCCGGAAGCTTGACGTCGGCCAGGACGTACTGGGTCATCGCTTCCAGGCCCGGAGTAATGGAAACCTTGGGCTGCATCTGATGGAACGCCTCGGCGAGCTTGTCGTCAAAGGCGGTGACGATCGATGAATCCAGCTTGTGGTGCTTGGCGAGGATCCGGGCGAGCTCTTTGGCAACAGGAACCGCGTCCGGGTATGTCCCCTTGATCTCGATGTTCAGTACGAAGTCGGGGTACTTCTCGACCATGTCCTCGAACCTTGTCGGGGCGAAGTCGTCAGCCTTGTACCCGGTCGGCGGATCTACCTCGCCGGTGCGCACACCACGGAGCAGATAGTCGTGGTCGAGCTGGTCGTCACAGGCGCTGCAAGTGAGCGAGAACCAGTGGGCGGCGTCGAGAGCGTGGAGTTCGCTCCAGGTCATCTGGTCGACCCTGCCGCTGCCGTTCGTAGTCCTGTCGACGGTGTCGTCATGGAAGATGACCAGCACACCGTCCTTGGTCAGGCGGACGTCGAAGTCGAGGATGTCCACTCCGGCTTCGACTGATTCGGCATACGCGTATGCGGTCGAGTGGGGATGGGCGTTCTCACCGCCGGCGTGGGCCAGGACGAGAGTGCGCTTGCTCTTGATCGCCTCGGAAACCGTCAGAACAGAGGGCTTGATGGTCGTCGTGGTCGTGGTCGTGGATGTGGTTGTGACCTCAACTATATCGGCCGCGCTGCTGGCGTCGGAGGCGGCATCGTTCGAACTGCAGGCGAGCGGAACGAGCAGCGCCGATATAGACAGGAGCGGGGCAATCAGAAACCCTCTGCGAGTGGTCCGTCGGGGGGTCAGCCTGCTGGCGACGGGGTCGATCCGCATCGGCTCAGCGTAATTCTGTTCAGCGAGCACGGTGGACGGTGGCGAATATGGCCGTGAGATAGGCGCCCTGGGCGAAGCCGACGGGAG
>JBATWQ010000215.1:0-7666 GCA_049672765.1 Microthrixaceae bacterium | reverse complement strand
CAAGCGACCGGCCTGATCGTCGATGCCGTCGTCACTCCGGCCGAGGACGCCTGGCGCCTGCGTCACTCGATCAGCGAGGGACTCAGGTTGAGTGGCACGGTCATCGGCTTCGACGTGTCGGTCCCGCGGTCGCGAATTCCCGACTTCCTGGCGCAGGCCAGAAGCGCGGTTCAGCGGGAGTTTCCAAACTCCACGGTGGCCGACTTCGGCCACTGGGGCGACGGTGGGGTCCACTGCAGCGTCGTGGTTCCATTCCACGAGCCTCTCCCTGCGGCCGAGCGTGCCCGGCTGAGACAAATGGTCTTCGGGATCGCGGTCGATGATTTCGGTGGAACCTTCAGCGCGGAGCACGGAGTCGGCCCGGCGAACGCCGATTGGTGGCGACGTTCGAAGTCCACCGGCTCGCAGCGGCTGACCCATGCCATCAAGGCGGCGTGCGACCCGCTAGGCATCCTCGGCCACCCCCGAATGCCGTATTGACCTGTCACTGGCCACTCGCGGCTGGCGAACTGCCAGACACTATCGTCGTCGGCGATGCATCCACTGCAGCGAACTCCCCTCGGTAGAGCCACAGCGATCGTCCTGATGGCGGTGGCGTGTGCGCTGCTCGCTGGGTGCACAGGGACCTCGAGGTCACAGGTCGAGGTCCAGGCGCCAACCACGAATCCCAAAGCTCCACCGACAACCCGAGTCCCCGACTGTGCCGAGGTCCTTCCGCCGAGTGCCCAGGCCGGCCAACTACTGATGGTCATGGTCACCGCACCTGGACTGGCCAAGGATGCAATCGACACTGGAACCGCCGGAGGATTCGGCCTCAAGGGACGCCAGTCGGAAGACGTGGGAGCCCAGATCAAGGACACGGTGGCCGCGGCACCCATCAAGGCATTCGTGGCGAGCGACGAGGAGGGCGGATCGGTACAACGCTTCGAGGCAGCGCTCGGAAAGCTCCCATCGGCGGCAACCCTCGCCAAGGGGACTCCGGAGGAGGCCGGGACGATCATCGGCGACTACTCGAAGAAGATGGTCGAACTCGGCGTCGATATGAATTTCGCGCCGGTCGCCGACGTTGGGAGCGGATCAGATCTGGGAACGCGATCGTTCGGTGACGACCCGGTCGAAGTGGCCCGTTTCGTTACAGCGTCGATCAAGGCACAGCAGCAAGCGGGTCTCATCCCGGTTGTCAAGCATTGGCCCGGAATCGGAGGGGGGACCACAGATCCACACGACTCGCTCGATGTGATCGGGTCGCTCGCCGAGTTGGCCCAGAAGGACATGGTGCCGTTCAACGCAGCGTTCCAAGCAGGCGTACCTGCAGTCATGGTCGCCCACGCCGAGGTTCCAGGACTGACCGCGGAGAACGAGCCCGCCAGCCTCTCCGCCGCCGCAATCACAGAACAACTGAAGGGCAAGGACAAGTTCACGGGACTGGTGATCACCGACTCGCTCGGCATGGGGGCGGTCATCGACAAGTACAGCCAGGATGAAGCGGCAGAGAAGGCGATCCTCGCCGGGGCCGACATTGCGCTGGTCTCGGGAGCGGACGTGGTTCCGGTAGCCCACGCCCGTCTGACCGATGCGATAACTACCGGCCGGATTCCCCAGGCGCGGGTGATCGACGCCGTCCGCAAGGTCCTTTCGACCAAGGGCATCAAGGGAGAGTGTCCCGACCTTGTGGCCAGCGTCGCCAGCGCCCAACAAGGCCTGTCCAAGACCGGGGACACCGAAACGACCACCGGGTCGGGTTCCCAGACGGGCACCGGCACCGCAGGCAATACCGGGTCGGGCACGAGCACCGGGTCCGATGACAGCAACACCGGGTCAGCCAACAGCACCGGGTCAGGCGTCGGCCAGAGAGACACCGGTATCAACGACACGCCCTAGGCGGCGAACACTGACAGGATGCTTCTCACCGGTGGCGGTTTCTCCCACACCGGCGCCGTCGGATGACTAGCCTTGCGGTGGTCGGCAGTCCCGTCGGCGCAATCAGTAATCACGCTAGTCAGAAGTCCAACTGAATCAGCGATTCTCCGGGGGGTTAATCATGCGAGTTTCAGGAATTCTGTCTGTCAAAGGATCAGACGTGGCGACGATTCGCCCCGACGAGTCCGTCGAGCTTGCGGCCGAACAACTTCAGGTGCGCCGCTTCGGTGCCTTGGTCGTGACCTCCGCCGACGGAACGCTGCGGGGAATCGTCTCGGAGCGCGACATCGTCCACGCCGTTGCCAGCGACGGTCCATCGATTCTGTCCAAGCCCGTCGAGGCGATCATGACCACCGATGTGTGGACGTGCTCGCCAAATGACAGCGCCGAGGACCTGATGCGAATGATGACCGACCATCGAGCGCGTCACATCCCCGTCGTGGTCGACGGTGCCCTGGCCGGACTCGTCAGCATTGGAGACGTGGTCAAATCTCGCCTGACCGAGCTTGAGGACCAGGCCCAGCACCTTCACGACTACATAACCACCGGTCGTTAGACGAGTGGTTCCGGGGGGCTTCAGGTCCCCTGCGGCCTCAACTGGCGGTCATCGCTGGCCTCAACTGGCGGTCATCGCTGCATCTGTAGCCACCTGGACGACAGCCAGGACGGCCAAGATCCACCTGATCACTCAACCTCTTACGATCACCGACCCATCGGGACTAATCGGCTAGACGTCGGTAGCCCCAGCTCTGGGTCGAGCCGCTCACTCAGTCGCGTTCAGCGAGCGCTGCGGTGACGGTTGAGTGCCGAGACCACCGCCCGCAGCGATGCGGTGAGGATGCTCTCGTGCAGGCCGACACCCCAGAAGACGACCCCGGACTCTGACTTCGCCTCGACGTAGGCTGCGGCCGTTGCGTCGGAGCCACCCGAGACGCCACCGACGGCGATGGCGTGCTCCGCATAGTCGACGACGTCCAGGCGCAGTCCATCGGCTCCGAGGACCTCGTCGTCGCCGAGTGCATTCATGAACGCCGAGATGGGTCCGCCACCAGAGCCGTTCACGGTCCGGGGTTCACCGCCGACCACGAGTTGGGCGATGACGGTTGCGCCGTCGTCGGTGGTCGTCACCTCGGCCGAGCGCAGCTTGACCAGGTCGTCATCCTCAGCGAGGTACTCGGAGCTGAACTCGGACCACATGACGTCGGGGCTTATCTCGGTGCCCGAATCCTCGGTGATGTGCTGGATGGTGCGTGAGAATTCGATCTGAAGTCTGCGGGGCAGATCGAGACCGTGCTCCGCCTTCATCACGTACGCGACACCGCCCTTGCCCGACTGGCTGTTGACACGGATCACGGCCTCATAGGTGCGCCCGACGTGGGCCGGGTCGATAGGCAGGTAGGGCACCTCCCACACCTCGTAGTCACCCTTCGAGCGGCCAGCGGCGACGGCATCGTTCTCGATTGCAGTGAGCCCCTTCTTGATCGCGTCCTGGTGGGAGCCCGAGAACGCCGTGTAGACGAGGTCACCGACGTACGGGTGACGCTCGTGTACCGGCAGGCGGTTGCAGTACTCCGCGGTACGGCGCAGAGCGTCGATGTCGGACATGTCGAGCATGGGATCGACACCCTGGGTGAACAGGTTCATGGCGAGGGTGACGACGTCGACGTTGCCGGTGCGCTCACCGTTACCGAACAGGGTTCCTTCAACCCTGTCGGCTCCCGCCATCACACCTAGTTCCGCGGCCGCGACGGCGGTGCCGCGGTCATTGTGTGGGTGAAGCGACAGCACGACCTGCTCCCGGTTCGCCAGGTTCCGGTGCATGTACTCGATCACGTCCGCATAGAGGTTCGGCGTGTACATCTCGACCGTCGCGGGCAGATTCAGAATCAGCTTTTCGGTGGGATCGAGTTCAAGTGCATCCATGACCGCGCCACAGATCCGGATTGCGTAGTCCGGCTCGGTTCCCGTGAATGACTCCGGCGAGTACTCATAGCGGACAGCGGTGTTCGGGATTGTGGCCTCGAGCTTGCGGGCGAGCTTGGCTGCGTTGACAGCGATGTCGGTGATCCCATCCTGGTCCTCGGCGAACACGACCCGACGCTGCAGGATCGACGTCGAGTTGTAGAAGTGCACGATCGCCTGATTCGCTCCGGCGATGGCTTCGTAGGTCCGTTCAATCAGTTCCGACCGACACTGCACCAGCACCTGGATGGTGACGTCATCGGGAATCAGGTCCTCTTCGATCAGCTGGCGGACGAAGTCGAAATCCGGCTGCGACGCCGAGGGGAACCCGACTTCGATCTCCTTGAACCCCATCTTTACGAGCGTCTCGAACATCCGCCGCTTGCGAACCGGGTCCATCGGATCGATCAACGCCTGGTTGCCGTCGCGCAGATCCACCGAACACCACAGGGGTGCGGTCTCTATCCGCTTGTCGGGCCAGGTCCGTGACGCCAGTCCGCCTCCGGGGCCTTCGAGGGGAAGGAACGGCCGGTACCTGTCGAAGGGCATTTTCTTCGGTTGTACTGAATCGGCCATGACGTGAACTTCCTGTCGTTGTTCGGGGTTGGGTGTTTTGAGTAGCTACTTGATCTGGCCTTGTGTATTGCGACTGGATACCCGGGCCTGAAAACCAAAGAACCTCCTGCAGGGACGCAGGAGGTTCGGCGAGCTGCGGAAGCAGGCTCGCCTAGTTCAGAAGGAGGAGGGCGCAGTTGAAAGCCATCGCTTAAACGCTACCCCTCGACTCCACTCATTCCAAGTACCCCCGTCGGTCATGTCGTCCAGGACCCGTCCCGATGGGCATTGTCATTAGACCGGGGCCTCGCACTGCGACACTCTTGACACTGATGCTCCCGGCCCCAGAAGCTCGACCTGTAGTGCAGATCGGCCCCCTTAAACTTGACCCGCCCGTGGTGTTGGCACCCATGGCCGGTGTCACCGACGCCCCCTTCCGTGTGCTGTGCTCCAGCTTCGGAGGAGGGCTCTTCGTCAACCAGATGGTCACTGCCCGAGCCCTGCTCGAGGGACACGCCAGCTCGTGGGAACTGACCAGATGTCATCCCGCCGCGAAGGTCCGCTCGTTGCAGCTGTACGGAACTGATCCAGTCACCCTCGGCGAGGCGGTCAGGCGACTGGTCGGCGAGGACCGGGTCGACCACATCGACATGAATTTTGGGTGTCCGGCGCCCAAGGTGACCCGCAACGGTGGCGGGGCGGCGCTGCCCTTCAAGCGGCATCTACTTCGAGAAGTGATCCGTTCGGCAGTCCGCGCGGCGGAAGGTGAGTCAACCGGAGCGCAGTCGGTTCCTGTGACGGTCAAATTCAGGCTGGGCATCGACGACGACCACCTGACCTACCGGGACACGGCCCTTATCGCCGAGGAGGAAGGCGCCGCAGCAGTCGCGCTCCATGCCCGGACCGCCCTGCAGCACTACGCCCCATCTGCCCACTGGGAACGAATCGCTGAATTGAAAGGTCTTGTCCGAACGATCCCGGTATTCGGCAACGGCGACGTGTTCTCGGCCGACGACGCCCTTTCGATGATGAGCACCACCGGTTGTGACGGGGTCGTGGTGGGCCGCGGATGTCTGGGCAGGCCTTGGCTTTTCCGTGATCTGGACGCGGCCTTCGCCGGCGAGCCGATTCCTGATGCGCCGCGCCTCGGCGAAGTCGTCGCGGTCATCCGGCGACACCTCGAACTGATCATCGAATGGCAGGGAGGAGAGGACCGCCTCAACCATTTCCGCAAGCACCTGGCGTGGTATCTGAAGGGCTACGCGATCGGGGGCGGAGTTCGCGGTCGGGCGGCTCTGGTGTCCACCATGGACGAGGTGAATTCGCTGCTCGACGAGTTGGATCCCGACCTCGAAGCACCCGAGGGGGTGGAGAAGATCAACCGCAGTCACTCGAGCGCACAGCGTCGGGTAGCCCTGCCAGACGGTTGGCTGGATGATCCGGACCAGATCGTCGCGCTCCCGCGTGGAGCCGAGGCATTGGTCTCGGGCGGATGAGACTGACGCTCGCGTCAGCTTCGCCCCGTCGTCTCGAACTGCTGCAACGAATCGGAATCTCACCCGAGGTGCTTGCCGCCGACATCGACGAATCGATGCTGCCGGGCGAGAGCCCATCCGAGTATGTGATGCGGGTCGCGTTCGACAAGGCACACAGGGTCAGAAACCTGATCGCCGAGGCAAAGGCCGACCGTGCCGTGGACTCCATAGTCATAGCCGCGGACACCGCCGTCGTGAATGTCGGTCAAATCCTGGGAAAGCCACTGGATCGCTCAGATGCCGTCGCTACGCTCGAATCGTTGAGTGGGCGGACACACGAGGTTCTCACTGCGGTCGTCGTCATAGACCTCGAGAATGTCGAGCAGAGCGTCCTGGCCCGTGCGGCAGTTACCTTCGCGACGATCAGCCGACAGGAGATCGAGTGGTACGTCTCGAGTGGCGAGCCGATGGACAAAGCCGGGTCATACGCACTCCAAGGTCTGGGCGGGGTACTCGTCGAGAGGATTGACGGCGATCCGACAGCCGTTATCGGGCTGCCACTTCGCGACACCGTCGACCTGCTCCGAAGCGCGGGGCTGCGCTGGCCGAACCGCACCGACGGGGTCGCAGACGAAGCTGGTTGACCGACTTTCCAGACTTCTCCCGATCTTCCATGGGTCTTTTACCCAATTCATTGACCATGGTTCAGGATTTTGTTAGAAACTTTCTAAAGTTTGGCCCTTGGGGGGTCGACATAGGGAGGAATTGATGTCGGTTCGCCGAATGATCTGGCCACTTGTTGGTGCAATGGCCTTGGTGGCGCTCGCGTGTGTGCCACCGCCGGACGAGGGGGGCGGGACCACTACAACCACCCTTCCAAGTGGAGCGCCCAGCGCCATCGCGAGCGCCTCACCCTCGATCGGTGACGCTCCGCTCGTCGTGCAATTCGATTCAGCTGGTTCCAGCGTTGGCACGGGAACAGGGCTCACCTATTCGTGGGACTTCGGCGACGGAGGAGCGACGGGGTCTGGTGCAACGACTTCGCACGTCTATGAGACGGTCGGGATCTTCACCGCCCAGCTGACCATGACGAACTCCGAAGGCAGTTCCGCGTCGGCGCCTATCACCATCACGGTGAACCAGGACCCCAGCCCCAAGTTCTACGTCAAAACGACGGGAACAACCGGGGCCGACTGTGGTCCTCTCGCAAAGCCTTGCTCGACGATCTCCGAGGCTCAGGCAAATGCCGTGGCCAACGACATCCACACGGTCCGGGTGGCCGGCGGAATCTTCGGACCGCTGACGCTCGTTTCGAACATGAGCATTGACGGTGGTTGGAACCAGAACTTCACCGACTACGGCGTCAGCGAGGTGACCACCATCAATGGCACGGGGACCTCGCCCGCAGTCACCATCAACGGTGTCTCCAACTCCTCCCTGGCCCGCGTCAGCGCACTGGGGCTCAATCGCACCTCCGGCGACGCTGTCGGAGTTCAGATCAGCGGCGGTTCCAACTCGATCACGATCGATGAAGCAATCGTGAGCGGCGGCGTCGGGCCGAACGCAACCGGCATCCTCGTGACCGGAGCTTCCAACGTCGACATCAACGGCACGACCGTCAACAGCGGGGTCACCGTCGGCGCTGGCAGCAGTGCATACGGCGTCCGTGTGCTCGGTCAGTCGACCGCCAACGTGACCTTCTCCAATGTGACCGCGGGCCCCGGCATCGCCGGAACCAGCGCACCGACATCCAC
>JBATWQ010000214.1:0-9331 GCA_049672765.1 Microthrixaceae bacterium | reverse complement strand
GAATACAAGCAGAATCCAAGGAGGGTCATGGGCACCGAGTACCGACTCGACGACCTTGCGAGACAAGCGGGGGTGGCATCCACCACCGTTCGCCTGTACCAGAACAAGGGGCTGCTGGCGCCGCCTCGCCTGGAGGGGCGCACCGGCTGGTACGACGATTCGCACCTCAGCCGCCTCCGGCTCATCGCCCGGCTGCAGGGCGAGGGCTATTCCCTGGCCGGCATCGCCAATCTGCTCGAACAATGGGAGCAAGGCCGAGGCCTCGACGCAGTGATCGGGGTTGAAGCCGAACTCGACGCACTGCTCGGCGGTGGGCACGCCCTGGAGCTCGAACCCGCAGAGCTGGTCGAGCGTCTCGGTGCGGCGGCGATGACGGCAGAAGAGATGCAGCGAGGGCTCGCGCTCGGGCTCGTCGAGTTAACCGACGATGGCCGGGTGCGGGTGCCCGATCGACGGTTCCTCGAGGCCGGGTCCGCGCTTGCCACGCTCGGTATCCCCACCAAGGTGATCCTGGATGAGTGGGAGGCGCTCGTCGCCCACACCGACGACATCGCCGGTCGCTTCATCTCGATCTTTGAGGATCAACTCGCTCCGGACGACTGGCAGGAGTCCCTCGACACCGATCAGGCCCGGGAACTGGCCCGCACGCTCGCGCAGCTCCAGGTCACCGCCCGCAAGGTATTGGCCGCGGCGCTCGACGCCAGCGTTGCCCGTCTCGGTCGCGAGCGTCTCGGCCAACTCATCGATCGATGACCTTCCTGAGCTCACGTCGACGCCGTCGGCCAATCTACGTCGAGTCCCGCATCCATGCCCCGATGGAAGCCCTCTGGAACGCCACACAAACGCCCGACTTTCACCAGCGGTGGGACGCCCGCTTCGGCGAGATCAGCTACCTGCCGCGGGCCGACGGTGAGCCGCAGCGCTTCACCTATGCGACCACCGTCGCGCCCGGCGTGAGCGTCGTCGGCATCGGCGAGTCGCTCGGCGAACGAAATCGTCCCGACGGCACCCACTGGTCCGGTCTCAGGTTCTGGGCAATGGATCGTCGCTCGATAATTGACGCAGGGGCCGGCTACTGGCGCTACGTACCCACCGACGACGGAATCCGCTTCCTCACCCGCTTCGACTATCGGCCCCGATGGGGTCGGCTCGGCGAACTGCTCGACCGCGTGCTGTTTCGGCCGGTCTTCGGCTGGGCAACCTCATGGAGCTTCGATCGCCTACGGATTTGGCTGGAGGACAGGACTCCTCCCGAGCGGTCACGCGACCTGGCAGTGGCCCACGCGGCTGCCGTGGCGGGACTCGCCGGGGTGTTCGCATACCAGGGGCTCGTCCCCAAGCTATGGAAGGTCGACGACGGTGAGGTCGCCATCTGGCGGGGCCTCGGTCTGTCGCAGCCAAGCGCTCGGCGGGTGGTCCGAGCTGTCGGAGTCGCCGAGACGGGATTCGCTTTCGCCACCATCGCTGCAGCCGATCGGCGGTGGCCGTTCGCCATCTCCATCGCGGCGATGCCCACACTCGCCATCGGCGCCGCCAAGTCGGACAGATCGATCCTCACCAGGGCCTTCAATCCCGGATCTCTTGGCACCGCGGTCGTTGCCCTCGCCGGAGTGGCGCTGGCGACGAGGCAGGGCCGACCGAGCGGAAGACACCCATTGCGTGACGCGCCCGACCCTCAACCACCCGTGGAGGAGATCCCATGACCTCGATCTACCGTCAAATTCTCGCCGACGACTTCGAGCGCCTGCACCCTCGGATGCAGCGCCGATTCGGCTTCTCCTCGCTCGACGAGAGCTGTCAGATCGGGCAGGGCGTCATGGACGAGGTCTGGCGCGGCCCGTGGTGGACCCTGCCATTCCTTCTGCTCGGCTCCACTCGCCGCGTCCTATTCCCCAGCCGTGGGAAGCGCGTCCCGTTCACGATCGCCAACTACGCGTACGTCGACAGGTTCGGCCGAGAGACCGTCACCTGGGCACGCCGCTTTCACTTCGACAAATGCATTCGCGCCTTCGACGCCACCATGATCCACAGCAAGGAGCGCGACACGATCGTCGACTACCTCGGAACCCACCAGCACCTCGCGGTCGACCTGCAGTGCTGGGTGGACGACGAGGGCGCGATGTGTCTGCGAAGTGGCGAGCAGCGATTCTATGAAGGGCACCTAGCCTTCCGGTTCCCACGGTTGTTCTCCGGCGAGGCCGAGGTCCGGGAATGGTGGGACCCCACCGCCGAGCGCTTTCGCATCGAGGTCCGTGTCGTCAACCGCGCTCTCGGGCCGCTCTTCGGCTACCGGGGCTCCTTCAACGTCGACGAAGAGCCCTGCACGACTGACCAGATACCGAGCGATGTCCTCCCCGTGCGGGAGGAGGTACGGGAATAGGCGAACTCCCAGCGAACCCGTTTGGTCATTGCCTCCCGGGTGGTTCGACTCGATGCCGGGCCGGTCTATCCGCGTCAGGACAGGGGTCCGACCAGCCTCCAGCCTGACTGCCAGGACCAACCGTTGTTCGAGTTGAGGCTGATGTTGAGGAACGCCATGCGTTCAAGGGAACGAGCCATTTCGAGTGGACCGCAATCGATCGGTCGATAGCCGATCGAACCTGCCAGTTCCGCGACAGTTGCCTTGGCTTCGGCGTCATCACCGGCGTAGAAGGCGTCAAGAGGTTCGCCGCCCTCCGTAGGATTGCCGTGCCTGCCGGCGAATATCGTGTTGAACGCCTTCACAACCTTTGCCTCTGGCGCGGCGTCCTGAACCTCTTCGGCAGCCGAGCGATCCGTGGCAAAGCCGGTTTCCCCGAGTGGGTTCGTGGAGTCGATCACCACCTTGCCCGACAGGTCAGCGGCCAACTCGACGATGACGTCGTGCAACGCCGAATAGGGCACAGCCAGTATGACCACCTCGGCGCCCCGTACCGCTTCCGCATTGCTGCTAGCGACGGTCGCTCCGATCTCCGATGCAGTTGTCCCGGCGCTTCCCGGGTCCGCCGCCGCGAAGGTGATCTGGTTACCGGCGGCGCTCAGCGCCCGGCCGAGTCCACCGCCGACGTTGCCTGCACCGATGATTGCGATGTTCATAGCGCCCCATTTCGTCGAGCCGACCTTGCTCCTACCCATGGCCGCTCCCCGGGAGTACTGAAGAGGTTGGCGTTAGGTGGTGGAACGACAACCGGTTGAAGGTGACGTACAGGGAGTAGGGCCAGGTCGATCACAAATCTGCGATCAACGTCGTGAGGGAATAGACGATGCGCTGTAGCCACTCTGGGAGCTGATGCACAACGGCTAGACGACGTCCTGGCGGCCCAGAGAGCCACCAAGACGATGATCCGAGCACTACCCTCGTAGTTCGGTAATGCGCTTAAGGTCCTCCCTTTGACCGTTCGTCAGTGGGCCTAAGGCGTCTTCGCCATACGTCAGAAAAGCACGCCTTCGACCGTTCGTAGCTTGATCCAAATTGTGTCGATGGAATCGTCCGGGGCCTTCAGGCGTGAGAAAGGCAATTCCATGCGTCCGCAACAATTCAGCTTTCCGTCCTTCGCGGGCGTCTCTGAGGAACGCCTGTATTTGAAGCGGCGGCTGGCCTCGGCGTTTCGACTATTCGGCAGGTTCGGGTTCGAAGAAGGCGTTGCGGGTCACATCACGGTGCGAGACCCCGAGCATCACGATCGCTTCTGGGTGAATCCGTTCGGCATGAGCTTCAAGCAGATCCGGGCGAGTGATCTCATCTGTGTGGATCACGACGGCAACGTCGTCGAGGGTGACTGGCCAGTGAACAGGGCGGCGTTCGCCATCCATTCCCAGGTTCACCAGGCGCGCCCCGACATCATCGCGGCAGCACACTCCCATTCACTACACGGCAAGGCGTTTTCGTCACTCGGCATCGAGCTCGATCCGCTGACCCAGGATTCATGTGCGTTCTATGGCGACCACGTGCTGTTCAACGACTTCACAGGCGTCGTCGAAGATGTCGGCGAGGGTGCACGGATCGCTGCGGCGCTCGGCCAGAACAAGCTTGCGATCCTGCGCAACCACGGCTTACTGACGGTCGGGACCTCGGTGGATTCCGCTGCGTGGTGGTTCATCACCGCTGAACGGACATGCCAGGCCCAGCTTCTTGCAATGGCCGCCGGTACACCGGTTCTGATCGATGGTGAAACGGCGAAACTGACCCACGACCAGGTTGGTTCGGAGTTGGCCGGAGCGTTCAGCTTTCACCCACTCAACCAGTGGATCGTCAGCCAAGAACCAGACCTGCTCGAGTAGAGCAACTTCCGCGGCTCGGTCAGGGTCGCAGCTATCGGCCGACGGTTGTTGTCGAACCGTGATTTGCTCGAGTCAAACCTCGTCGTCCCACCATTCCCAATCGTGGGGAGGTCGAGGCCACGACGGGTCGGGCGTCCATCCCGCGGGTGGTTCCCACCCAGTTGGGGCTGGCGGCCATCCCGGCGGATTACGCCACCTGCGCTTTGGGCGCACCTTGGCGGCAAAGATAAATAGCGTGGCGGCCCCAGCTACTGCCATCACACACGTCCCGACCATGGACATGCCCAGCATGCCGGCGGAATCGGTACCGGGACTGTTCGTGGCGGCCTTGTCCACCGCCGATCCGATGTTGACCCCTATCGCGATGGCGACCATGGCACACAACGTCGCACCGACCAGTGCAAGTAGACGCTGGCGATGGTGGCGACGCACTCGCTCATCTTCTCACGCCAGAAGCTGAAGGGCGCCCTTAGCGCGTACCTCCTCGTCGGCCACGTCTCGAGGCAATCATAAATGGCCGATGCGCCAGCCTGGACTGAGCCCACGCTGATCGGGGCGGTCTCGTGCTGGTCGAGGCGGTTTCGGCCGAGGAGACCGTAGGAGCGTACTCTGACCACCCTGTGTCCCAAGGGTGTCGTGAAGCAGGCGGTAGGTGAGTGGGCCCTTTTCAGAGGGTGAAGGACCGGGCAGTGGCTCGGGCCCCGGCACTCAGCGTGGTCCTTGCTCAGTCAGGCCTGTGGGCCCTGGGGCCTTGGGCACCGTTGGTCATTGCAGGGATGCTCGCGGGTCCACTGTCAGACCAGACGTTGACGTATCTCGTAGGGCTCAGCGCCGTACAAATGGTATTCATGGCGTGGCGGTTGCGACGTGTCGGCGTGTATCTGGACGATGGAGCGGTTGTAGTTCGGAATGTCCTGTGGACCCACCGACTTGCGGCGCCTGTACGCCGCGAGCCGTCGCGTTCCAGTTGGTGGGCTTTGAAGCCGTGGGTGGTTGCTGTCTTGCGCTCTGATCTCACCTCGCATCGGTGCAAGGTGTTCGGCTGCCAGGAGGAGGACCTGGACGAACTGTGCCGTGTGCTCATCCGTAACGGGATGATGGTCCGAAGAACACGAGCCCCAGAGCGACGCAGCCGGAGGCGTCGGTGACCGCCGCGGTGGGCTCCGGTATCTGCCGCTGTCAGTGTTCCCCATATCTGACCCAACCAATTCCGCGCCGAGACGGACAATTTGCACGACACTCGGACTGTGAAGTGCAGTCCGCCTGAGCCGAAGCAGTGGCGCAAGGCTCAGCAATTGAGCGTGCAGTCGGGTCAGGAGCGAACATTCCTGCGGAGACGCATCTTCAAGTCAATGGAAGGACAGCCGAGCTCAGTGACAGCATGGTCCGCCTCCGGGGACTCATCGGGTGTGCACGGCATGGCAGGACACCACGACTGGAGCCTGGTCCTGGCCGACGTGCTCTTCGGTGGTCGTCAAGTAGGAGAGCCGGGAAGACACGGATCGCGTCCTCCGGGAAACGGCACCAGGCGCCTGAAGACCTGGGATTTACGACTTGAGCTTCGGGTGAGTACTCCGCGTGGTCGACTGGCGGCCCCGTCCATCGCCGACACCCTGGCGCAACGTACGACCAGCCACGACGTGCCGCAGGGTCAAAATGAGTGTGAGTACAGTCACAAGTAGGAGGTTTGGGATTACCGGCGGAGCAGGTACCGAAGCCCGACTAGTCGACGAGAGGATCATGATGTCCGGTTCCCTGGATGGCGTGCAGCAACGGGTCCGTTCCAACGGAGCGGGATGGAAGGACAAGCTCGGCCGTGTGGGGCTTGCCGGGCGAGGAGTCCTCTACGCGATCATTGCCTTGCTCGCCCTGCAAGTGGCGTTTGGTTCCTCGGATCAGCAGGCCTCGTCCGAGGGTGCTTTCGCCTGGATTGCAGTCCAGCCACTCGGAAAGTTCCTCCTTATCGCCATGACCGTGGCGCTGTTCGCGCTGGCCGCATGGAGGTTCCTTGATGCTGCGGTAGGCGATCCTGTCGAAGGCGACGACGCAACCGATCGTGTCCGGTTTCTGGCCAAGGGTGTCGTGTACCTGGCGGTCGCCGCTGGGGCAGCTTCTGTGACGATCTCGAACTGGGGAGGGTCGACAGGCGGGTCCGGTGGAGCATCTCCAGGCGGGTCCGGTGGCGGCGATGGTGAGACCCAGGAGAAGGCCGCGGCAGTGGTGCTTGACTGGCCGCTTGGTCAGTGGATCGTCGGCGCAGCCGGTCTCGCCGTCATCGGGTACGCCATCTACATGTTCAAGCACCACGCGCTCGACGCATCGTTCGAGAAGCGTCTGGACCGCTCCTCGAGGTACGTCAAGAAGTTTGGGCAGATCGGATATGGGGCCAGGTCTATCGGCTGGGCGGTCGTCGGTTACCTGACGGTTCGTGCTGCAGTCACCTATAACCCGGACGAAGCCGGAGGCCTGTCCGCTGCGCTGCAAGAGTTGGCCAACTCGACCGGAGGTCCGTTGCTGCTGGGCGCTGTGGCCCTCGGTCTGTTCGGATTCGCTGCCTTCTGCCTGGCAGAGGCTAAGTTCCGGCGAGCCGCCTGAGCAGGCGCAAAAGCGGCTGCCTGTGAGCGGTCGCACCGTTGCTAGGAATCGTCATGTCCGTTAGTGCGGACGTCGACCTGTAACAGAGCGTGTGGGCAGGATAACTACGTACCCCATTGCAGATCATCGCTCTGTGTCGGACACACCCGCCCTGTGGAGAGGTGCTCAGCGGTTCAGGTTGACTGACTGTCGGCCGGTCCAGATGGTTCGTAGTCGGGGAGTGCACCACCCGGCCAGAAACAACATCGCCAGCCAGAGCGAGGCGAGCGCCCATCCGCAAACGACGTCGGAGAACCAGTGGACGCCGAGGTAAATCCTGGAGCCTCCGACTACCAGTGCGACCGCAACGGCCGCTACGACGATCAACGTGCGCAACCTGCGCGATCGGATCAGCACGCAGGCGACAATCGCAAGTGCACCCCAGCAGGCGACCGATTGCGTCGCGTGGCCCGAAGGGAACGACAAGCCCCATGCCTTCGACAGCCACAGCGTTGATGGGGGACGGGATCGATCGATCGCCAGTTTGGCCACCGACGACGCAATAGCAGCCCCTGAGGTGGCAAGCACAACGAAGGCGCCAAGTCTGAAGCGCCGCGCGCAGATCAGGGCGAGAAACGCGAGCGCGGTGACCGCCACGATGGCGATCGGGTCGCACAAGTGGGTGACGGTGCGAGCAACCGAAGTCCATGCCGACGTGCGGTGTTCGAGCACCCATGACAGGACCCGGTGGTCGAACTCGGTGACGCCGTCGAGTTCGCTGACGTCGTCGACCAAGACGGCGATGAGCAACCCAGAGAGACACACCACCGCCAACCCGACGAGCGTCGACACAACCAATAGGCCTTCGCCGACTAGCGAGGACCGCATCTCGGCAACGGACGCCAACGCCTTTTGTCGAACGGCGCGCGCATCTCCATTTGATGCCGCTGGGCGCCGTTGGTTGTCGTCCACAGACGAAGTCTTTCAGCGGCACGACGCAAGGGACAGTTGGATGACGGCCGGCGTAGTTGTGACGTGGATTCGCTCCCATGTCGACGATCGCCAACGTGATTGCGTTTGTGGTCGGTGTTATGGCCATTTCTCCCGACGCGAGGCCGAGGTCGTCAAACTCGAGTCTCGAGCCGGGACCCCACCGTGGTCGGGAACGATGATCCGCCGCGATCACAGCATCGGCTCACTCGATCGCATGGGTGAAGTCTGGCCTGACTGGCAGCAGTGTTTCGTCGATATCCAGGAGAGCCACACCTCGCAATTGGCGCTACCGCTGTTCCGCTCCCAAGACCCCCAATCATCGTGGGTCACTTCCGCGGGCGTCGTCCTTGACGCTGCTGCACTCTCGAACGCGGCGAGATTTCGCTGGCGGGCGGGTCAACTACGACCTGCCGCTGTCCAGGGCAGCGCGTAGCCCCTCAACCGCGACCGGCTGGTTACCATCCCCTCGCGCTCCGAGTGGCCCAGCTGGACTACGGAGCCGCGAGGAGTGGCCCTGCTGGCGACGAGGGCGCTTACAGATGAGCCTGAACCAGGCGGTGGCGGACTGGATCGAGGTGCAGCATTGAACAAGGCGATTATGAGGATGAGACGAGGACCATCCTGGGACCACAAGCTGATGAACCGAGCGGACTCGGGTCTTCGGATTCGTGGAGTCGAGAAGGTCGCGGAACGTGGAGCATCCCCATGACCCGTAGCCCATCTCCCCTGAATTACTGACCTACGGACGTAGGATTTCGTCGCTATGAGCTTCGACCTTTATTTCCTGGAGCCGCTTGGAGACGGCGATTGGGACGCAGCTCTCGAGTCATCGGGGGAGGCCACCGACGAGCACGGTCTATCTGCGGACCGGCTCGAACTCTGGAACAAGCTTGTCGTTGAGTTGCACCAACTCCTGCCCGACGCCGAGGTCTTCGAAAGCGGTGAATCCTGCGAACTCACCGATGAGAGCAGTGGCATTCAGATTGAGCTCTTCACACGGGAACTCGCGCTCAGCATCCCGTACTGGTACAGCGGGGATGGGGCCGACCACATGGTCGATGTCCTACGGCAGGTGGCGGCCACGATCGAAGAGGTATCCGGACTGGTCGCCTACGACCCTCAGGCCGACGCTCCGTTCATCGGAGATGGCGACAGTTCAGCGACAGCGAGCTTCGACCTGGTCCATCGAGCCCTCACGGGGTCGTCCGCGAACGACCCCGTGTCGGATTCTGCACCGAAGGCGCGACATTGGTGGCGCCGGATCCTTGGTGGCTGAGCCAGCCGCAGGAGTCGACGCGTTAGCCCTCGAGATCGACCTTCACACCCGCTGCGTCCATCATCTCCTGTAGTTCCTTCTTGACGTCTTCGGCGTTGCGGGTATGGCCGTCCTCGTTGAGGTCCAGGTTGAGCATCAGCTCGTAGTCCAACAGGACACGATCCCAGGTGCATTCTGGCAGGACGAAAGACTCGACGATGTTCTCGACGGTCGCCTGGTCAATCGGAA
>JBATWQ010000213.1:0-21453 GCA_049672765.1 Microthrixaceae bacterium | reverse complement strand
GGTCGCGATGGACCAGGATCGCCCGTGCCACCAGACCGTTGCTCTCGAAGAAATTCTTGGTCGAGCGGTCCCCCGGTAGCGCCCGCGAGTCGAGCCCGTGACAGCCCTTCTCGGTTGCCCACTCGATGATCTCGGCGATCAGCGACTCGCCAACCCCGATGTCGCGGGCTTCTGTTTCGACGAAGATCTCGTTGATGTCCGCCAGTCGGTAGCCGCCTGCGAGTTCAACCGCGGATACCACTGCGTAGCCGACGGCTACATCACCGATCGATCCCAGGAGCACCAGACAGTCGGGGTCATCAAGGTCATGACGATACGAGTCCTCCACGGGCTCCACCCTGGCGTTGCGCAGGAAGTAGAGCTCGCCTCCCCGTGAACCGCCGAGAGCCGCTCTGGCGGCCTTGTCGAGGCGGGTCAGCTCGGGAAGGTCCGAAAGCCTGGCCCGACGGGTTGAAACCGCATGGACGGCCACGTCCGTCTGTCCAGCTTCGACTACGGAGCCAGGCTCAGCTTCTGGTCCGGGTGTGGTCGCCTCCACGTTGCTCCTAGTTGTCCAGCAGCTGGCGAACCCGGTGCATGATGGTCTGCCGGTTCCGGTGGGCCCGCTCGTAGGCGTGGATCTTTGCGAGGTCGGCTTTGGTCAGAGTCGCCAGCCTTGGGACCACCTGGGACGCCGCCAGGCTGTCATAGCCCGCCACAGCCAGCTCACCCTCCGAAGGAACTGGCACTTCGACCGGGGCCACGTCAGCGGGGGTCACGTCGACAGAGGCCACCTCGGGCCGTGCTGCCGAAGCAGATGAGGCGGGCTTCCCGGCTTGGTTGGACTGGGCGGGTTGTTCTGAAGGCCCGGCGTGGGAAATGTGGTGTCGGTCCTCTGCGAGGACGTCGAGCACGTCGAGTGGCTCACCCGAATCCGAGTTGCGAGCACCCGTTCGTGACTGATCACCGCTGCGCGACACGAGCGATCCGATACACGGACTGTGCGCGGCCAGGAGCCGGGCAAGTTCCAACTGCTTCGAAGTCCGGTCGACCAACCGCGGTAGCGCCCAGATCAGGTCTTCGAAGGCCATTCCGTCGGGATCGTCAGCCTCCGCCCAGTCATCTGGACGGGCTCGCCCCGGATTGAGCTTTGATGACGTGACGTCTCCGTCGAGAGGCTGATAGCTCATGACCGTCAATCATGCCCTTCATATGACGAACTGGAAACCGTCTACTTCTTCGCAGAGTTCTTCTGCCTGGACTCGACGATCGCTATCGACGAACACGGCGAGTAGCCCTCGGGGCAGATCAGATTGCCCTTCCGCCCGAATTGGCGGGGATGGACGATCATGAAACAGGTCGTGCAGGTGAACTCCTCGGCCGACTTCGCGGCTACCCGCTCGGTCCCGTCACCTTCGACGCCGGTTTCGACGACCTCGTCCTCTTCATCCTCGTCGTCGGGTGAGGCCGCGATCCTGTCCTTGAGAATGGCGTCGAGATCAGCCTCGACGTCATCGGGGTCGATGTCCTCGTCCTCGTCCTCGTCGACGTCGGAAGGTCGTTTCCGACGAGCTGTCGGGACTTCCTCGTCCTCGTCCTCGTCGACGGCTACCTTGTCGACCACCTCGTCCTCGGCGTCGATGACGCCTTCTACATCGTCTACATCATCGATGTCTTCCGCATCGAGATCTTCCTCGAGTTCATCTTCTTCAAGAGGTTCGGCATCGTCGCCGTCGAAGTCTTCGTCCACGATCCACTTGTCCATTTCGCGCCTGGGGATCCAGCCGGCTGGCTGAGGTCGGGCCGCATCATAGACACAGCTGGGCGACTTTCGCGCTACCCGGGGCGAGAACCTTGGCACAAAATTCGTACACGGCCCTGCCGAGGCCCTGCATTGGCCCTGCCGTGGCCTGGCCTGAGGTTGCCGGGACAGCAGCCGGGGGTCCACCGGGGCGGGACCCGAGGCGGAATCAGGAGGCGTCGGAGCGTCGCGCCTCGGCCCGTCGCTCGGCGTCGAGGCGTTCGAGTTCGGGTTCCCCGGAGTGGTCGACGAAGGTCATCATCTCGGCAATCGTGCGGTGTCCGGCCTGCTCGGCGATCAGACGATGCATCTCCTGACCGACTGACCGGTAGCTGGGATGTCCCTGTACCGAGGTCCGCAGTTCGATCAGATGTAGCGCCTCGCGGGCGTTGAACTGCATGGCGTAGCGGATCCGATATGCCAGAGAAACTGCGTACGAGGCACGTTCGGGGAACCGCTCGGAGAGCTGGGCCCACAGGTCACTCGAAATGCCCATGGCATGGTCGAACTGATCCGTCAGACCGGCGTCGTCTATCGATACCGGTCGGGTGTATCCGTGACCCGGTGAAAGCTCCTGCCACTCGATGGTCATCAGACGGTGCCGCTGAAGATCTCGGAACGCGCCGTAGTCAGAAACCACGTCGAAGCGGTAGTCGGTGCGCTCAAGCGCGCGGCCAGGCTTATGACGTCGATTACCGCGCTCGCCAAAGTAGGCACGCGCGACCGATAGACGGTCATCCACTGACATGGCCCTGACCCTGTCGAGGATTCTCGATTCGGGAATACTCGTGTAGGGATAGAGCATCGCCGCAATCACCTTCACCTCGCCCTCGGGATCCCAGTCGAGGAGCGAGACGGTCGGGGCGGCGGGCACGGATTCCTCGTCGCCTGCGAGCATCTCGTATGCGACGGTTTCCATGGCGGAGCGCCGCTCGGACATGTATTCGACCGACGCAAGTCCGCGGTCGGGAAGGTCGACCCGTCGCAGGAAGCTGGGTATGACCTTTCGGAGTTCGGTCAGGATCAGCTGGGCATACTGCTGGGCCTCGGGAAGCGGATTGGCCATCATGTGGATCAGCAGAGACTCGAAACCCTGCCCCGATCCGTAGATGCCGACATTCGACAGCGACGCGGCAGGAAGGATTCCCCGGGTGGCATCGAAAGCCTTGGCGCGGATCGCCTGGCGGTAGACGAAGTCCGAGTCCTGCTCGGTCTTGGGGAACCGCTCCTTGAAATGGTCCTGAATTGTGCGGGCCAACTCGCCGTAGGTGTCGAAGAGACGGTCCATATCACCCACGTAGCGGGCACCCATGTTGGAGGACAGAATCTCGGGGTCCCTGTAGTAGCGGTACCTTCCCCCGGCCCGTTCGTCGTAGGGGATGTAGCGGGTCGACTGCTCGAGGTACGACATCAGCCGTCCCCACTCGAGGATCTTGGTCAGCAGGTTCGACGACTGCTCACAGGCCAGGTGCACGCCACCCAACTGGGCGACGCTGTCGTCGCCGTATTCGAAGAACACCCTGTCATAGAGCGCCTCTGCACGGGCCAGGCCGATGGTGGCGTCGACCGACTCGTCGCCCGATGTGTCGAGCTCACCGACGAACTCGTCCAGGAAGAGTCGGCGGAGCGACTTGGCCGAGCGGGAGTACCTGGCGAAGAGTGCGCCCTTGACGACCTCCGGGAGATTGACCAGGGCGAATACCGGACCGTCAAGGTTCGAGAAATACCGACGTAGGACGACTCGTTCCTCGTCGCTGAACTGTTCGGCGAAATATGTGGGCGCGGCTGGACTCACGCCTTGAGACTAGATCCGGCCCGCCATGTCGGCGGTGATGGCCATGAATGTGGCTCAGTGACTGAACGGACCCGCTGAGGGAAACTTCCTCGCCGGCGTCAGACGTCTGGCAGGGCGCCCGGGTTGGCTGTCGGCATTCTCAGCCCAGCGGGTCGAGCCAGCAGTCGATGACGGTTGCGGCGAGCGCCTTCGCACCGTCGATCACCGCCCGGTCGCCCGCTTCTCCCCCGGCGTGCACGGCGAAATCGGCGGTATGGATCGACACCCCGGCCGGGGCCACGGCTATGAGCGGGTGGATCGAGGGCACGACCTGGCTGACGTTGCCCATGTCGGTGCTGCCGACGACCTCTCCGACGTCTTCGGCGAGTTCGAAGGTCCTACCCAGCGCTGCGGCGTTCAACTCGTAGCGTCGCAGCAGTTCGACATTGTCGATCATCTCGGAATAGGGCGGCTCGATCCAACGCAGGTCCATCGTGCAACCTGCCGCTTCGGCACCAGCACTAAGACACGCCACGACACGGTCCTTCAACAGCTCCAGGTCGGCGACGCTCGTGGACCGGACATACCACTGGGCGCTGGTGTGCTTGGGGACGACATTCGCCTTGTCCCCGGCCCTGGTGAAGATGCCGTGGACGCGTTCGTCCGGGCGGATGTGCTGGCGCAGTGCCGCGACGTTGACATAGCCGAGCACCGCCGCGTCGAGCGCGTTCCGGCCCAGGTGTGGTGCTGCCGCGGCGTGGGACGCCACCCCGTAGTAGTCGACCTCAAGGCCGTGGAACGCCAACGTAGTGAGCGAAGGCAGGTTGTGATCAGCCGGGTGGACCATCATGGCCGCGCTGACGTCATCGAAGGCTCCCGCGCGGATCATGAACTCCTTGCCGCCACCAGCTTCTTCGGCGGGTGTTCCCAGAACTTTCAGGCGTCCTCCGAGTTCCTCGGCGAGCGGAGCGGTCGCCAGAGCGGCGCCGAGTCCCGCCGCTGCGATGACGTTGTGGCCACAGGCGTGGCCTATCTCGGGCAGGGCGTCGTACTCGCAGATCACGGCGACGGTTGGTCCGCCAATCCCCGCAACCGCCTCGAACGCTGTGTCGAGGCCGTACGCGTGGCGGGTGGTGGCCAGGCCCTCACCCTCGAGGGAATTACAGAGCAGGTCGTGGGCGTGGTGCTCTTCGAAACACAGCTCCGGATGGTCGAAGATCTGGTGCGAGACGTCCAGCAGCTCTTCGCTCAGAGCGTCGATCCTGGCGTAGGCCTGGGCCTTTGCCACAGACCTCGGGTCGGCGTTGGGGTTGTTCACTCGGGGTGCTCCAGCACGATCTTGCCGATCTGGGCGGCTTCGCGGAGGCGTGCCAGAGCGGTTGGGTGATCCGTAAGTGGATGGATGCTGTCGATCACTGCAGGTAGGCCCGCTTCCATCAATTGGGTGACATGGCGGAACTCCTCCTGGGAGCCGCAGCTGGCGCCGATGATATCGAGCTGTTTGAAGAACAGCCGGGGAAGCTGCAGCGTGACCGTCGGCCCCGAAGTTCCGCCACAGACGCACATCCTTCCGCCGTTGCGGAGCGTTCTCATGGAGGACTCCCAGGTCGCAGGTCCGACGCTGTCGACGACGACATCGACAGATACCGGATACCGCTGGGCTGAGTCGAAGGCACCTTCTGCCCCGAGCGCCAACGCGGCCGCGCGCTTGTCGGGGTCCCGAGAGGTCACGAACACCCGCGCTCCCATGTGCAGCGCGATCTGCATTGCAGCCGTCGCCACGCCGCCTCCGATGCCTGTAATCAGAACCGAGTCGTCGGCACTCAAATTGGCCCGCCGCAACAGCCTGTAGGCGGTGGTCCCACACACTGGGTACGAGGCGGCCTCGGCCCAACTGCGGCCCTTCGGCCGGTGTTCGATCTGGTGGGCGTCAACGACCACGAACTCTCCGTGACCACCCCAGGACTGCTCGCCGAGAAGTCGCATCTGAGGGTCGAGCACCGAGTCGATCCCGCGTTCGAGGGCTTCGGCCGGAACCTGGGCGGTGTTGATGACAACCTCATCGCCGATCGCCCAACCCGTGACCCCATCCCCCAGTTTCTCGATGACACCTGCGACGTCGTTGCCGGCGACGTGGGGAAAAGCCGGCGGCTTGGGAAGGCCAGTTGTCAGCCACAGGTCCATGTGGTTGAGCGCCGACGCCCGCACTTTGATTCGAACCTGACCGGGACCCGCTACCGGGTCGGGCACCTCGCCCCATACGTAGTTGCCCGGTGACTCCACTAAGTGCCATGCCAACATGGTTTGAGGCTAGCCAGTGGATGCCGGTTTAGGCCGCGGGTCAGACAACGATGACGGCAGCGTCCGGAACGCAACGGATCGTGAGTTCTCCGGCGGAGCCGACGGACTCGCCATCGACACGGACCCGGAACGGCCGGTCGTCGGACAGCACGAGCCGCTTGACCCGTAGCTCTACCAGGGACGGATGGGGAACGTGGGTCCCTGTCGCCATGCGGGGTCGGGCTTTCCGACGGTCCCCAAGGCTGAGCCTCCCGTCGACCACGTCGAGTCGACCATCGTTCGGGTGTGCCTTCGGTCCGAGATTCGCCGTGCCGATGAACGAGCCGTTCATGACGATCGCTGTGCGACCGGACCAGAGTCCACCGGTACGCCCGACTCGGGCCACCAGGTGGGCAACGAACAGCCGCCGCACCTGGACGCCGTGGTCCTCGAACTCGACGACCCCGACATCGATTGGAAGTCGCACGCCGCATCCGTCGAACAGGTCCGACGCCGAATGGGAAGGCGCTCCGACCGACTTGTGCAGGTCACCTCCCAGCAAGCCAATTTCTACCGGGTGCCCCACCTCTGCTGCCCCACCCACTGGCTCCGCTCTTTGGTCCTGGGCTGGTTGATCTGGCACTTCCGTCACCGGCCCTGCGACTGGCTCTGCGGCGGTCCCTGCGGCGGTCCCTGCGACTGGCTCTGTGAGGGCCTCCTCGGTAAGTAGTTCCTCGAGTTTCCGTGCGAGTGCACGGTCACCGTCGACGACAGGGCTTCCCTCCGCCAACGTGCCCGGCGCGCCCCAAGGTTCACCCTTGCGGATGGTCATCCGGGTCCACCCGAGGCGACAATGACTCCTCGACGCAGTGACTCCGCCGCGCTGCGGGCGGCGTGGCCGGTTTCGGGGCTGATGGCCACTTCACCAAGCTGGGCGAGCAGGTCGATCAGCTGACGGATGTTCCTGACGAAATCGCCGCCGCTCAGGTCCTCATCGATGATCATCTCTAGAGCCCCTCCCGACGCCCATGACCATGCTGCGTCGGCGAAGCCGGGCTGGGGCTCGCGCGTCTGGGGGACCTTCGCAGCGCGTTCGAGTCGCTCCAGCTGTTTCCACAAGGACCTGAGGCGAGTAACGCCGTCCCTCACGGCGACGCTCGGAAGGATCGGTGCGGGTGGAGGTTCGGAACTTCGGTGCTCATGGGTGAAGCAGCTCAGAAGAGCGGCTACTTCGGGCGGAGTCAGCCCATCGAAGAGCCCGTCGGTGATCGACAGGGACAGGAGAAGGTCCGATTCGTGGTAGATCCGCCGGAGGCGTTCACCTGCCGGAGTCAGGCTCCAGCCGTCCAGATGACCGGTCTGGGTGAGCACCCCGAGGATCGATTCGAGTTGATCGGCAAGCGTCGTTCCCCGCCGGGAGATCTCGGCGTCGAGGTCCTTCAACTGCCTGGCGACCGACGTGCTGCTGAGGTGCTGGCTGAGCAGCGCCTCTCGATCTGGGTGGGTGTGGAGCGGGTGCTCCTCGATGAGTGCCCGTATGTTCGACAGTGATTCTTCGTCACCGCGTGTGGACCCTCGGAGGTCATTCCGATGGGGCTTTCGGCCCGCCCCGCGTTTGGGGTTCATCCTCCGGATCAGCGCGGCCACAGCACGCCTGAACTCCGGGTCCTTGGGCAGATACGGGACGGGCAGTTCCACCCGCCCCACCGGGGTGAGACTCCCCCACTCGTTCGTCTCGTGGGGGTCAGATTTGCCGGTCGGTCCTGATTGGTAGCCGCGGTCCACCCATACTGTCTTTGCATTCTTGTCGACACAACGAACTCTGGCTGTCCCGCCCTTTCGGGTCGAGACAGAGACGACCACCACCCGTTTGACCCCGCTGGGAGTCGCCTGTTCGAGAACGTCTCCCGGGGTCAGCGAAGCCAGGGTCAGGTTGAACTCCTCGGCGGCCTGCTTGGCGGTCGTCCGGGTTGACCTCACCTTGTCGAGAAGCGCCGCGTATCCGGAGACGTCAAAGACGGCTTCCGGAACAGACTCGGCGCGTTCCTCTGCAATGGCGTCCAACTCCTGGGTCAGTCGGACCCGCCTGGCTGCCATTCGTGCCACGGACCGTTCGGCCTGGAACTGGGCGAAGGAGTGACCAAGGATCTCAAATGCCGTGTCGCGGCTGTAGCGGTCCACCAGGTTGGCGGCCATGTTGTAGGTCGGCCTGAACGACGAGACGAGCGGAAATTCCCGGCTTGCGGCCAGGTTGGCCACCTGGGTGAAGGTCGTGAAGGGCGACCAGTGCACGACTGCGTGACCCTCGTCGTCGATGCCTCGACGGCCCGCGCGGCCCGTCAACTGGGTAAACAGACCGGCCGACAGAAACTCGTGTCGTTCGCCATTGAACTTGCTCAGCTTCTCTATGACGACGGTTCGCGCCGGCATGTTGATACCCAACGCAAGTGTTTCGGTTGCAAAGACAGCTTTGACCAGGCCTTCGACGAAGCAATCCTCGACGGCTTCTCGGAAGGCGGGCACCATTCCCGCATGGTGTGAAGCGATGCCCTGCTCAAGCGCCGCCAGCCACTGCTCGTAGCCGAGCGCCTCGAGGTCCCCGTCCGAGAGTGTCTCGGTTCGTAGCTCTGCGAGGCGGCGGATTCGTTCACGCTCAGACTCATCGGTTAGGCGCAGCCCGGCCTGGAAGCACCTGCTGGCTGCCTCGTCGCAGCCGTTGCGGCTGAAGATGAAATAGATGGCGGGCAGCATGTCCTCGGCGGCGAGGATCTCGATGGTTTCGACCCGCCGTGGTGTGAAGTAGCGAGAGCGTGTCCGCGGGTACCTACCGGGGGGACCCGAGGGTCGGTCGGCGTCGAATCGTCGACCATCGGGATTGGGTCGACCGTCGACCAGCAGCGGAACCAGCAGGTCGTCCCGTGCGACGCGGTCGCCCACCAGAAGCGCCGAGTCCAATTCGATCGGCCGCTCGTGTTCGATGACCGTCGAGGTGGTGCCCCGTAACTTCTCGATCCACTCCCCCAACTCGGTTGCATTTGAAACCGTCGCCGAGAGACAGACGAACTTCACCGACAGCGGGGTGTGTATCAGCACCTCTTCCCACACCGGGCCCCGGTATGCGTCGGCAAGAAAATGGACCTCGTCGAGTACCACCCACGCAAGGCCATCAAGTGCGTCAGAACCCGCGTAGACCATGTTTCGGAGCACTTCGGTGGTCATGACGACTACTGGAGCGTTGCTGTTGATTGCGTGATCCCCGGTCAGGAGTCCGACCGAGTCCGAACCCAGCGCAGCCACCAGGTCGTTGTATTTCTGGTTGGACAGGGCCTTAATGGGCGCGGTGTAGAAGCAGCGTGCGCCGGCATCGAGTGCGAGCGAAACTGCGTGCTCGGCAACCACGGTTTTTCCTGATCCGGTTGGCGCGGCGACCAGAACGTTCTCGCCACGATCGAGCGCCGCGATCGCCTCTTCCTGGAATCGGTCCCGTTTGAAGGAGTGACCGAATCGGTCGTTCATCGGTCCACTCAGGCCATTGCTTCAGATGGTTCAGATGAGCCGGAATTGCCCTTTCGCCGGGCCATCAGTCGCCCGAGCAGCACAGCGACCTCGAAGAATATGTACATCGGAACCGAGAGCGCAGCGAGCGAGATCGGATCTCCGCTTGGAGTGATGACCGCAGCGACGACGACGATGATCAGGATGATCTGGCGTCGCCACGAGGAGAGCTTCTGGGGAGTGACCACACCGATCATCTGAAGCGCCACCAGGACCAGGGGGAACAGAAAGCCGGCGCCGAAGGCGAGCATCATGAACAGTGAGAGCTTCACGAACTCGTTTGGGCCGGAGCGAATCTCGATGTCTGGCCCGCCCACACGAACCAGGAACTGGACAGCCTGATTCAGAGTGAAATAGGCGACGAACGCCCCGAACGTGAACAGCAGGAATGCCGAGACGGTAAAGGCGAGGGCGTAGCGGCGTTCTCGCTTGTAGAGACCCGGTGCGAGGAACCGCCAGAGTTGCCAGAGGATGACCGGCATCGCGAGGAACACACCTCCGTAGCCGGCGACCTTCAGTCGCAGCGCGAATGGGTCCAGAAGGTTGATCGAGAAGAAGTCACATCGCGCCGCGACGTCCACGTTGGTCAGAGCCGTGCAGTATGGCGTGTTGAGCATGTTGAGCAGTGGGTTGTAGAGGAACCACGCCGGGATCATTCCCACGAAGATCGCTCCAACCGACACCAGAAGCCGATAGCGGAGCTCTCGGATATGGTCCGAGAGCGTCATGTCGGCGCCCTGTCGCTCGGCGCCCTTGAAGATCGAGGGGCGCTTCACTTGTTCCGGAGCTCCGCTTCGCTGTCGGGCACCGCTTGACTGTCGGGCACCGCTTCGAGTGCGACCTCGGCGCCAGCGTCGGGCACGGCATCCAGGGCGACTTCTGCCTCAGGTTCGGACTCCGGGTCCGGGAGAGCTTCGAGTGCGACTACCGCTCCGGCGTCGGGCACAGCATCCAGGGCGACCTCTTCCTCAGGCTCGGCTGCCGGGCGTTCGGGTGGCTGCCCGATGTCACTCGCGTCACCCGACTGAGCGGCGAGCGCAGCTCGGGCCTGTTCGGCCTCCATTCGCGCTCTCTCCTCAAGCCTTCGCTGGGCCCGCTCCTCGGCTTCGGCCTCGGCGGCGAACTCGGCGAGCTTCTGGCGGGGCCGTGCCGCGAGTTCGCCCAGGTCCTTCAACGGCTTCATGGAGGGGTCACCCGAGATGTCGTTGACCGTGTTCTGGAAGCCCTCCGACATTGTCTTCGCCTTGTTGATAAGGCGGCCGATGTTCCGTGCAACTTCCGGAATGCGCTCCGGACCGAGAACCACCAGTGCGACCAGCACAATTATGACGATTTCACCACCGGTGACGTTGAACATCTCTCACTTGGCCCAAGAGGCCCGGCTGTCCGAGATCTGCTCGTTGACCCCGACCGCGGCAGCGGTCAGGTGCCCCGAGGTTTCGAGCCAATTCTGTGCGGAAAGCCCGTTGATCAGCTCAGTTGCCTCGGCCATCTGCGAGACACAACGGCGCATCAGAACGCCGGTGATTGCGAGGAGAGCGAACGCCACGAGCACGAATGTCACGAGCGAACGCTACCGGATCAGCGCTCCGTCATCGTCGCGAGAGTCTCGAACCAGTCGGTGGTGCTCAACAGGTCGTGGAAGTCGAGGACATCGTCATGGCTGATGGTCTCCCCGACAGGCCGCTCCGCGATCTCGGCCGGGACATGCCAGTGCTCTTCGCGAACTCCAGCAGCAACGAGAACATCGACAACGTGCTGTTCGGCCGGGCGCACTTCGATCATGCGACAAACCGGGCAACGGAACAGGTAGGTGGCTTCTGAATTCTCGATGCACGTCCGGACACGAAGGTCACGCGAACGAAGTTCAACGTCTCCACAATCGCTACAGGTCGCACGAATCAGTGCCATCAGGTCTCCTTGGTGTGACTTACAGCAGTAACTTCGGCTTTTCTACCGGCGGTATTGACCTTTCATTGAGAACTGGTCCAAAAGACCCCCTTGGGACCGGCTGGACAGAGGGCGAATCAAGGCAGTCGGCCGGCCCCCCGTCGCGGTGCCTTCCCGGTTTCACCTGCCGCGAATCACTGCCAAACTGAGCGTCGGTATGACTGCGATGTTCGCTCCCCTGCTCGAATCAACCGTGTTCTTCGCCCGCGGGGGCGCAGGGGCGCACGTAAGGGCGAACACGCTCGAATCCTTCCAGTTGGGTCTGCGGCTCGGCGCTTCGGGCATTGACGGTGACATCTGGCTCACGGCCGACAAGCACGCGATCTTCAACTCCGGCGGAGTGGTCGGATCCCGCCTACGGAGGAAGCCCGTCGGCACCGTCGAGAGGGATTCGCTCCCCACTCCTACGGTCGGCCTGGACGAGCTCTATGCCCGTTGCGGAATCGACTTCGAGCTGTCGCTCGAGTTGAGAGATGCCGCTTCGTTCGAAGTCGTTGTCGAATCCGCTCGGACCGCCGGTGCGCTCGATCGTCTCTGGTTGACCCACGATGACCTTGAAACTCTGACCGCCTGGCGTCAGGAGCAGCCAGAAATCCGCTACATCCATTCGACCCGTCTGGCCGATCTGCCGCGCGGACCGGAGCAGCACGCCGCTCGACTTCGGGAACGCTCCATCTCCGGCGTGAGCATTCCCTATTCCGAATGGACCGCCGGACATGTCGCGTTGTTCCACCGTTTCAGCCGATTGACGGTCGGTTGGATGCCCGAACACGAGCGACAAATCCTGGAACTGCTGAACATGGGAATCGATGGTGTGGTCAGCGAGCACGTCGAACGGATGACGGACGCGGCCCGAAGTCACGGCTGAGCCCTCCGACGGGGCCGACCCACACCGCTCGTGGAGCTCGGTGATTCGGCTCAGAGAGCGCCGATACGACTGGGGGGCCACATGATCATGAAGGCCCGACCGACGATTGTGTCGGCGTCGATGGGTCCAAAGACCCGGCTGTCCTCGGAATTCATCCGGTTGTCACCCATGACCCAGACCTGGCCCTTGGGAATGGTCACCGGATTGTCCAGGTCGAGGGTGTCGACCGAGTCCTCTAGGTATGGCTCGTCCAGTCGCTTGCCGTCGATGTAGACGGAGCCGTCCTTGGCCACGACCGTCTCACCTGGAAGCGCAACTACACGTTTGATCAAATCTGCCGGATCCCCCGGCTTCGCCGGAAGACCGGGTGGCCGGGCGAAGACGATCACGTCGCCCCGGTTCAGGTCGTGGGCGTCGTAGCTCAGCTTGTTGACCAGGACGCGGTCGCCGACCAGGAGCGTCGTGCTCATCGACTCCGACGGAATGCTGAACGCCTGGACCAAATAGGTCTTGATGATGATCGCCAGGACAACCGCCACGACTATGACGGCGAGCCACTCGACCATGTTGCGGGTCGACGACTTCTGCTTGCCCTCCCTGCGCACCACCGGCGCTACCGGATCTTCACCGGAGTCCTCGACGGGACTGCTGGGCGGATCGGTCATTTCAGTCACGCTACAACCTGATTGTCAGATCCGACCCGGCGCGGCGGATTCGTCAGGCGGAGGAATATCTCGGGATCTTTACCGCTCGGACCGACGTGGTTGAGTTCGCTCACGCAGCGCCCGAGTCGTAGCGCCCGAGCATCCTGCGGGCCGCCTCGACGGCAACTGCTCGAAGGTCTTCGCCCGTGTCGGCGTCCAGGACCGTCGTCGCGGGATCGAGCCTGAGCAGCAGGCGCTCAAGCCACCTGGTAGCCGTAACCCCCAGGACGATTCTGAGTCGGCCGTCCTCAAGTGTTTCGACCTCGTCGCAGGGATATAGCTCAGACACCCAGGCGATCGATCCGTCACCGATCATCTCTACGGTCCGGAGACGCTCGTTGAGATTCCACGCGAACTCCGGACTCTCGATCGGAGGTTCGAAGGTCTCGTCGGTCGGTTCGGCCGAGTAGATCCTGTCAACCCTGAACTCCCGCAGCGCTTGGGCCTTGTGGCACCATGCGCTCAGATACCAGAAGCCGCTCTGGCTGGTGATGCGGTGGGGGTCGACTAGTCGGGTCGAAAGTTCATCGCGGCCGTACGTGTAATAGCCGATCAGAACGCTCTTGTGGCTCTGTGCCGCTTGTCTGAAGAGTTCGAGCATCCCCTGATCGACGGCACCCAGCTGCACATCGAAGGTGCCATCCGCTCCTGCACCCAGCGCGGTCCTGAGCTTGTCCACGGCGGAGCTCAAGGTCGCGCGTCCGGCTTCATCACCCGTCGCAATCGGAACGTTTGCACTTGCGGCGGTCAACAGAATCAGGGCTTCAAGGCTGGTCAGTCGCAGCGGTCGATGGAAGTAGTCGCCCAGATGGACGTTGATCCGGTCATCCTCGATCGAAACGTCCGAGAGCATGTCGGGCGTAAATGGGTGGAGTCCGACGTGGACGAACACCAGGTCGAGGTCGTTGATCAGATCGCTCCGCCCAATCCCGAAACGCTCACACACCTCGTCGACGTGGCAGCCGGGGTTGTCGACTATCCACGGAAGGATCGTCAGGATTCGCTGAACCCGCTCGACAGCGGTGACTCGCTTCATGACTTCCCCTGAACGGTTGTTCCCGGGCTTTTCGACGGAGCCGGGGTGGCCGCGGGGATGGCGGTTGCCGCGACGGTGTGTGAGGTGAGGTATTGGATCAGGCCCACCCTCATTTCGGGCGGTTCGAGGATTTCTGCACGATCCAGCAGGTTGACCATGAAGTGCCACAAACCATTCGGGTTGGTCACCAGAAGCTCGACCACGACCGAACCGTTTGGTGATCTTTCGATGACGGTCAGGTCGGGATGGTCGACCAGCGTTGCCTGGGCGGGCTCCCGGTCGATGTGGACCCTGACCGGAACCGCCGGACCCCCGCCCATCTCCCACGGGCGGGTGAGGACCCCGCGTGGCGATTCTGGCCGTTCGAAACTGCCTGGAGGGCCGGCCACCACGTCACCTTCGATCCGATCGAGGCGGAAGCTCCGATGGTCGTCGCGGTCCAGGTCGTGTCCGCTCAGATACCAGTGGCCCCGCTCGAACTGCAGGCGATAGGGCTGAAGGCGACGCTGGCCACCCGAGTAGCCGAAGTCGACCTGCCGTCGTTCGATCGTCGCTTCGAAGAGTTTCGCGAGCGACGGCGAGACCGGCACGGTCGCCAACGGAGTGCCGACAGATTCGCTGCTGGCCCCTGAGCCACCGAGCTTCCGGAAGGCGAACTCCAGGTCCTCCTCGTCGTGGCCCTCGAGCATCACCGAGGTGCTCGCCAGATAGAGGGCGGCGAGTTCTTCGGGTGTCAGGCCCGGATCGGGAAGGGCGTAGGTCTCCTGATCGATCGTGTAGGCCGAAATGGGTTGCTCCGTATGGGTGACCGTCACGGTTTCGAGCGGAATGCCCATTTCGCGCAGGTCGTCCTTGTCGCGCTCGAACGCCCTGTGGAACGCGCTTCTACCCTCGGGGTAGTCGGGGACGCGCTCACGGATCTGCTCCGCAGTCAGGGGGATGGTCGTGTCGATCAGGGCCGCGGTCAGATTCAAGAGACGATCAAGTTTGGCCAAGTCCTACTCCCGATCCAGATTGGAATCTTCTGCTTCGTCCCGGGCGTCTGAAGCACCAGCGGAATCCTCACCCAGGGACGCTTCGCCCAAGGACGCTTCGCCCAGGGTTGCGACCGTGGCGGCGAGCGTTCCGGCTGCTGTGGCGGCTGCGAAGAAGAGCTGGTCCTCCTCCACGGAGCGACCCATTGTCGTCACCTTCAGTCCTGCCATGGCAAGTATTTTAGGTGGGTCCTCGGTCCCCCCGATTCCCGACGCCCTCACGCCCGGAAGATCCGCCGCCTCGGGGGGCACAGGTGCGACCCAGGGGCGACTCCGGGTGAGCCTGGCCGACGTGAGTGTGTGGTGGGAGATGCCTTGGTGCCGAGGGCGCGGATCCCCGCTCGAAGCCCTGACACACATGATGGGGACCCCACCGGCGTCAGCTACGGCATCGAGGATCGGCGCGACCTCTATCGCGGTGGTTCCGAGCGCCGTGCCAGTTCCGACCACACCGGGTCCCATGCCGACGACAACCGCGTCCGCTCCGAGGGTGTGCACCGCCAGGCCGAGCGCCGCGGGTACCGAAACGGCTTCCATGTCGCCACCGAAGGCGTGACCGGCCGTGATCGAACCGGCGATGGTGCCATTGTCGGCCATCGTCGCAACCAGATCCGACAGAGCCAGAGGAAGGGCGGCCCCGTCGGTCATCACGTAGACCATGTTCAGATGGGGCGCGGAGGCAGCGAACGACGCGGCCACAGTGGCGACCTGACTGTGGACCGAGCACACCACAACTGGGACTCCATCGATCGGAAGATCGCATTCCGGGTGGTTCAGCTCGTCGGTCCCGGCGTCGATCTGCAAGCTGGTGTAGCGCATCTTCATGATGTGCTCAGGCCCGGGATTCACGAACTCTTCGCGACTCAGGTTCCAGTGGACGAAGTGCCAGCCGCCGGTGCCCAGATCCAACTCGACGGCGGTGGTGTTCAACACGACCCGATCGCCCGGCCCGCAGGTCCCGATCAGCTGCGTCAGGCCATAGGCGCGGGCACTCGACCCGTCGGGCATGTCGACCCGTAGACGCTGCAACCCGCGACGCTCTGAAATGACCTCTGTTACTTCTGCGGTCCTGAAACTGGGCACCGTTGTGGTCTAGTCGAAGAACCCGAGTCACGAAGTGATCAGCGCTCCCGTGCTACGACTTTGTTCAGTCGGCCGGATCGGTCATCCACGTGAATCCCTCGACTCCATCACGGGCGAGCCACTCACCCTCTTTGGATACCGAGGAGCAGTTCCAGACAAGTCGTGCCGCATCACTCTCGCAGCGAGTTTCGATGATGCTCGTTCGGTCGGGATAGTAACCGATGTACATCTGGGTGCTTGGAAGTCCGCCGTTGGCAGCGCTTCTCATGCCGGAGGGAGCTCGATCCAGCGTGCAGGTGAATGCGCCAATGTTCGAACCATCGCCACTGCTGGTCCCGCTAGGACCGCTCGGCTCGCAGACCGGGTTGGTCCCGACGAAGGGAGTTGCCACCAAGAAGATCTTCGACCTGAATTCCTCGCCCGACATCGATGCCAGTGGGTCACCGGAGGAACTATCAGCTGGCTGATCAGCAGTTGCCTGGGCCTCGGTCCGTGCAGTCTGCGGGGACGCAGACAGAACCGACTGCTCTCCCGAACCCGAGGTCGCTGTGAATACAACCGCCGCGGCCGCAACGACCACCAGGGCAAGCGTTGCGAGTGCGAGGGTGCCACGCCTTCTGCCTTGCCGATGAGGGTCCGAGGTTCCCCCGGCCAGGTTCCGTGAGCTGGCGACCAACTGCAGCGAAATCGCCTGCTCGAGTTCGTCACCCAGTGCTGCGAGTGCGCTGCGTGTCGGGTCGTCGTCACTCTTGTGTTCTTCAGTCTTCATTCTGGGTCCTCTCTGAAAATCTTCCTCAGGGCCCGTAGGCCTCTTGAAACGCGGATCCGGGCTGCACCCTCGGAGCAATCGAGTTGCTCCGCCACGGTCGTGTAGGACTCGTCATCGAGGACACGCATTTCGACAGCCCGACGCTGCTCGGCCGGCAGACTCTGCAGCGCTTCATTCAGTTCCTGGTCGAGCCCATCGCTCCAACCAGGTGTCGGGCTGAATTCCCGGTCAATCCCAAGGGTCATGCCGAGGCGATGTGTCGCCCGGTCGGCCACCTGCTGACGTCTCACCGATTCGCGTATGACGTTTGCGGTGATCCCGTATAGCCATGGCAGTGCTGTCCCTGAGCGATGCTCGACAAACTTGTCGCGACCGAACCACGCCCGGGCGAACGTTTCTGCGGTGACTTCGAGTGCGGCTTCGTGGCCACCGGCCCGGCGGAGCGCGTACCTGTAGATCATTTCGGAATGTCGGTCGTAGAGAACCCTGAACGCCGCCGGATTCAGCGATGCATCTTTGAGTAACTCTGCGTCGGTGGACCGGAGGCCATCGCCGGTGGCGAAGGGTCTTTTTTCGGTGGTTGCGGACTGGTTGTCCATGCTCTCTTCGGACACATCGTGTATATGACGCTTCGGTCAGATTTTGTTTCATCGAGTCCGAAGATCGGCCAAAGCGTTTACCCGTGGGAGTCGATGCCCGGCCAGTCCTGGCGGACGTTCGTTACAGCGAGGCGATCAGCCGGTCGACCCGCTCGTCGCTTGCAATGAACGGGTCTTTGCAGAGCACCGTGCGCTGGGCCTGGTCGTTCAGCTTCAGGTGCACCCAGTCGACGGTGTAGTCACGCTTGCGTTCCTTGGCACGACGGATGAAGTCGCCGCGTAGCTTCGCCCTGGTCGTCTGTGGGGGCGTGTCGATCGCCTCGATGATTGCGCTGTCGGTGACGATCCGTTCGACCAGCCCGGCGTTCTGGAGCTTGTAGAACACCGATCGTTCGCGGTTGATGTCGTGGTACTGAAGGTCCAGCAGCGATACCCGCGAGTCGCTCAACGCCAGGTTGTGGCGTGCCCGATAACGCTCGATCAGGTTGTACTTGGTCACCCAGTCGATCTCACGGCCCATGGTCAACGGGTCGTCCTCGATTCCGGCCATGACGTGTTCCCACATGCCAAGAGCCTGCTTCTCCTGAGGCGAAAGGTCATGGTTGTCGGCGTAGCGCAGAGCACGTTGCAGGTATTCGGACTGGATCTCCCAGGCCGAGATTTCGCGTCCGTTCGCCAGGCGCACATTGCGCTTACAGGTGATGTCGTGGCTGATCTCGCGGATCGCCCGGATCGGGTTCTCGAGGGTCATGTCGCGAAGCACGACAGTCGGATCCTCGAGCATCCGAAGGATGAGCGAGCAGGCGCCGACCTTCAGAAACGTGGCGTATTCGCTCATGTTGGAATCGCCGACGATCACGTGCAGACGTCGGAAACGTTCGGCGTCGGCATGTGGTTCATCGCGGGTGTTGATGATCGGCCGGGACCGGGTCGTCGCCGAGGACACGCCCTCCCAGATGTGTTCGGCGCGCTGGGAGACCGAGAACTGTGCGCCCCGAGGGTTCTGCAGCACCTTGCCCGCGCCGGCGTATATCTGCCTGCTGACCAGGAACGGAATTAGGACCTCGCTGTAGTTGGTCAGGTCATCGCGGCTGGTCAGGTAGTTCTCGTGGCACCCGTAACTGTTTCCGGCGGAGTCCGTGTTGTTGCGGAACAGGTAGATATCGCCCCTGATGCCCTCTTCCGCCAGGCGCTGTTCTGCGGACTCCACCAGCTGTCCCAGAATCCACTCCCCCGCCTTGTCGTGGGCGACGAGGTCATAGAGCAGATCGCATTCCGGGGTGGCGAACTCGGGGTGTGATCCGACATCGAGATAGAGGCGGGCGCCGTTGGCGAGAAAGACGTTGGAGGACCGACCCCAGGACACGACACGCCGAAACAGGTACCTGGCGACCTCGTCAGGGCTGAGTCGACGCTGACCGCGTTGGGTGCAGGTGACCCCGTACTCGTTTTCGAGTCCGTAGATTCTCCGGTCCATATTTGATCAAGCTACCCGTCCGAGCCCCGTTGTAGGCCCCACACGGTCATTCCTATCCTGCGGGTCGCCACGTCCAACCGCGTCGCCCAACCGCATTGCCCAAATGACTTGCCGGCAGGCACCGTTATGCAGGTGACTCGCCCGGTGGTTCGGTAGCTGACCCGGCGGAGGGCTCGATTGACGGCTCGCCCGAGGTCTGGACCTGGGCCGCAGTGTCGCTTGCTACCTCGGACTCCGCCCCGGTTGTGGCGGCACCGTACGCAGCTGGCAGGAGCGTCAGCAGTTCCTCATCGTCGATCTGGCGGAACGTCCGGCGGCCGTTGTGGCGGCCCAGTATCGCAACCTCGACCTGATCGACACCGAGTGTCCGGTCCGGTCCCGCGAGGGCTCCTACTGCCGCCTCGATGGCCTGCTGGAGGGTTCCGCCCCTGACCCAGGTGCTCTCGATCCGCGTGCGAATCGCGTCGGCCTCACCGCCCAGTACACACCAGTCGGACTCGTCGATCAGAGTGCCGTCATAGAGGATGTGGAACAGCTGATCCCCGTCCGGCTGATGACCGACTTCGGCCACGAGAATTTCGACCTCCATCGGCTTCATCTCGTGGGTGAACACCTGTCCGAGCATCTGCGCGTACTGGTTGGCGAGCGATCGGGCGTCGACGTCCTCGCGGCTGAAGGAGAAGCCCTTCAGATCGGCGTGGCGGACCCCGGCGATTCGGAGCTGATCGAATTCGTTGTACTTGCCGACGCCTGCGAAGGCGATGCGGTCATAGATCTCGGATATCTTGCGGAGCATCCGGGAGGGATTCTCCGCGCACAGCAGGATTCCCTCGTCAAAGGTGCAGGCGACCAGGGCACGGCCACGGGCGATGCCCTTACGGGCGTAGTCGGCCCGGTCCTTCATCATCTGCTCGGGCGAAACGTAGAACGGAGCAGTCATCGTGCACCTCCACGTTCTTCGGTGAGCTGGGCAAGGATCGTCCGGTACCTGTCGGCTATCTCGTCGTCGCCGACCCGCTCGTAGCCGTCCCCGGTGATGGTCGCGACGATCGGGAACACCGCTCTCACCAGGTCCGGACCGCCCGTTGCCGAATCCTCGTCAGCAGCTTCGAAAAGGGCCCTCAGCACCAGGTCCACCGCCGCTGAACGGTCAAGATCCTCTCGCCAGCCCAACTTGATGACCGTCGAGGCGTGCAGGCTGCCGGAACCGGTCGTCGCATAGTTGTGTTCCTCGTAGCGACCACCAGTGACGTCGTACTGGAACAGGCGACCCTCGGTGCGGGCCAGGTCGTAGCCGGCGAAAATCGGGACCACGGCCAGGCCCTGCATGGCAGCAGGCAGATGGTTGCGGACCATCTGTGACAGCTGGTTCGCCTTGCCGTCCAGACTCAGTTGGGCGCCTTCGACCTTTTCGTAGTGTTCCAACTGCAGCTGGAACAGGCGGACCATCTCGACCGCCGGTCCGGCGGCACCGGCGATCGCGACGCCCGAGTGACGGTCGGCGGGGAACACCTTTTCGATGGTCCTGTGACTGATGAAGTTGCCCGAGGTAGCCCGGCGGTCCCCTGCCATCAGCGCCCCGTCGGCGTACTTGACCGAGACACAGGTCGTTCCGTGGGTGATGGTCAAACGAGCGTCGACCGGGGCGTCTGGGACCTGGGGAGACAGACCGGCCCGACGCACCAGTGCGGCAAAATCGGGACCAGGGTCATCGGCTCCGCTGAAATAAGGCAGATTCACAGCTTCAGGTTACTTGCAACCGACGTGGCTACTGCCCGCCCTTCTGGATGTACGACTTGACGAATTCCTCGGCGTTGGTTTCCAACACGTCGTCGATCTCGTCGAGTAGCTCGTCCAGCTCGGCCTTGATCTTGTTGCCGGTCTCGCTCGGTGCGAGGTCCTCGGCGACTTCCTCTTCGGTGCGCTGGGGTGAGGACTTCTTCTTCCGTTCGTGTTCAGCCATGTCAAACCTCCGCGTTGATCTCACCGTACCTCGCGGACCGGTACATACCGCGTCGACTTGTTCTCAGGCAGTCAGGGATGCCAGCCACAGCCGCCGATGGTACGGCTGTCGCAGTGAAGGTGATGAGCGGAGTGTGACCCCTGGGATGGTTGAAGCTACGAATTCAGTTCCTGCCGGAGCGTGCAGCGGAAGCGAGACCCGGATAGATACTTGATTTGAGAAGCAACCGGCGCGATAGTGCTAGGACCCATCGTCGGGTCAGGGGGGCATAGAGGGAGGGGCAACCAGTGCACGGGTCGCAAATCCGTCTAACAGGTGATCACATGCGCAGGCGAGCAAGGGGGCTAGCCGTGGCGGCCGCAGTGCTACTAATGGTGACATCTGGCGGTCAAGTTGGGGCTTGGCCCGTAGGGATATTTCCGACAGGAGTAAACGGAGGAGATCATCTCTTCGTCGGAGATGACGGCAGCTACCACTACTGCTTTGAAAGCGTCGATCCCACCCGTGCTTCATTCTACCTAGACGCAATGGATTATTATGAGCAGGTTTCAAATGTGGATGCGATCTTTACCTCTACCTGT
>JBATWQ010000212.1:0-6481 GCA_049672765.1 Microthrixaceae bacterium | reverse complement strand
CCCAGATCGCAGTTGCAGCCACCCACCCGCCTCACTTGGCGGCGATCGTGCCGCTGTCGTTCGTCGGCAGCCTGTACGACCTCGCCCACCCCGGCGGCATCTACAACGACGGCTTCGCCGACTCGTGGCTGGCAGAGCGTCAGAAGAACGCCAAGCCCGCACCGGATCCCGACGCGCTGCCGTACGCCAACTACCTGGTCCACACCGACTCCGAGTGTGCCTACAACCAGCGGATGCGGCTACAGACACGCGACGGAATCGCCATGACCAAGGAAAGCGATCTGGTCGACGAGATCTACACCCGGCGCGACTTCCGTAAATGGATGAAGGAGATCAAGGTCCCGACCTTCGCGTCGCTGCAGTTCAACGACGAAGAGACCGGTGCCTACGCGATCCTCTCGTCGCAGGATCTGCTGAACGCGAACAGTCGTGTCTGGCTGAACCTCTCCAACGGCCACCACCGCGACTCCGTCACCCCCGACACCATCACCGACCTGATGGAGTTTCTCGACATCTATGTCGCGAAGAGGCCACCGCAGTGGAAGATGCTGATCTCACTACTTGCACCAGCGATCTTCGGTGAGGGAAGTATCGCTCCGCCGCTGCCCTCGATCTTCACCTGGACACTCGACGAGGCCGTCCAGCAGTTCGAGGCCAGGCCCCGGGTCCGGGTCCTGTTGGGGCTCGAGAAGGGAATGAACGAGGGTACGAACACCGGGGCCCGTTGGAAGTTCAACGCCTCGTCGTTCCCCGTGGCGGGTTCAACGGATCAGACCTGGTTCTTGGGCGACAACGGCACCCTGGGCCCAACTCCCGGGCTTGCGTCAAGCGTCCAGTACCGACCTGACCCGGGCGTGCGACCCAAGACCTCGGCTCCCGCCGACCAGGGAACCTATGAACCGACGAAGAACATCGTGTGGAGCGAAGTTCCCCAGGGGAACGGCGTCGGATTCGTGAGCGCTCCCCTGACCGAGGGGCTGGTTACCCTGGGTCCAGCTGCAGCACAGATTCAGTTGTCCTCATCGGCCGTCAACACCGACCTCGGCGTCACGCTGAGCGAGGTTCGACCCGACGGGCAGGAGATGCTGATCAGCACCGGGGTGCAGCGGGCATCGCTACGGTCCGTCGATGCGGCAAAGTCGACGGCCACCAGGCCAGCGTTCACCGACAACCGCAAGGTTCCACTCGACGGGTCGACCGTTACTGTTCCGGTGCAGATCCTTCCGATGGGGCACGTGTTCCGTGCCGGAAGCCGGATCCGCATTGCGATTCAGGCGGTCGGTGGCGACACCGAGCGTTGGGCGTACAACACCGTCGACCCCAAGGGCGGCTCGACGCTCAACACGATCCACCTCGGCGGGGCCAAGCCGTCATCGGTGACGCTCACCATCGCTCCCCAGACCGGCTACCCGGCGACGTTCGAGGCGTGTCCCTCGACCGGCAGTCCCTGTCGGAAGTGGCTTCCAGCTGTCAACGGGGGCTGAATCAGCAGCGGTGTACTGTGCATCCCCAACTCGCTCGGAGAGGCCATCGTGTCTGAATTTGAACAGGGTTCGACAGCTGTGGACCTGAACGGTACGACCACGACCCATCCTGCTCCCGGCCAGTCCCGCAAGCGGCTCCAGATCTGGGTTGTCGTTCTACTGACGCTGCTGACCATGGTCATCGGTGGACTCAGGTTCGCCAGGGCCGATCTAGCGGGCACGTCGTTCTTCGCAACCGACGAGTACTACACACTTACCACCGACGGCGGTGCCCACTTAGAACATCTGAACATAGACATCGTCAGTTATCTGGCGATGATCGAGGACCGGCGCGGCGTCGAAAGGGCCTTCTACAAGATGGTCCCCTACCCCGAGTTCGGGGCGAGCGACGGGGTGCTGATGGGGCCGGTCGCTCCCTTCATCCACCGTCCGGCACTTCCGTTCATCGCGTCGCTGCTGCCCTTCGACAGCGGTAATTCCTTTGCGCTCGTGAACCTGGTCCTGGTCGTCGTGGGCTTGTGGTTCCTGCTCGACGCGCTAGCGGTGCAGGGGCGGTCACGTCGGGCCCAGTTGATCGGTGGACTCCTCTATTCCGTCTCCCTGCCGGTGCTGGTCTTCAGCTCCGCCCTCTACATCGACGGAGGGGCGATGGCCATCATGGTCATCGGCTACTGGTTGGTGGCGCGTCGGCTGTGGTGGGCGATCGCCCTCTTCTTCCCGCTGTCTTATGCGTTCAAAGAGGCGATCGTGTTCCTTGCCCCGACCGCTGTCACCGCCTGGTGGGTCGCCGGCAGGTCGTTCAAGGACCGAACGTTTGTTATCGGAGCGGCCCTGTCCGCCGCAGGTTGGGTCGCAGTGGCGATCCTCGTCCGGGCGATCGCTCCAGATCCGACGTTCACCTTCAGTCTGGGCCCGAAGCTGAGTTACTTCGGCGGGAATCTCGGCAATATGAAAAGCAGCGCGTTCTTCATTGTCGGATGCGCGCCGATCATGATTCCCGCCGCCATCTGCGCCATCCGACTGATCCGCTCAGGAGGGTTGGTCGCTGCCATGCACCGTGCGGGCCCCGAACTGGTCGGACTGGCGATGTTCGTGCTCGTCAACATCTACTCGATGGCGTCGACGGACCTGACGCTGCGCACGGCGTGGCTCTTCTGGCCATTCGGAATTGCCCTGACGGCCATGCTCGTCGACGACCTCGGCGAGCACGCCGGCTGGCGCGACGTACTGGATATCCGAAGACTTCTGCGAGCCGGGCAGCCGGCCTAGCTCCCGCGATCTGGCTCGAGCTTTCGCCAGGACCGAATCAGTTCACCAGGTCTGACAGGTCGATATTCATGACCTGGTCCACGTAGGCCTGCGCGACATATGCAGCGCCCTCGGGGGGTGTCGAAGTGGATGCCGTCGGTCGGTCGTAGTTCCAGCCCGTCGACCGTGCCCGGGCAGGGAAGCGTCGGGCAGACGACGCTCTGGAGGTCGACTGTCGTGGTTTCAGGTAGCTCCGACGCCACGCGTCTCAACAGGCCCCGGTGATGCTCTGCCCGATCGGTCGAGAGCGTTGCGCCAGCCCTCGTGGTCCGGCCGATGACCGTGTCCGGCATGAGTGTCCAGGCAACGGCCGCCCCGTCGACCGCCAACCGGGCCTGCGTTTTGCGGTAGAGATCGACAATGACCTGGTCCCCCGCCGGGCCACCGAAGCCATACCAGGTGCCATCGACGATTCTGTCCAGGCTCTCTCAGGTGGAGATGGCGATCACCAGGCCTGGGTGGAACGAGGCGACCGCGTCACTCTGACGCTGGGGGATCGTCTCGGGGCACCCGGCCACGCTCTTGCCGCTGACCTCACGGATCGGGTCGTCGGGACCGTTTGCGGGCACGCCTGTGATCACACCACAACCCGGCGTTGCGATCGATGCGAACGACGCTCCCCTGCTAGCGAATTCTGCTGACAGAGCCGACTCGAGACTCGCCGCGATGCTGTCCCCGACAAGCAGACCCGCCTCGCCCGGACCGGTTGTTCCGGAAGGGTGGTCGTGCTTGCATCCCGGCGGGTCGGGCTGACCTCGTTGACGTCGATGTCCCCTTGGGCGCGTTTCGGTCAGGAACGAACTCGGGGCGGCGATTCCCCGGGTGGCCAACAGTGCAGCCACAACGAGCACCACGACCGTCGCCGGTACCAGCAGTCTCGCGGTTCGCGTCGAGGGCCACTGCCTGGTTCGCACCGGGGTCTCGACGTAACGGACAGGACCACCGACAGTGCCAGGACGACCAGCATCCTAGACGAGGGCCGATCGGACTCTCTGACTCCGGACGACCGAAGGTGAGTGGCAGGAAATGGGCAACCTGATTGTGACCGAGTTTGTGACGCTCGACGGGGTGGCACAGGCGCCTGGAGGGCGTGACGAAGACAGCCGAGGCGGTTTTGCGCACGGCGGGTGGCAGGCGCCGCTGATGGACGAGGCAGCCGGGCCGCGAGTCTTTCAGCAGGCCAGCACAATGGATGCGTTGCTCCTCGGTCGGCGGACCTACGAGATTTTCGCCCACGGGACCATTCCCGCAGCGCTGCGACTGGTCAACTCCGCCCACGTATGACAACGGCGTGATCCAGCTCGCCTACGACATCGCCGGAACTCCCACTTGCGGCGAGATGGGCTAGCTGAAGCTTCGGTGCCGTGCTTTCAATCGCCGATGAGGCGGAGATACCGATAGGGCCCGAGTTCAGGGTTCGATGCGTTCGACGGTATCTACTCGGTCAACGGAGCGGTCGAATGAGGCGACACGACCGACGCCGGTGCTCTCGGCACAGGCGACTAGGTATGCCTCCGCGAAGTCGAGACGGTCGTTCTCGTAGATCTCGATTGCGCGGAGCAAGAGTGCCGGGTCCACCGTGACCACTGAACGCATCGATACGAGGGATCGCATCGCGGCAGCGATCTGTTCTCGCGGCGCTTTGTAGAACGACTCAAGCACATACACCGTCTCGGCAGCGATCAGGTCGGCCAGGTAGAGTTCCGACGCATCAGCGAGAAATGCAGTCGCACGTGCGGCCATCTCCGCCGGGTCACCGGTCAGATGTCGAACGAGGATGTTGGTGTCGACGAACGAGCTCACCGGCGAGTCTGTGCTCGGCGTGCGCGCGTGGTTCCGATGACGTCATCCCACGCGACGTTGCGCTTGGCTGCGGGGACAGCGATAATGCCGGCCAGCGACAGAAACTCAGGGGTTCGTGCGAGCACCGCCCGGTTGCCTTCGACGCGGAACACCACAGAGTCGCCCTCGCCAATCCCGAGGGCAGTTCTAACGGCCTTGGGGACAGTGACCTGTCCTTTCGAACTCATCCTCGCTGCAATATCCAACTGGACCTCCTTACATATCTGTGAATGTAAGGTTAGCTCCATCCCAGTCATCTGGAGGAAGACTGGGTCTGTCTCGAGTGTGTCTCCAAGCCATAGAAGGCCGGATTGGTGCCTGATCGTCTCCAGTCAGCACGTTTAGGGCATTTCAGAGGTTGTACCCAGCAGTCGCCGGACTCGTCGTAGGCCGAACGAACGGCGGGCCGGGTACGGTCTGAACCGTGATTTCTCGCAGTGCTCGACTGCTCGCTATTGGCCTTATCGGAGCGGCGGGCCTGTGCCTGGTTGCGTGCGGCTCACCCAACTTCGACCCTTGGGAGGACGCCGGAGCGCAACTCGCCCGTGAGGCCGGAGCCTCCGTCGTACGGGTCGAACGGCTGAAAGACCAGCCCGGCACCATGCTGGACGACAACACGTCACACGTTGAATTGTTCGTGACTATTGATATGGAGCCGGAGCAAGCGACAGCGGAGCTCAAAGCAGCCGGAGAACGGCTCGGCTATAGCGTCGGGGAGGGCACAATGCACCGAGATGGTTCCACGATCGTCTTCTCGGTACCGCTTGAGCCGACTCTGCCAGTCACGATCAAGATCGCCGCGCTCTGACTCAACGCACCTTCACATTCTCGTCCGCTCCCTTCTCGTCAGTTCCGGGTGATTCGCATCTCCACTGAACTTCCGCGGATAGTGGCGGTTTTACGCCAAGCCCCGTCGAACGTCACGGATGACCCCACAAGACGAGTCCAGCTCACATCGAGGTCGCGGTTCGCGCCGAGGCAGTGAATTTCCGTCGTCGACGTCGAGATGAACCTAGGTCTCCACGGCAACCCACCAGCTTGTTCGGAGATGAAATTGCACCCGTGAAAGGTGACGAGTCCTAGCCCGGTCTCTATCGTGCTCCCGAGCGGGTCGACAGCTTTGCCGTCAACGAGGATTTCGGTGACAGTCCAGGTGGCCGACGGAAGGGGTGAGACCCGCCAGACGAACAGCCCACCCAAGATCACCAGCGTGACGGCGCCGAGAGCGAGCCATCGCTTCCACCTGGGTCTGTAGCTCTCGGTCATAGCGGTAAGCCCTCGTGCACGTTTGTTCGCAACTTGGCGTCACCCGCCTGGCGGCACAGTGACCGGTGGAACGTTGTCATAGGCGAAGGTGACGACCATTCTTCCGAGCTCGGGTCGGTCGATCACATCATCAGCTCGACCTGTCGATGTCGTCTCTCCTGCTTCGGTTGTGCCGGCAGTGCCGTACTCAACCCTGTCCACGCGACCAGCCGCGACCTTGACGTGCCACACAGTGTCCTCGTCAGACAACTGGTCCTTCGCGCAACCACCCACGACGACCCGAGCAAAAAACACCCCATCGGAGTGGACCACACAGGCCGAGCTGAGCGCATCCAGCAACGTGAACGGGGCGACAGTACGCCAATCGGTTTGGCCCTTAACCCAACCCCCGTCATCGGTTGACCACGAGTCGGTGCCAATTACGGCCTGTTGCATATCTGGTTCACTTGCCATTTCCTGTCGGAAGTCGATGCGATCGGGAGCTTGGAAGACGATTCGGGCGTCGCCGACGATGCCGGATATCTCAGCTACCCAACCGGGTGCGTCGCCCGTCGCCTTCACCGCCGCTGCCAGCGCTGTCG
>JBATWQ010000211.1:0-7435 GCA_049672765.1 Microthrixaceae bacterium | reverse complement strand
CCGTCTACCTGGGTGGCCTGGGGCCCGACGATGTCGAGGTGCAACTGGTTGTCGGACATGTGGGTCAGTCGGGCGAATTGGAGTCCACACAGACCACCCGCATGTCCCCCACGGACCACCTCGACGATTCCCATATTCGCTACACCGCAGCTGCAGAACTCACTACGGCGGGCAGGATGGGGGTGACCGTCAGGGTCGTCCCCCATCACGACCTGATGCCCAATCCGGTCGAGTTCGGACAGGTTGCCTGGGCCGACTGACGGGTCCGGGCCAACTGAAGGCCTCGGCCGACTGAAGGCCTCGGCCGGCTGAAGGCCCGGTCTACTGACGGTTTGGACCGACTGAAGGCCTCGGTCGACTGAAGGCCCGGTCGACTGAAGGCCTCGGCTGGCTGGAGGTCCGGCCCGCAGTCAGGCTGCCCGACCGCGGACGCAGCCGCCGAGTGATCAGCTGAAGTCGGCCTTACCAGGCCCATTGGCGAGGAACGACTCGACACCAACGGTGGCGTCGGGTGTGGTGAATGACTCCACGAACAGCCGCTGTTCGAGTTCGAGGCCACTTTCCAAACTGGTCTCAAGTCCCCCGTCGATGGCCGACTTGGCAAGCGCCAGGGCGGCTCTGGGTCCGGCGGCCAGATCGGTCGCCCATGCCACTGCGACCTGCAGGGCGTCCTCGTCCTCGCCGGCGACACGGTCCACCAGGCCGATGGCACTGGCTTCCGCGGCGTCGATCATCCGACCGGTGAATACCAGGTCCTTGGCCCGTGCCGGGCCCACCAGTCGCGCCAGGCGTTGGGTTCCGCCGCCGCCTGGAATGATGCCCAACAGAATTTCGGGCTGACCGAACTTGGCCCGCTGACCGGCGACCCTGAAGTCACACGCCATGGCGAGTTCGCAGCCGCCACCGAGGGCGACGCCCGACACTGCAGCAATCGTCGGACAGGGGATTTCCGCAACCGCGTTGAGCGCAGAGAGAAACGCCGACCCGATCTCTGTGATCCGACCCGTGTCGGCTATTGCGAACGGAGCTGCGCCGCCACGCTCTGTGAACTGTGTGATGTCGGCACCCGCCGCGAAGGCCCGGGAGTTCCCGGTCACGACCACTGCCCTTGCCCCACTCGACGAGACGTGCTGTGCCGCTGCCCGAATCTGGGCCAGCAACTCGACGCTCAACGGGTTCACCTTGCCGTTGTCCAGGGTGATCACTGCCACCCCACTGTCGGACACGTCGACCTTCAGCAGTGGCTCGGATGCGTTCTGGGATGGGTTCTCGTCAGCGGTTGCCATCCGACCGACGATACCGCCACCACCGCCTTTGAATTTCTCGCGGGGCGACCGACTCGACCAGATCGGCCGCGCGGGGACGCAATCCGGGCGCCTTGTCCATGGCCGCTTCGAGCATCCCGATCAACGGGTCTACACCGGTGTGGTCGATCTCGGTCTCGTCGGCACCGCCACTTACACCGGCTCCGACACCGACACCGTCGTTGTCCAGAGGTCTGCCGGCGGACCCGGGCGCAGCCGTTCGAGGACGCTCCTCGGCGACCGGACCCAACCGCGGGGCTCCGGACAGGACGTGCCACAGGGTCGCAGCGAGCGAGTAGACGTCGGATCGCGGTCCCGGGCGTGCCCCACGTAGTCGCTCGGGCGCCGCGTAGGCCGGAGTGAACCCGCTGACTCCGTAGGCACCCAACTCAGCCGCGTCCGGAGCATCCGGCAAGTCCGGGGCTTTCGACCCAGCCCGACTGCGTGGGGTCCCGTCAGAGCGGGGTGACCCCAGAGCCGCCATGCCGAAATCGCTCAGCCATGGTCGCCCAGTTTGGTCATAAAGGATGTTGCCGGGAGAGATGTCGCCATGGAGGACCCCGACGTCGTGCGCGCCAGCAAGCGCCGTGGCCAGGGGTGTGAGTAGGGCCAAAACCATGGTTCGTGCCTCATCCGAAAAGGGTTCCGGTGCATCGACGTCAAGTTTGAACTCGAGCGATCCGCCGGCCAGGTATTCGGTCACCAGCCACGGTGTGCCATCGGGGGCCAGCCCCAGTTCCCGTATCGAGACGATGCCGGGAATATCGGAAAGTCTCGCCAGTGAGCGGGCTTCGCGCTCGAAACGCTCCCCGGTAAGCGTCGTCGAGTCACCATCGAGAAACTTGACTGCGACGTCGATTCCGTCACGGGTGTCGCGGGCCAGCCAGACCTCACCGAAGGTCCCTTTGCCGATCCGTTCGGTCAGCCTCACCCGGGTCGGCAGGCCTGTCGAGCGGATCGACCGCATCCCGCCTCCGCTCACGCCGGCACCTCTCCCGGCTCCCCCGATAGTCCGAGCCGGGACTGGTCGAGGTCTGAGGTCAGTGTGTCGGGAACCTCCGCCCGACGCCTTCCGAGCGCCCGGGCGGTCTCGCTTCCGATCAGTACGACCAGAAACAAGACCACTGCGGTGAGCGCCATGGATGCACCGGCGGCGACCCTCGCGTGCCAAGAGACGACCAATCCGATCACGACCGAGATCTCGGCGAACAGCACGGCCGTCACGAGCACCAGAGGAACCCTCTTGACCACCTGCACCGAGGCCGCCGCCGGAGCCGTGATCAGCGCGAACACCAACAGGGTGCCGACTGTCTTGAAGCTGGCGATGACCGTCGCCGTCACGAGCATCAGCATGACGGCGTGGGTGGCCCCGGGTCGGAGTCCGAACATCTTGGCGGACCCGGCGTTGAAGCACAGAGCCACAAAGGCTCGGTATCCCACGATCACAACGACGATCACTCCGGCTGCAACGCCACCGGCGACAATCAGATCACCGGTAGTGACGCTCGTTATTCCTCCGAACAGAACTCCTGTGAGGTCACCCGAGAAGGTTGCCGATCGGCTGATGATCAACACACCGAGCGCCAGCATCCCGACGAAGAGCAGGCCGATGGCCGTGTCTTCACCCAGCCTTGTCCGCCGTTCCACCAGCGTTATTCCGGCGACCATGACGAGCGCGCTGGCAACCGCACCGAACGCTGGATTGATACCCATGATCGTGGCGAGGGCAAGGCCCGGAACCACACCGTGGGCCATGGCATCACCGATGAAGGTCATCCCCCGCAGGACCACCCACGTTCCTGCCAGACCGCAAGCCACCCCGGCCAGCAACCCGGCGACAAGCGCTCGTTGCATCGTCAACGACTGCGAGAACGGATCGGTGAACCATGCGATCGGGTTCGCTGCCAACAAGGTCAACACAGTTGGGAAACTACCGGCTCAACGACTCGGCGATGCGAGTTGCGTTGACGGACATCATTCCCCGATATGTGTCTGCATCATCGCCCTTGGGACCCAGCGACTCAACGAACAGCTTCTCCACCGCGATGTCCTGGTCGGACCTCTCGGCCAGGCTCTTTGCCAGGCGAGTCGACCCAACCACGTCGACGAAAATCGTCTTCACTCCAGCCTGTTGCACGGTGGCCGCCAGTTCGTCGAGGCTCCTCGGGTCCGACTCACCGAGCGAACTCGTCGATGGAATCAACGCACCGATGATCGTGAAGTCAAAGCGGTCCGCGAAGTACGCAAGGTTCTCGTGATTTGTGACGAGCTTCCGCTGCGCAGGAGCGACGGCGGCCAAACGGGTGTCCATGGAAATTGCCAGATCTTGAAGTTGGGAGACGTAGTCATCGGCGCACCCGGCCAACTTGGCAGGATCCAAACCGAGCCCTTCCGCCCCTCCCAGATGCTTTGCCAGATGCTTTGCGATGACGGGGACGGCCAGCGCCACCCGCTCGGGGTCCATCCACACGTGGGGGTCCTGGTCGATCGGCTTCATGTCGGGGGCGAGTTCCACTACGTCCACCCCCTCCTTCTTGGCGGACGTGAGCGTGTCGCCCAGGGCGCCCTCGAGTCCCATGCCGTTGCCGAACACCAGATCTGCACCGAGTAGCCGGTCGGCGTCCTGCACCGATGGCTCGAACTCGTGGGTATCGACGCCGGCAGGGATGAGCGCCGGGACCTTCAACGTCCGACAGGTAACCGCCGAAACCACATCCGCCCAGATCGCTGTTGTCGCAAGAACCTTGCTCGAGCCGTCACCGGACCTGGTTCCACCTTGGCCGCTTGTGCCGCCGGACCCACATCCCGCCAGTGCAAGGGCGGCGGCCAGAGTAACAATCGCAATCGGAGTGGGCCTTCTGCACATCACCAGAAACATAGATTGAGTATGATTCTCATTTCCAGTTCGGTGTCCGATTTTGGCTACTCTTCGGATATGTCCGACGAAGTCTCGAGCCTGGACGAGATTCATGCGACCGCCGCCAAACGGCTCAGGGCCGATGGACTCCGCTACACGGGGTCGCGGCGATCGGTGGTCGAGATACTCGCTTCGTCGGGTGGGCCGTTGACGATCCCCGAGATTTTGACGTTCGACGAAGAACTGGCCCAGAGCAGCGCCTACAGAAACCTGAACGAGTTGATTACCTGCGGAGTGGTCCATCGGGTGATTTCGGGTGAGGACCACAGCCACTTCGAGCTATCCGAGGACCTGACCTCGCACCACCACCACCTGATCTGCACGAGTTGTGGACGGGTCGACGACGTCACTCTGGACGACTCGCTCGAAGCGTCCCTTACAGCCGCACTTGAGAAGGTGGCGCGATCGTCGCGCTTCGCCGCCGTCGACCACCGCCTCGACGTGCTCGGACTCTGCGTCGACTGCACGTAGACGAGGCCGCAACCGCTGATCGACGAGGTTCAGTCCTCGAAGGGTGGTTGCACCACGGCGGTGACTCCGGGGACACGGTCCTTCATGATCCGCTCGATCCCGAACTTCATGGTGACCGTCGACGCAGGACAGCTGACACAAGCGCCCGTCAAGCGAACGGTAACAACTCCGCTGGACTCATCGACGTCGAGCAACTCGACGTCTCCACCGTCGGCCTGGATGGCGGGTCGAACGACCTCGATTACTTCTTCAACCTCGGCCAGCAAGTGTGAACTCCAAGCGTCAGCCGGTCGGCCGGACCACTAGATGATGCAGCCTGCCGTCACCGGGGACAACCTGAGCCGGTACGGTTGGTAACGGATGTACGAGCTATCCCAGGCCTTTGCGAATCTGACGGCTGCCACGATCGTCCTTGCCCACCAGGGCGGTTGGGACGAGCTGTTGATGGTCGCTGTTCCGGTGGCCGTCTTTGCAGGTTTGTTGTACGTCGCCAACAACCGGGCCTCGAAGCTCGGCGAGGAAATATCGGATGATCGGCCGGTCGAAACTGGCACTGATAGCACCGAGTTCCGTGGAAGCAGCGGGACGGACAAGCCCGGTACCGGCCCAGTGAAGCACCCGCTGCATGAAGCTCCACCCCGGAACCCCCGCGGTGGGCCGATCTGAGCCGGGACTTCGGATCGACCGGCGGACCTTGGCTTGGTGCCGTCAGCTTCTGGGGCTACCCGTCCACCTCGACCACATCGGCTCCGATGGCCCGCATCCGCTCTGAGAAGCGCTCGTAGCCGCGGTCCACGTGATGGGCATCGCCCACGATTGTCTCGCTGTCGGCGCCGAGCCCGGCGATCACCATCGCCGCGCCTGCCCTGATGTCGAGTGCCCGTACGGGTGCCCCCGAAAGTTGCTCCCGCCCGTCGATCACCAGGTGGTGGCCTTCGATTCGGACCTGGGCGCCCATCCTCGCCAGTTCTCCGACGTAACGGAACCGACCGGCGAACACGTTCTCGGTGGCGTAGCTGGTTCCCGACGCGTAGCACTGCAGTGCGACGAGTAGCGGCAGATAGTCGGTCGCCAGACCCGGGTACGGCAGCGTCGCAACATCGACGGGTTTCGGTTGCCCCGAGGCCATCGCCCAGAGCCCACCCTCCTCGGGAGATATGCGTAGGCCCATCATGCCCAGCTTCTCGATCAGAAGGTCGACGTGGTCGGCCCTGGCGCCACGCAACGTGATCTCGCCTCCTGCGACTCCGAGCGCACACAGGAACGTCGCCACCTCGATGCGGTCGGGAATCACCTCGTGCTCGACTGCCCTCAACTCGCCGACGCCGTCGATCGTCACCACCGACCCGCCAGACCCGACGATCTGCGCGCCCATCCGGTTGAGGAACGCCGCCAGGTCGGCAATCTCGGGCTCCCTGGCCGCGTTGTGGATCACCGTCCGACCCTCGGCGAGCACGGCGGCCATCAGCAGGTTCTCGGTGGCCCCGACGCTCGGATAGTCGAGAACGAACTCGGTGCCGACCAGTCGACCGGCGGTGCCCTCGACGATTCCGTGGGTCAGGGTGAACTTGGCACCGAGGGCTTCGAGTCCCTGCAGATGCATGTCGATGGGCCTTGAACCGAAATCGTCGCCGCCCGGCATGGCCACCCGAGCCCTGCCCATCACGGCCAACAGCGGACCGAGTACCGCACTCGATGCCCTCATGCGCTCCACGAGTTCATAGGGCGCTTCCGGGACTACTTCCGGGCCCCGGATTATCTCCAGGGCCAGATCCTCGCGCCAGCGTGTCTTCATGCCCATTGCCTCGAGCAGTGCGCACATGTGCTCGACATCGGAAATCTGGGGGACGTTGCGAAGGACGTAGCGTCCCTCGGCGAGCACGCAGGCGGCCATCAGCTTCAGAGCTGAGTTCTTAGCTCCGCTGATCCGCACCTCACCCGAGAGCGGCCCGGACGGTTGGACCAACAGTCGTGACACGGTCCAAGTATTACCCAGCGCCTGGCGAGCCACCGACCCTCACCTCATTAGGGGACACCTCATTGGGACCGGGTGACATCTCATTGGGACCAACCCGCGGAGCTAGTATCAGCGACCGTGCGCCGGGTCGCCCGAGGATCCGGGAAACTATGACGACCATCCAGTCCCACTGGGTGTGCGACCTCGAAGAGGTCCGCCGCCGCAGCCACGGGCGCGACGATGTCCTCGTCCTGGAGCGACCGGCGCAGTCCCCGGAACTCGACGCGGACGCGTCTATTAACTCGCCCGCGGACGCGTCTACGAACGCCCAGGTCGATGCGGGCGCGCCCGCGGGCGCGGGCGGCGTAGCGGTTTTCGACCTGGCCGCCGGGCCATTCCGCAACTACCGACGCACGGTACGTTGGGTGCCCACCGGATCGGACGACACGAATCTGCGTCCGGACGCCCGGCCGGGCCAACCGAGGTTCCGGGTTGACCAGGTGATCGACTTCACCCTGGCCATTCCGTACTGGGCCTGGTTGTTCTGGCTTCCGGTAAGACGCACCCTCGGCGAGGGTCCACCGGCGGGGCGGAGGCTCTGGTGGTCGACTCCGGATCGACTGACCTCGCGACAATCCAGTCTGGTGGCCGCGGTGGCGTTACTGAACATGGTCAGCGGGGTCCTCTACGGACTGATCACCCAGGTGCTCACCTTCGCGGCGGGTGACATGGGCGATGGGTCACGTAGCGAGCAGACCTCGCTTCTCGCCGCTGTGCGGGTCGGGG
>JBATWQ010000210.1:0-9999 GCA_049672765.1 Microthrixaceae bacterium | reverse complement strand
GTTTCATAGAACGCCTCGGATGACACCTCGGGCGGAGGTGCCTTGTACATCCGTACTTCATCGGCGAAGCGGCCGGCGGTCTGGGCCGCGCCCTGGACCATTACGTAGCGACCCACCAGGTCGTGGTCGTTGGCGAGGCCTTCGGGGAACTGCGCGCACGCCGAGTTCAACAGGAGTCTCGGTGTCTCGATTGCGTAGCCGGCGACAGCCACCATGCGGGCCCGTTGGTGACGCTCCACGCCATCGCGGAAATAGGTGACTCCGGTCGCACGTCCATTAGCCGCTATCTCGATTCGACTAACCATCGAATTGGCCCGGACCTCGGCTCCGTGGGCCAGCGCGTCGGGGATGTGGGTGATGAGTGTCGAGGCCTTGGCGTTGACCTTGCAGCCCTGCAGGCAGAAGCCGCGATAGATGCAGTGCGGACGGTTGCCCATGCGTCCGTTCGTGATGGCAACGGGACCGACCCGTGTTCCGATGCCGAGAGCCTCGCAGCCCTTCATGAACAATTGGCCCAGACCCGTGATCGGATGGGGTGAGTGAGGGTAGCGGTGAGGGTCACCCCAGGGCCACGCCTCTCCGGCTACGGGAAGCTCACCCTCTATTTCGCTGTAGTACGGCCTCAGATCCGCGTACGAGATCGGCCAGTCCGCACCCACTCCGTCATTGGTGTAAGTCTCGAAGTCCGAAGGATGGAACCGGGGCGTGTACCCGGCGAAGTGAACCGTCCCGCCTCCAACTCCCCTACCTGAGTTGTTCGATCCCAACGCGACCGGGTCGGATCCGCCGATCACGCGGGGTTCAGTCCAGTACAGGTGGTGGGACCCAGACTCGTCGCTGACGAAATCACGGTCGGGATCCCAGAATGGACCTGCGTCCATAGCGACGACCCTCCACCCATGTCGGGCGAGCCTCTGGGCGAGGACGCTCCCCCCGGCGCCGCATCCCACTATGACTATGTCGACCTCGTCGTCGTCATCGAATGTCTGCATGTCATTGCGAAGGGCGTGATTCGAGCGGGTTCCATCGTTGGGGAGCAACCAAGCTGACTCATTGCGATCCCGAACCGATGTCATCGCCCGGCCTCCCCAACTGCAGTCTGCCGTTCGGCGGCATCCGCAGGCACTCGCGTGTCACCGTTCACCGCGGTCCCTGCTTTCCCAGTGCTCTACGCCGTTGAGCCCAAGGTTCGCGTAGCCGCGCGGGTAGGCAGGTCCCCCGAAGCCGATCTCGTTCCACGCCCAGGGATGGGAGTAGAACGCCGTGCACGCGTAGCGGGTCCAGAGACTCCAGACGTGGCCTGCCCGCAGGCCGTGCCAGTCGTCGCCGACACGCACCGACTCGATCAACGCGTCCTGATACTTCGGATTGAGGGTGTGGAAGCGGGCGCCGTAGAAGGTGGCCGCATCCTCATCCAGATGATGGATCGTCCGGTGCCAGGCCTCGCCATCCTCGGGCATGTCCTCGTAGCGCCAACCGTCGGTCTCTCTTTCCAGAAGTCGGGAGTCAAGCAGTTGGAGAAGGGGAATCCGAGGCTCGGAGTCCTGGGCAAGGAGCCTGTCAAGCAACGCACGGGCCACCGGCTCCTCTTCGGTGGTGAAGAACCGCAGCGGCGGTGGTGGACCGATTCTGCGTAGCACCACTCCCGTGGTCACCTGATCCCAATGTCGGCTCTGGGCCAGGGCGTCGAACTCGGGAAAGCGCGTGTAGTTCCCCGGTGTCGTTCCGCCGGTCATTGTTCTCGTCTCAACACTGCCGCCAACAGCCCCATCCCTCCGACCATCGTCACCAGCAGCGGGGCGAAAAGGGGTGGGCCCGTCTCGAGGTTGAAACGGGCATGTCTCAACCCGCCGGGTCGCTGGGCGACGCCGCGGAGGTGCAGATAGGTGCCCTGGATGCCGTTGGCGACCAGCAGCGCCGATGTGAGCGGCAGCACGGTCTTTGCCCAGCGTCGGCTGAACACCCCGCCGACTCCCGCCAGGGCGACCAGCGGGGTCACTGCAATCGGGGCCCACATCATCTTGTTGCCGAAGCTCGCCTTGTCGTGCTCCAGCCAGATTTCGCCGGCTGTGACTACCGACCCGGCGGCGGTGATGCCTGCCATCGACCGCTCGAACCGTCCGTGCTCCACGTCCTTCAGAATTCTGTCCAACATGTAGAGCGGAGCATCGCCGTCCAGGGGACGGATCCTGGGGTCCCTCTTCGATTCGGTCTTCAACTCCCGGCTCCTAACTGTTCTTCTGGTTGCCCGAGTTACCCGTACTGGTGAGCGCCGGGTGCAGCGACTCGGTCCAGAACCTCAGGAAGCCCTCCTGGTCGTCACCAATCTGGTGGAAATACAGATGGTCGTACCCTGCCGATTTGAACTGCCGGACCGATTCCAGGATCGGCTCGACATCCGGGCCGCACGGGGTCGTCGCGGTTGCGTCGTCCTTGGTCACCAGGCTGGATGCCTGTTCGAAATGGGTCCACGTCGGGAGGTCCTGGGACAACTGGCCGGGAATGCCGCCGTTCGGCCACTTCTCGAAGACCGTACTGCGGGCCTCTTCCTCGCTCGGGGCCCAACACACGTTCAACTGCGCATACCTGGGGCCGGCTCCGCCGTGGGACTCATACGTGTTGATCGCATCGGCCTCGGGAGAATGGCCGAAGTAGCCGTCGCCCGACCTGGCCGCCATCTTGATTGCCTCATCTCCGAATCCGGACACGATGATCGGCGGCGGAGTGGAGGGCGGGTCGAACAACTTCGCGTTCTCGACTTCGTAGTAGGCGCCGGAGTGGTCGACAGTCTCGCCGGTCCACAGCTCACGGATAACCTCGATCGCCTCTTCCAACATATCGAGCCGAACTTCGGGTCTGGGCCAGCGGTCACCGAGGATGTGCTCGTTGAGCGCCTCACCCGTTCCGACCCCGAAGGAAAAGCGTCCGGGCAACAGCAAAGAAGTCGTCGCAGACGCCTGAGCGAGGATCGCCGGATGGATCCGTGTGGTGGGACAGGTGACCCCGACAACTACCCCGATCCTCTCGGTGGCGCTCGCAATTGCCCCGAGCACTGTCCAAACGAAGGGACTGTGTCCCTGGGCGCTCACCCACGGGTGGAAATGGTCAGAGATAGACACGAAGTCGAACCCGACCTCTTCGGCCCGGGCCGCGCCGGCGACGAGCTTGGCGGGTGGATGCTCCTCGCTGGACAACGTGTAGCCGAAGGAAACCATTTAACTGCTCCCGGCCTGGTCAGCACCGGCAGCATTGCCACCGTCGGATTCATCGGCATCATTGGGCTCCAGCGGTGTTTGCAGCGCATCGAGCAATTGAGCCTTGTTCATCCGACTCGTGTGGGACAGGCCGCGATCCTTGGCGCGTTGGCGAAGCTCGGAAGCTGTGAGCGAGGAGAGCTCATCAGAGGCTTCGGCGACCAGATCTTCCGCCGTCACCGATCCCGATGCGGTATGAGTTCGGGAGGGATCGTGCTGGGAACGATCCAGAAGCTCCGCGAGCGCCGAAGCGTCGTCGACGGTGACCGTAAGACTGGGGTGGCGCACCAGGCCGAGGGGTTCCAGACCCGTGACCGGGTTGGCGAACTTGATGCACACCCCCTTGTCGGGATTGGTGGCGAAAGTGAGCCCGTGATCTGCCAGCGACAGGTGGGCAGGCCCGATGACCTTGGGCCAGGAATAGTCGGTCGTCACCTCCGCAGACTCAACGTTCGACAGCGGAGTTCGTACCTCCCATGGGCCGAATCGGGCGTAGAGCTGATCGTCGTTGATCTCGACCCCGGCGTTACCGGGGTGCACGTTGAACAACCGCGCCGGCAGTCGGAAGAGGGGATGGAACCGGAACGCGAAATCGATGTCGGTCATGGGGGTTCCTTACCCGCGCCCATGCACTTTCAACCTGAGAGACGACTTCGCGGTTCGCGTCGGCTTCCCGCCGGGGCCACAATCGTTGGATGCAGCGACAGGTGATCAGCTTTGGACCGTGCCAGATAGCTTTCGACCACCGCGTCCTAGAACCCCGGCCGTGGACGACGATGCAAAGCGCCTGGGCCGCGGAGCTGTCACGGGAAGTGGGTCCAGGGCCCGTTTTCGAACTGTGCTGCGGCGCCGGCCAGATCGGACTTGCCGCAGCTGTCTGGTCCGATCGCAGCCTGATTCAGGTTGATCTCAACCCGATTGCATGTGAATTTGCGAGAGAAAACGCCGCTGCCGCTGGCGTTGCCGACCGGGTCGAAGTCCGCTGCACAACGATCGATCGGTCGGTCCTGGAAGGCGAGCACTTTCCCCTCATTCTGGCGGACCCGCCATACCTTCCGAGCGCTACGACGGGACGCTTCCCTAATGATCCACAACTATCGATCGACGGCGGTGACGACGGCCTTGAACTCGCTCGTAGGTGCCTGGACATCGTCGCTCGCGCCCTGGCGGTCGACGGCGTCGCGCTGGTGCAACTGGCAGGTCTTGGGCAGTTCAACGAGATCCGCAGCGAACTTCCATCCGGACTCGCCCTGGGCGAGGTCCGAGAGTTCGATCCCGAGCGTGCCGTCGGCATTTTCCGGCGCGACCGCGGGCAATCCTGACGCGAGTCCAGCCAAGGACCTGCGCCGTCTGGAGGCCCCGGAGCGACCTGTTCGATGTGTGGGATGGACCCGACACGGGTACCAGAACGAATGCGACCAGCAACAGCTTCTTCGTACACCCACACGCACAGGACCCGTGAGAGACATCCGGTCCAGACAACTTCGGCCGGTGCCCTACCCACCGGTGCCCTACCCAAAAGACTGGCCGATGACCTGTCGCAGGCGCTCGGTGCGGCAGCCGGTCGAAATTCATCAGAGCTGACCCGGCGGACCGGGGCGACGTGGGGACACAAATCCGATCCACTTGGCCATCTGACGGGCTGCGAGCCTGCCGACGAGCGTGACGCGCTGCTCGCCATGCTTCAGATCCACGACCTCTGGATGGCGCCAATCGAGACGCTCGGCGGCAAGGAGGCGTTCCAAACCCACCCGGCGATTGCCGATCTGAAATGGCGTTTGGAGGGAGCCTTCGTCGAGAGGCTTCGGGAAGAGGCGAACCACACGATCCCCAACATGACCGGGAAACGACAAGGGCGAAAATCCGGTCCTCGGGCAGAGTCGCCGCGATCGGAAACGCCGCAGTCAGCGTCCGGGTCTTCCGCAACACCATCGGCCGAAGATGTGGCCGGAGATGTGATTGTAACCATCAGGCGGATTGCCGCCCACGATCTGGTGCCGGATGTATACGAATGGCTCGCTGACGACGCAACGTGGGAGCAGCTAGTGCGGTTCCTGACTCTCGAAGGCGGCCCTGATGCAGGATTCGATGACCTGGTAGCTCTGTCACAGGTAGGGATTCGGAACGGCCCCAAGGTCGTGCTGGGCGCGAACTATTGGGACGAGATGGGGCGGGGCGACCTCAATGAGGTCCATACCGTGCTCCATGATCGCCTCGTAGCTGCGATCAACATGCCGAGGCCCTCGCGGGACGAGCTTCCGGTCAGCGCCCTTGCGCGACTCGCAGTAGGCGGACTGTTGGCCACCAATCGATATCTACAACCCGAGGCGATCGGTGCGTTCGGCCTGATAGAGCTGCAGGCGGGACCCCGCTGCAGGGCGGTCGTCCGGGCACTGACAAGGCTCGACGCTCCCGAGGGGGCGTTCGCCTTCTACGAGGAGCACGCCCGCGCCGATCCGCACCACGGCAAGGCGTGGCTGGATGGGGTCATCGGGCCCTTGGCAGCCACTCAAAGGGACTGGGCCCAGCGGATGGTCGACGGCGCCGTTTGGCGTCAGAACGTGAACACGCGGTTCTTCGCCGAGGCTCACCAGCTGTGCTCGGTCCGCGCCCCTGTCCATGCCGAATAGAGCCGCCTTTCCCCATACCGCCGGACTCCCCCGGGGCGCCCGCCGGATGTTCTCCGACGGTGTCTCCCGCGTTCAGAGGCAGCAATGTGCTCCAGACAACAAGTCTGTGGTTTGGGAGAAAACAGCAGGGGGTATGGGTACCGCATGAGCGCAACAATTTTGTGGATAATCGCAGCCATATTGGTGATCGTGGGAATTGTCCAGCTCTTCCAGAGCCAAGTCATATTGGGCGTCGTCCTGATTGTGGTGGGCTGTCTGGTGGGACCGGGAGGATATTCCATCTTCAGGGATCGGGGTTGAGCCGGTGTAATCATCGGTTGCCGATCCCAATTGGTTTGAAATATCCAAAGTGGGTATTTCATTAGAACCTTTACAAGGAGGTCGGACATGAGAGTTCCACGCACACGCGGTGCTATCAGTGGCACATTGCTCGTGATCCTGGGTGCCTGGGTCGCGCTGATACCTTTTGTCGGACCCCTGTTCGACTATTCAATCGGATCCACCGCTTCATGGGACTGGACCATGGGAAGGTTCTGGTTGAACGTGCTTCCCGGTGCGGTGACGATTGCGGCAGGCTTTATCGTCCTGGGCGCGGGTAGGCGTGGCAGCATCGGTACTGGCGCTTGGGCTGCTTCGCTCGCCGGCCTGTGGGTCATTTGTGGGCCACAGGTGAGTCGGATGTGGAACGACGGCGCCGCCCAGAGTGGTGCCCCACAAGGCGGAACAGGCGTCCAAGTTCTCGAGATGCTGGGCTATTCGCTGCTTGCCGGTGGTTTGATCACCGCGATCGGCGCCTTTGTTCTCGGGCGGTCCACCGTGGCCTCCGTGGCCGATCTTCGTTATGACGCAGACATCCGCGACAACGAATTGAACTCCATAGGTGAGGGAGTCGAGACGGTAACGGTCCGCGACGCCGTCCGCCACGACCCACCAAGAGCGGAACGCAGCACCGGTCGCCACATCTTCCACCGTCGCCACGACGACAGAGTGAGTGAGCGTGAAGAGGATTCGGATCGCATGCGCCGCTGAGCGTCCCAAGGAGCATGGTCGCGATGGAACTTGGTGCCACGGAACCGGATCCAGTTGAGGAGATAGGGCTGAACGAGAAGGAGGAGATGGCCGAAGAACTCCGGCCGCTCTCTCAGTTGCTATCCATGTTGGAGTCCGAAGCCAGCCTGGATTTGGCAGTGGAAGCCCTCGAGGGGTGCTCCGAGGGACTGAACGGCAGTCCGTTGGGTCCCGTGCTTGCCGGCGATTGGTTGGGTCACGCCGTCCACCCGGCACTGACCGACCTACCAATTGGGTTCTGGACGTCTGCCAGCGTTGTCGACCTCGTCGGTGGTCACGCTGGTAGGCCCATCGCACGCCACCTGGTCGGCCTCGGGGTTCTGTCAGCTGTACCGACTGTGCTGACCGGGCTCAGTGAATACTCCCGACTGGGCGCGCCCGGGGACCGACGGGTCGGTGCGGTACACGGTCTCGGCAACGCTGTCGCGATCGGGTGCTATGTCGCATCGTGGAGGGACAGGCGAAGGGGAAGGAATCTTCGGGGCATCGCCTGGAGCGTGGTCGGTGGTTCCGTTGCAACCTTCACCGGCTACCTCGGGGGTCACCTTGCATTTGGAACTCAGAACGCGCCTGAATCTGGTCCAGAGCTATCAGTTCCCGAATGATCTCGTCTGGACGCGGTCGACGCATGAGGGAGTAGATAGACGAGCTGGGCCGAAGGCACAGCGTTTCGGATCGACGCTGCGGTTCGGGTCATCACGTCGTTGGCCGTGTCCAGCGACGATGAGCGGACCGTGACGTTCCCGACCACGAGAATGCTGTCCGGACCAAGTTGTTCTGTTCTGAGGTCGAGTATTTCCTGGATCTCGTCCTGGTCGAGGATGGCGTCACAGATCGACCGAAGATCTTCCTCAGCCGCTGATTCACCGATCAGCATGCTCTTCATCTCCTTCGCCAGGGTCAGGGCGATGGCCCCGAGGAGTAGGCCTATCCCGATGCTTCCCAGTGCGTCGAAGCGTGTCCTGCCGGTGATCTCAGCGGCTGTAGTTCCGATCAGCGCTATCACCAGCCCGATCAGCGCTCCCGTGTCTTCGAGCAGAACGACCGCTAGTTCCGGGGCGGGAGTTCGTTTGATGAATCCGAGCCAGCTCTCTTCGTTCGTCTTGCTGGCTCGACTCTCCCGTACGGCCGTGCGCAGCGATATTGCTTCGAAGACGATACTCACCATCAGCACACCGGCTGCCCACGGATACCGCGTCAGCTCATGGGGTTGACGCAGCTTCTCCTCGCCCTCGACGAGTGCGAATAGCGCACCGCCGCTGAAGAGGATCATGGCCACCACGAAGGCCCAGAAGTAGCGTTCGCGCCCATACCCGAAGGGGTGGCGCTGCGTCGCCCTACGCCGCGCACGGAACCCTCCGAAAAGAAGCAGGCCCTGGTTGGCCGTGTCGGCAACCGAGTGCACACCTTCGGCCAACATTGATGCGGATCCGGTGAAGAAGAACGCCACGAACTTGGCGGTAGCCACGCCCACGTTGGACAGGAAGGCGGCAATCGTCGCCCGCCTGCTTCCTGCATCCGCGGATGCTGTTTTCGCATCATCCATGGGCTTCGAGTCCCGCGGATTCAGTCGGCTCCTGCGCCGATGTCACCACCCGGGTCAGGAAGAGCTTCTCCTTGGGCGACCCGGGCTGCCCGACGGATTTCATCATCTTCCGGTGCATCGCCTTCGGACTCGGGGGCCGTCTCGCCGGTGTCGTCAGCGTCTGGGTGTCTGGACATGGTTTCCCCCTACCCAGATCCGTCCCGACCCACTCTCCGGCTTGAGCCTCGCCGCCGGCGCAATGACCTACTGGGTGGGTGAAGCCATGCAGGGAACCGACTACAAGGATCTGGATAGCACTCCCGAAAAGACAGCCCAGACGACCCACGCGATGGTGACAAACACTGTCCACCTGGCCAAGCGCCTGGCCGAGAGCCGCTATCCGGCACTCTCGGAGTAGGTGCCCCGCGAGGGCATGCGATCGCTACGACGTGCTGTGATCTCCCAGCAGGTGGATCAGGGCTCGTTCCGATCGGGTCATCAGCGCGGTGGTTCGGGCGGCGGCCCACGCCTCACGGACAGCTTCCTCCTTGAGATTCTCGGTGAGACTGGGATGGATGTAGGCACGTCGGCAGACCGCCCGGGTGTTGCCGAGTCTCAGTGCCGCTTCATCCACGGCAGCCAGGACGTCCGCCTTTTCGAGTGGTGACGGCCGAGACACCAGGGCCTCCAGAGCTGTGACGGTGGCACCCCAGGTCCGGAAGTACTTGACGGTTGTTCCGGTTCCGACGACTTCTGCCAGATACTCGTTGCAGTCCGCGGAGTCGACCCGCACCGGCAGACCATCTTCACCCCGGTAGGTGAAAAGTTCTCGACCACCCAACTCATGGCAGGAACGCACCGCTCTGGCGAGCTGACGGTCCTTGAGCGTCACCTCGTGTTCCAGAGAGTGCTTGCCCAGATAGTGGAACGTCACGTCAGTACCCGAAATCTCCACATGGTCCGCTTCCAGGGTCGTGAGTCCGAAGGTGCCGTTGTCCCGGCGATATTCTTCGTTGCCGACCCGGATGAGCGTCCTGTCGAGCAGAGACACCACCAGCGCAACCACCTTCGTGAAAGTGAGTCCGCTTCGCCCGAGGTCCTCGGCGACGGTTGTCCTCAGGTTGGGCAGCGCTTCTCCGAAGTCCAGTAGGCGATCGAACTTGGCCTCATCGCGGACCTGTCGCCATTGCGGGTGATAGCGATATTGCTTGCGGCCCCGGGCGTCACGCCCTGTGGCTTGGAGGTGACCCTTGGGGTCCGGGCAGATCCAGACATCGGTCCACGCCGGTGGAATCGCCAGTTCCTCGATGCGCCGACGAGTAGCTGCGTCGACCGTCGTTCCCCCGGCGGAATATGAGAAGCCGCGACCACGGATCGTCCTTCTAATACCGGGAGTCTGATCGCTGACGTAGCGAAGGCCGGCGTCGTTGGCTATCGCCATTGCCTCGTCCTGTGCACAGTCGACGGGAGTGGCGATCGCAGCCATGGAGCGAAACTACGCCATCGTCGCAGCGAGGTGTGC
>JBATWQ010000209.1:0-5331 GCA_049672765.1 Microthrixaceae bacterium | reverse complement strand
CGGCGTGCACGACGACCTTGTCCTGGCTCGCGTTGTACTTGTCGACGATCTTCTCAAGAGCGATTCTGGGTGAGCCGATCTGGACGTGCCAGACGTTGATGTCAACGGGTTTGGTGATGTCGTCGAGGGCATCTACCGGGCAACTGTTCTCGGCCGATTTCGAATCACGGGCCTTGGATGCACCGCCCTCACCTCCGCTCCCGCAGGCCCCTGCGACCAGGGCCAGTGCGGCAGTGATGCCGACAATTCCAGTCGAAGTGAGCTTCCCCCGGGTCGTCCCCCGCCTGAACGGGTTCCACTTGGGACTGTTCCGTCCGACCGTGGCATCTTCGACCGTATTCATCCGTTGACTCACCCTCCTACCTCGGTTGCGTATTCATCGAGGGCCTTCTGGAAATCTGAATTGAAGGACTTCAAGGTCGAGTCGACAGAGTCGCCCTGGAGGACGATTCTCTCCATCGCCGCCTGGAAGCCCGATCGGAACTTGTCGTAGGGGCCGATCACAGGATTCGGGAAGTCCGGATTCGTATTCTTGAGCTGGTCGTTCACGACACTGAGCCAGCGGCCGGCAAGGTCGTTGGCGAAGTAGTCGGTGATCTTCGGGTTCGCCTGAACCGTGGTGGTCGCCGGGAGGTACGAACCCATCAGTGTCCACTGGACCTGCACGGGATCGCTGTTGAAGTACTTCATGAAGTCCCAGGCCGCAGCGATCTTGGAAGGGTTGTCGCTGTTGACAAGGTAACCGGCGGAACCCGCAGGGCTGCCCTGGCCGGCCTCCTTGAGGCCGGGGACCGGGTAGACGTTGATGTCCAGGCCCTTGAGCTCCTCGGTGTTGATCCCTTCAGCACCCTCGATTGCGTCGCCCTTGTAGGAGTTCTGCACGATCGAGTTGACGGTCGTGATCGATCGCGAACCCTCGATGAGGATCGATGCGTTCTGCTGACCAAGTGCGAGGAACTGGTCGATCATCCCGGGGCGTCTCGGGAATGCCTTGAGCAGCCCGTCCTTCTCCATCCCCTGGAGCCAGGTGAGAATTTCGCGGGTCTTCTCGTTGTCGATGGTGGACTTCGTGGCGAGTCCATCGTGGCCGTTGGACTCGTTGACGATCTCCTGTCCGACACCGGTCAGCCAATTCTCGGGGTACCAGCCGTATAGCTCGATGACGATCGGGGTCTCGATGCCGGGGATGTTTGCGGCCTTGATCTTCTCGGCGACCTTCCGCACGTCGGCCAACGTCTGGGGAATATCGGCGGCTCCCAGGCCTGCCTTCTTTAGATGATCGTTGTTGACGTACATGATCGGCATCGAGATGCCGAACGCGGCAGGCCACAGAACCTTGCGGATACTGAATGTGTTGCGCACCTGGGGTAGAAGGGCGTCGTAGAACTTGCTTGCTTCAGGATCAGCGGCGATGCAGTCACCGCTCGCGATCACAGAGCCCGAGTCGACCATGAACCGAAGGGTCGTATCTTCGGAGAAAATTGCATCGGGAAGTGACGAAACGTCGTCCAGTCGCGCTTCGTACTTTTTGAGGAGTTCCTCGTAGGTGCCCTGGGCCTCCACGTGGACCTTCACCTTCTTCTGTGATGCGTTGTACGCGGCCGCGGCGTCGTCGATCGCCTGCTTGGTCAGTGCGCTGTAGGCGTGCCACACGGTGATGTCGACTGGTCCGTCCGCATCATCGAGTGCTGCAACCGGACAATTCTTGGCGTTGATCTCGGGTGTCTCGTCGCCGGACCCTGTGCCGGGTGCCTTCTCCGAGCTTTCCCCGCTGCTCCCGCACGCCGAGACCACGAGCGCCACCGAGAGCAGAGCCACGGCGAAGGCGCCCATTTTGCGGTTCCTGGGTCTGCGCCTTGGACCTGCCTGCAACGGATCTGTCGCGAGGGACATTTCCAGGGATTCGTTGGCTGCCATCGTGTACTCCGAACATGTCGAGAGGTGAAGCTCAGGCCGCGTCAACCTGGTGAACGACCGGTTTGGGTGACATTACAGGGTGGTGTCAGCCCTTTACGGCTCCTGCGGTCAGGCCGCGGACGATTTGGCGCTGGAAGAAGATCAGCAGGACGAGCAGGGGAAGAGCAGCGAGGATCGCCGCAGCGAAGCCCATGTTGAGCCGCTCAGGATTCTCTGACCCGATGGTGCGCAACGCCACCTGCACGGTTTGCCAGGCGTTCTTGTCGGTGGCGAACCGGGGCCACACGTACTGGTTCCACGCGCCGAGGAACGAGATGACGATGAAGCTGCCGATGATCGGCTTGCTCATCGGCATTGCGACCTTGAACAAGAACCGGAGGTGCCCGTAGCCGTCGAGGACGGATGCATCACGGAGTTCGTTCGGAATCCCCAGGAACCCCTGACGTATCAGGAAGATGCCTACCGCCGTGGCCAGGAACGGAAGAGTCAGGCCCGGAATCGAATTGAGCATGTTGAGCTTGCGAATCAGTTCGACGTTGGCGATCAGCGTCACCTCGATCGGCAGAAGCAGCGTGCCGACGGTGACGACGAACATGAGTTTCTTGAACGGGAACTCGAGGAATGCGAAGGCGTAAGCCGCAAGGGTGGCGGTGAGCAACTGGGCAACCACGATTACCGACGTGACGATGAACGACAGTCCCATGGCCCGGCTCAAGTTTGCGTCGCTCCAGGCCCGGTTGAACACATCCCACTGGATGTCCACCGGGTGGAGGGGCTGGCCCGCGTTGATGTATCGCAACGGGCTCGACAGAGCTCGCAGGATCAACATGTAGATGGGGAACAGGATCAGGACCGAGAGCAGCGTCAGGATCAAATAGGTCGACGCCATCGACAGCACCTGCCGCAGCGACCTACCCGAGGCCGCCTTTGCGTTGGCCTTCTCGATCTCCCGGACTTCTTCGGGGGGGATGTCCGTTGTTGGGATCTGTGGCTGCGGGATCTCAGTCGCCATAGTGGACCCTCTTCGACATGATGGAGAACTGCGCTCCGGCCACGACTGCAGTCAGTACGAATAGCCCGAGCGACAGGGAGGCCTTCGTTCCGATACTTCGTACACCCGTGGGATCGGCGATTTTGTAGAGGAGGGTTTCGGTCGCCCCGCCTGGGCCACCGCCGGTGAGGATCTCGATCTGCGCATAAGCCTGCAGGGCGAAGATCACGAGCACGATCGCCAGGAACAGAAGCGCCGGCGAGATCGTCGGAACGGTGATCTTGAAGAAACGTCGAACAGAGCCGTAGCCGTCGAGCATCGCGGCTTCGATCAACTCGTCGGGAACTGTCTGGAGCGCGGCCAACACGACGATGAAGGTCAGCCCCAGGTTCTGCCAGACCGCCGAAAGCGATACGGCGAACAGAGCAGAAGTTCCGTTGGTGAGACTCAACCAGGCGACGTTGCGGAAGTAGCCGATCTCGGGATTCACAAGCGTGAGGAAGACGACCGAGGCAACTGCGACCGACGAGGCAACGGTCGAGGCGAAGATCGTCTGGAAGATCTTTATTCCCCTGAGCTTCCGGTTGGCGGCGACCGCCAAGAGCACCCCGAGGATGAGTCCTAGCGGAACCGTGTAGACCATGAAGAGGCCGGAGTGGATCAGCCCGTCCTTGAAGTCGGTTCCGGTGAGGGTGTCGACAATCTGTTGGCCGCCGACCCAGGTGGCCGGGCGGTTGCGGAACCGGGACTGGTGGTGCATCGCATACCAGCCGAGGCGGTAGAGCGGGTAATACGCGAACATCGCAAAGACGATCAGTGACGGCAGTAGAAACGCATAGGCGAGCAACGCGTCGCGGGCCTTCTGGCCGAACCGTCGGGTCTGGACGCTGCTCGGGACCGGAAGCTGGACCGCCTCGTGGGTCTCTGAAGCCGTGGAGGATCCTGCCCAGCTCAATTCAGTCGCTCCGTGGTCACAGGATCGAACAGATGTATACCTACTGGATCAGCGAGTACCTCGATCGACTCACCGATGGCGAGCGAAGGTGCATCGTTCGGCTGGCGTACGATCATCTGGGTCGCCCCGACCGAACACACAACGTGTCGCTCGTGGCCGAGCAGCTCGATGTTCTCGACCCTGCCCTGCAGGCCGGTCCCATCTGATCCGGACGCGATGATGCGCAGATGCTCGGGCCTGACACCGAGGACTACCTCGGCGTTCTCGGTGGCCGAGCCCGACCCGTTGATCTGGACCGAACCGGTCTCGCACTGGACCACGCAATTTCCGGTTCCGACTCCCTTGATCTGACCGGTGATGATGTTCATCGGGGGACTGCCGATGAAGCTGGCCACGAAAAGGTTGGCCGGGGATTCGTAGACGGCCTGCGGCGGCCCCACCTGCTGGATCCGTCCGTCGCTGATGACCGCGATCCTGTCGGCCATAGTCATCGCCTCGACCTGGTCGTGGGTGACGTACACGAACGTCGTTCCGAGTCGACGGTGCAGGTCGACCAGTTCCAGACGCGTCTGGGTGCGGAGCTTGGCGTCGAGGTTGGACAACGGTTCGTCCATCAAGAACACCTCGGGTGACCGCACGATCGCCCGTGCGAGCGCCACCCGCTGACGCTGGCCTCCCGACAGCTCACCGGGTTTGCGCTTCAGGTAGTCGGTCAGACCGAGGACGGCAGCTGCCTCGGCCACCCGCTTGGCCCGTTCCGGTCCGGGAACCCTGGCCAACTTGTTGGCAACGAGAGGGGACTCGATGTTCTTCTCGACCGTCATGTGGGGATAGAGCGCATAGCTCTGGAAGACCATCGCGATGTCACGATCCCGGGGCGGGATGTGGTTGACCACTCGTTCGCCGATGGTGAGGATTCCGCTGGTGATCTCCTCGAGGCCGGCGATCATGCGCAACGCCGTCGACTTGCCGCAGCCGGATGGTCCCAGCAGGACCATGAACTCGCCGTCGTTGACCTGCAGCGAGAACCGGTCCACAGCGGTTACGTCCCCAAATTTCTTGGTGACCTCGTCGAATGTTACGGCGCCCATGTGTTCTCGGTCCTGTGGGTGTAGATGTGGGTCTGGCGGGGTCGAATCAGAACTGACGGTGACTCAACACCCTCTCCACTCTTATGCGGATCAGTTCCCCGATCGAGGATGCTCGAAGGTTCCGAACCGTCCCCATTCGATCGTCACGGCAGGCTACGCAGATGGTCGCGCTGGCGCCACCCTCGGTTCAGGCGGTTCGAGTTGTGTAGAACGGGTCGTCGATTTGCGCGCACCGCTCTGTCACGGCGTCGATGACCTCTGTGATCCTTCGCCCCACATCGCCGGTTCCCGCAGCAACGAGAGTAGCTATGACCAGGTCGAGGTCAGGCTGGTACGACATGATCCAACGGGCATACATCGTGGCGTCCATCCAGGAG
>JBATWQ010000208.1:0-3448 GCA_049672765.1 Microthrixaceae bacterium | reverse complement strand
CGATACCGCAACGCCGAGGCGGTGTCGCCCATCAACTCGGCGGTCTCTGCCAGTGACCCCAGGCGGTCAGCGACTGCGGCCAGGCTTTCGGAATCTGCGACCTTCTGGTCAGTCATTCGACCAGTCTGCCAAAAGCCTGACGATGCCAATCGGCGGGCGTCGGAAGCGGCAGCCAGGCAGGTAGAGTCCCACGGACTGCCCGTTCTTACCCACTCGCACCATCAGAAGGAAGATCGCATGGCTGGCCCAATTCTTGTAGGCGTCGACAGTAGCGAGACCGCCCGAGCTGCAGCCGCCGTCGCAGCGCAGCTGGCAAAGGCCCTCGGCCGCACGTTGCGGGTGGTCACCGCTTATGACCGGGACGAGGTCGAGGAACTCCGTGTGGGCTCGGACGTCTTCCGAGTCAGCTCTGAAGAAGAGGCCCAGCGGACTGCGTCGCAGGTCGCGTCCGAGGTGGCATCCGATCTGGCGGTGGAAACGGGAGCATTGGTTGGTAAGCCCGCCGATGCAATTGTCGCCGAGGCCGAACGCGTCGAAGCGTCGCTCATCGTCGTCGGCAATCGGCGCATGCAGGGAGTGAGCCGGGTCCTCGGCAGTATCGCGAACTCGGTTTCGCACCACGCTCCCTGCGACGTCTACATCGTCAAGACAACCTGAACCCACGACGACCTGCCCGGGTGCTCGGGCGGTAGTGGGAGCGACTCTGCAAGTCCGTTCGTCGCCGAGCTGTACAGGGCCGTCACCAGCTGCAGGGTGGCGGCGGCGTCGGCGAGCGTGACCGGGAATTCGCCGTAGGGCAAGGCGTCCACAAAGGCCTGGAGTTGACCCGTGTAGAGCGGCGGGCCTTCGACCACACCCTGCCATACCTCGTCCGCGCGAGCCCTTGCGTCGTCGTCTCGGAACTCGAACTTCCACGGCCCCTTCGCCGGATCGTATGCATCGGTCGACGACTCGATGCTCACGTGCTCGAAGTGCCACACGAGCCGTGACGACTCGGTGGCCGCGCCGGTCGTCGCGTTCATGGTGACCAGGCCGCCGTCGGCTGTGCGACCGATGGCCACCGCGCAGTCCTCGGCCTCGGTGTCGTTGACGCGTGTCGCCGTGCGGGCGACGACCTCGACGAGCGGGCCGCCGATCCACGTGAGCAGATCGTGCATATGGATGGCGTGATTGACCAGCGTGCCTCCGAGCGCGCCCTCCCAGGTGCCCCGCCACGGAGCCTCGTCATAGTGCTCCCGGTCGCGTCGCCACCAGGTAGACGACGACGCCGTGAACAACCGCCCGGTGACGCCTGCCTCGACCAGTGCCCTGGCCCGGGCCGCGCCGGAACCGAATCGGTATTGCTGGATCGGCATCAGTCGGGCGCCGGACGTCTGTACGGCTCGGGATTCAGCGACTGCCAGGCGGTCACATGCCGCTACCGATGCCACGAGCGGCTTCTCACAGATGACGTGCACACCTGCATCGAGACAACGCAGGACCTGCTCTTCGTGGAGCGCGGGTGGGGTGCACAGGTCGACCACATCGACACCGAACTCGAGCAGTTCATCCAGGGACGCGAACGCCTGCAGACCCCAGTCGAGGGCGGCCTGGTCGCGACGCTGCGGATCTGTGTCGACGATTGCGACCACTTCCGCTCCGACGACCTCCAACCAGCACAGCAGGTGGTACTGACCGATACCCAGACCGACCACACCGACCCGCAGATCCTTGCTACTCATCGGGTCCCCCACGGTTGGGCAATTTCCTGGGCACGAAGGGTCAGGTCACAGACGTCCAGCACATGGTCCTGGGTCATCAGACGTTCGCCGTTGTCGGCCATGTCTGCGATCAGGTCCTCGGCCCAGCGGATCTCGTCACCGGAAACGTCGACCCGACGGACCCCGTCGTGGTCGGTCACGATCAGGTGCTCGCCACCCTCGACTCCCGCTACGTCGATGTTGGCCCGCACCTCGATGCTCCCGTCGGTGCCGACGATCAGCAGGCGGACATCCCCCCAGGTTGGAAGGCCTTGGGGTGACAGCAGGTCGACCCGGTGTTCGCCGACCGCCCCGGCGCCGAGCAGTGTCATCGAGCCGATGTCCTGCATCGCCGGTCGGTCCGGGCAGGCGACGTTGCCGACCCGCGAAGCCGCGACCTCGACTCCCCCACCTGGTGTGCCGTCGCCACAGATTGCCAGGAACTGATCGGCCTGGTGCGAGGCCAGGTCGACGAGGATGCCGCCGCTGCGGGCTGGATCCCAGAACCATTCGGGGCGCTGCTCGGCCGCCAGGGTGTGTGGCCCTGTTCCGGTGACGTGGACGACACGGCCGATGGCGCCGGCCCGTGCCATGTTGATCGCCCGGGAAATCGCCCGGTTCTCGAAACGTTCACTGAAAAGGACCGTCCATGGGCGTCCCGGCCGGTCGGCCAGGAGTGCGCGGATCCGGGTCAGAGCGGCCCGGGTGGTCACTCCGGGCTTCGCGCTGATGACATTCTTGCCGGCCTCGATCATTGCTATTGCAACCTTGGCCCGTTCGTCGGGGATGCCGACGGTGACCACCAGGTCGATGTCGTCGTCGAGCAATATCTCGTCGGCCGTTGCGGCCCTGGAGTCGCCCTGCCACCCGGCGTAGCCCGCGATCAGTTCACCCGAGTCGACGTGGGCGACAGCGCGGGCGCCAGCCTCCACCAGGCCAGCAACGATTGAGAACAGGTGAAGGTGATCGGCGCCGACCACGGCGAACCCGACGGTCACGAGACCTGCCGCTTCCAGCCCTCGGAGCCTACGGTCCATTTCGCCTTGCCGGCTTCGAGGGAGTACGTCTTGGCAAGGTGGTCGACCGAGCCCCATGGCGACTCGTGTCGGGGGAAGTCGCCGAGCTTCTGGTCCTTGCCCTCGACGGTGAACGGACCGGTGTTGGAGAACGCGATCTCACCTGATGACGGTGAAGTCCACGCGACCGAGAATCCCTCGTCGCCGCGCTCCACCTTTGGAGCGTCGGCCGTCAGCTTCGCCACGAAGGCGTCCAGGTCGCCGTCCTCGTCGGTGCCGACCTCGACAATCCAGACGTTGTCGGGTCCGCCTTCGGCGACCAGGTCGAACGGCTTCACCATGTCGCGTGTCGCGATCACGGCCGGGTCATAGACCCGCCAGGTCGGGGTCCGCCACGACCACAGCGCGATATACGCGCCGTTGCGTTCGCCGACGGTCCAGTTGCCGTTCTGGACCACCTGGTCGAAGTGGTCCTGGGGCACATAGGCGTGGGTGAAGGCCCGGTAGCCGAACACTCCCCACACGAGCGGGTCGGTCTTCTCGTCCCACTTGGGAAGGTACAGGTGGACGGCGGTCCGCTTGAACTGCGCCGAGCGGGGCATCGAGGCCTCGCCGGTCCAGTATCCGGGACGTCCGTCGTCGCGCCAATCGGTGCTGTGATCCGCGTCGGTCACCGGGTGGTTTGTGAAGACG
>JBATWQ010000207.1:0-2890 GCA_049672765.1 Microthrixaceae bacterium | reverse complement strand
CTATCTGGATCGGCCCACCGTCGTCCTTGGAGAGCTTGCGCAACTCCGGATGCTCGACGACGCAAGGCGGGCACCAGGAGGCGAAGAAGTTGACCAGTACCCACTCGCCACGGAGTTTGTCGATATCGAACTGTCCGCCGTCGATGGTTTTTCCGGCCAGGGGCTTCACCAGCTTGCCCAGAAGCGGGCTCGTGACTCTTTGTGCATCTTCGCCCTTGGGGCTGATGGCGAAGACCACGACCAGAGCGAGTACGGCCACTCCGACGATTCCGGCAACGAGCGGAGCGCGCCATTTCATGCGTTCGCCACCGCTTCTATCGGAGAGGGTTCCGAGACCGACTGGAGGGGATCTCGTCGGCGTCCCGGGAAAATCGAGAGCACGGTGCCGACGAGCATCACCAGGCCGCCGATCCACAGCCACGTGACCATCGGCCAGACGATGACCCGCAGACCGAGTGAGGCATCGGAGTCCGTCGGAGCCCGGGTGATCGCCAGCATGATGTCGGAACGGGGACCGGCTTTGACCGAGGGGGTGGGGATCGTCTGGCCGGACTGCTTGAACCTGTTGAGCCTCGGTTCATACACCTGGGAGTCGTTGACCTTTATCCGGGCGATCATGGAAAGGCGGTTGTCGTAGTCCACCGTCTTGGAGTCGAGGTAGGTGAGCGTGTGCCCCGCTACCACAGCGGACTGACCCTCCTGGAGCGAGAACTCTCCCTGGCTCGAAAAGCTCATCGACGCGGCAAGCGCGACTCCCAGGATGATCGTGCCGATGTGGACGACCATTCCACCGTTGGCCCGTCCAACGAATCCACGCCATCCCTGCCGTCTGGTCGCGAGCGCAATCTGGCGGCACGCGGATCCTGCGGCGAACCCGCCGAGCGCGAACGCCAGCAAGGGCGTCACACCGGATGCGCCAAGAATAATTGCTATCGCAATTGCCCCTACGCCCATCCATGCCGGCCACCAGAGCCTGTCGCGAAGGAGTTCCGTTGACGCCTTCCGCCACGGCAGGACCGGGGCAATCGCCATCAATAGAAGCAACGCCAGACCAAGTGGCGTGGTCATGCGGGTGAAGTAGGGAGGCCCAACCGAGAGCGCCTCGCCGGTGATCGCCTCGATAATGAGCGGGAAGACGGTCCCCAGCAGGACGACGAATGCCAGCGCCGCAAAGGCCAGGTTGTTGGCCAGGAACGCACCCTCGCGCGACAAGGGAGAGTCGATGCCACCGACCGAGCGGAGTCGATCGCCGCGCCATCCGATCAGGCCGACCGAGACGGCCACGATCAGCGCAAAGAATCCCAGCAGGATGGGACCAACCGCACCTGCGGAGAACGCGTGCACAGACTCAACGACCCCAGAACGAGTCAGGAACGTTCCCAGAATCGTGAGTGAGAACGTCGCGCAGAGCAGCGACAGGTTCCAGACCCTTAGCATCCCCCGACGCTCCTGCACCATCACGGAATGGATGAACGCGGTTCCCGTCAGCCACGGGAGCAGCGAGGCGTTCTCGACCGGGTCCCAGCCCCAGAATCCGCCCCAACCCAGAACCTCGTAGCTCCACCACGCGCCGAGGATGATTCCGGCGGTCAGGAATCCCCAGGCGAAGAGGGTCCAGCGACGGGTCTCCACCAGCCAGCCCTCCCCGACCCGCCCGGTGACGAGGGCTGCGATAGCGAACGCGAACGGAACGGTGAAACCGACGTAACCCAGGTAGAGCATCGGCGGGTGGAACGCCATCAGGACATGGTTCTGGAGCAGAGGATTGGGGCCCGGCCCATCGAAGCCCGGTGCCGGCGAGTTGGCGGCGAACGGATTGGCGGCGGTCAGCATCAGCCCGAAGAAGAAGACCGCTACCGAGTACATCGTGATGAGCGCCCACGTGACGAGCGGGTCATCGAGGCGCTTACGGAACTTGTGTGCAACAGCGACGATGTAGCCGGCGAGGATGATTCCCCAGAGGAGGATCGATCCTTCGAGGGCGGACCACATCGCCGCGACGTTGAACAGCAGCGGGGTTGTCGACGAACCGTTCTCGGCCACGTAGCGCAGTGTGTAGTCGCGCTGGATAAGCCCCCGCTGCATGGCGATGACAGCGACGACCGCGCCGAGCGCGACGATCAGCGAGTAGGAGCGCCCCATTTTTGCCAGGTCGGCGCGCTTGGTCCGCACTGCTCCGACGAGCATGATGATGGCCAGGATCGAGCCACCGAAGGCGACGATCACACCCGCTAGTCCGAGGGCTCTGTTCACCCTGCGGTCCCGGTGCGGTTCTTGACGTCCGTCTCGGCGTCCTTGAGTCGATCCGAATGCTTCTCGTCGTAGTTGTTGTCGTGACGGATGATGATCTCGTCGCTGTGGAAGTCGTCCCCCACGAACTCACCCTCGAGCACGACAGGTATTTCCGACGAGAACAGCTCTGGCGGAGCGCCCTTGTGCGTTACGTGCACCTGGGCGTCGCCGTAGGCAACGGTGAAGTCCACTCCGTCCGTGGACTGCTTGATCGACCCTTCGATCACGTTGCCCTGCATTCGGAAACGTTTGCCGTCGATCTCGGCCTTCTTCGCAACCGCTTCATCGACGTTGTAATAGAACATCGAGGCGTCGCTGAGACCCTTGAAGATGATGCCGCCGAGAACTGCGATCAGTATCGCGATACCGCCGATGGCAATCAGTTTGCGGCCTCTCGGTGCCGAACCGCCCCGCGGTTTGCTTGCCGGCCTTGGCGTTACATCCAGGCCGCCAGAGGTCGCGTCCGCCGACTCCTCGTCGTCAGCACCGCCGCCGAGCGGCGACCGGGTGTTCACATCCACCTCCGGTCTTCGGGCGGCACGACCCGGGACAACTTGCGTCCCCTCAGGATCACGCTCAGCCCATAACCACCGACAGC
>JBATWQ010000206.1:0-8370 GCA_049672765.1 Microthrixaceae bacterium | reverse complement strand
CGCAACATGTTCGGTGGGCTGTACGGCCCGTATGCCCTGGGCGAACTCGATGAGCGGTGCTTCGCCATCCCCAACCCGTTCTAGATCAGATGTCATCCGCTGAAGAAGAGGTTGAACCGCCCCGTTCCGACGGTCCACTAGCCGACCTCAGGGTGATCGACGCGGCCACGGTCGTCGCCGGTCCAGGATGCGCCAGGTACCTGGCGGATTTCGGCGCGGATGTGATCAAGGTCGAGCGACCCGGGGGAGACACAGCGCGAACCCTGGGCTGGAAGCACCCTGATGATGGCGAGTCGCTGTGGTGGAAAATTCTGGGTCGAAACAAGCGGACCATCGAACTTGACCTGAAGGTCCCGCCCGACCTGGACACCATGCTGAAGCTGTGCGACTCGGCCGACATCCTGGTCGAGAATTTCAGGCCCGGGACCCTTGAACGCCTGGGTCTGGGGCCCGATGTCCTACTCGCCCGCAATCCGAAGCTGGTGATCACCAGAGTGACCGGCTTCGGGCAAACCGGGCCCTACCGGGACCGCGCCGCCTTCGCCACCCAGGCAGAGGCGCTGTCTGGCTTCGCAGCGATCAACGGAGAGCCTGACGGCAAGCCGCTGCTACCGCCGATCGCCCTCACCGATGAGGTCGCCGCGATGGTCGCCGCCTTCGCCACCATGGTCGCGGTGCACTCCGGGGTCGGACAGACCGTCGACGTGAACCTGATCGAATCGATGCTCCAACTGATGGGCCCCCAGGTCCCGCTGTATGGAGTTCTCGGCATGACACAGGAGCGGCTCGGGGCGGGCATTCCGTATACGGTCCCGCGGAACACCTACCGGACATCGGATGCGAAGTGGATAGCTGTTTCGTCGAGCGCCGAATCGGTCGCTCAACGCGTGCTGGAACTGATCGGCTCGGGTGGCGATCCTCGCTTCGTCGACTTCGACGGCAGGGTCGACCACCGCGCCGAGATCGACGAATTGATGACTTCGTGGATCGGTGCCCGAACCCAGGCCGAGGTACTTGCGGCGTTCGAAGAGGTGCACGCCGCTGCTGCGCCGGTCTACGACATGGCGGACATTTTCAGCGACCCCCACTATCGCGAGCGCTCGGCGATTGTGACCGTCGACGGCATCCCGATGCCGAACGTAGTCGCCGACCTCTCCAGTACCCCGGGTTCGGTTCGCTTCGCAGGACGCGCCTCTGACGCCGACGCCGATGTGATTAGATCCGAGTTGGGCGAACCGCTGGGCTGATCAGCCCAGGACCGCCTACTCCGAGATGGCAACCTCGATGCGATCCTGTTGCCATTCCCGGGCGGAAACGAGCGCCTCGTTGGCCTGGGCGAGCAGGTCGTCGGTCGAGAACGCATGCGCCGGGTAGCAGGCGACTCCGGCCCACATCGTGTGGTTACCGAATCTGCTCACGAGGTTGCGCCGAACACGCTCGACGGTCCACACCGCACCGTTCTCGGGGGTGTCCTCAAGGATTATCGCGAAGGTTCCGTCGCTGAGTCTGCATGCGGTGTCGGCATCGCGGATCGTCTGGCGAATCGACTCCGCGGCGCGCGCCGGCGGAACCGGAGTCAGGGAGGACGCCGGTCCCTCATTCACATCGAGAAGGGCGATTGCCACGGGACGAAGATGGCGTCGGGCGGCCGCTATACGGGCGTCGAGAGCAACTCGGAAATATGCCTCGGAGTAGAGCTGGGACTCTGGGTCTGTCAGCGCAGAACGCTCCTCGGGGGGAGAAGAGAGTTCTGCGCGAAGGGTCTTGAGTTCGGACTCAAGTGAGCTGATTCGTTCGCTTGCCAGCGCAAGCTGCTGGTTGTCGGGTTCTTCGGCGACTGACGCCTGACTGGCAGATGGCTCAGTGGTTGATGGGGAAGTCGATGCCACATCGCCGGTGCCGGAGCCAGCGTGGACTCCATCGTTCTGGGTAGAGATGACAGCAGAGGTGGCTAGCCCGACCAGGCCGGCGAACAGCCCGATCGTTGACCTGTCGACCAGGAGCGCGACCAGACCCAGGATGGCGGAGATCATTCCGATCAGGAGTGCGATAGCTCGATTGTTCAAGGTCTACCCCTTGGCGGTCTTGCGGAACTTCCGCAGCGAAATGCTTTGGTGTCCACACAACGCTACCGGCGACTGTTGGATTCAAACGATATTTCGCATTGCAACGTTTTTAGCCCTTGCCGGGTCCGAGCGCTCCTGTTGTTCTCTAGGACAGGAACCTGCGGGCTGAGTCGGTTCGAGCGGCCCGGAACCAGGACCCCACCAGTGTCGAATGTCCAAAGGCCAGCCAGCGGCGGCGAGTCTGGGCCAGACACCGGCGGCCGATCGGGGGCTATCCGACTCTTCGATCCGAATGGGCCCCAAGCCCTTTGTCGGAGCGGACACACAGCTGCGGGGCGGAGCGCGGGCCACGAAAGCAGCCAGCACCTGGGAAAGCGCTGGAGGCGATGCGTTTGGAGGGAGGTGTGATCCCACGCTCCGTTTGCCCCGGCTGTGTACCGATGGGGGCGAAACCATCGGTACTAGATGTATCGTCACCCCTCGCAATTTCTTGAATGAGTTTTCGAGGAATCTTTCGAGAACCCCATTTTTGTTGGTCCGGCCGCTTCCGTGCGGCGCGGCGGTGGGTTGGTCACGGCCAGCCGGGCGGTGCTACGGATTGGGTGATGAAACCGCTTATAGGTGTGGTTGGAAAATGCTGATGCTCGCCGAAGAGGGAGTTCTCTTCCTGGGCGATGATTTCCTTCCATGGATCGTGCTGGCGTTCGGGGCGGCGATGGTTGTGGGAAATGTTCTCGCCGTGCTTCGTCCACCGGGAGGGTCGGTCGATTCTGCGGAAGCCGGAAAGAGGTCCGGGGGCCCGAAGCCGAGCGAGGAACCCGTCAGGCCGCCATTGGGTCGGGCTCTGGTGATGATCGCAATCGGCGGAGTCGCCGCCGTGTGGGGATTGGCCAGCCTCATCAGATGAGAGTGGCCCGGTTGAACGGGATCAGTTCTTGCCGGAACTCACACAGGACAAGGTCTGGGCGGTAACGAGCTTGGCCAGCGCGTCGGTGTCCTGTTCGAGGACGATCCTGTTGAACTCCGCCAGGCCAACCTTTTCGATCAGACCATCGATGACGCAGTTCGCCAGGTCTTCTGGAAGACCAGCCTCGACGAGTTGGCGGACCACTTCGTCCGAGAGGCCGCCGAAGCTGATCGAGCTCTTGGCCGCGGGGCAGCTCTTGTCGGCCTCCGGAAGCTTGAGGTCGACCAGGTAGTCGACGACCGCATTGTTGATGCAGTCCCCGGCCCGCAGAAACGCAGTGTGACCGTCGCCTTCATAGGTCAGCAGCTGCGCTGATTCGAGTGCCGAGGTCATTTGCTGGGCCCAGGAGTACGGAGTCGCCGGATCGCCCAGTGTGCCGACAACGAGTATCGGTGCCGAGCCAGCCCCCGTGACCTTTGGTACCGGGTTGGATGCCTCTGGCCACCCCAGACATCCGAGGGTCGACCAGGCGAGAATGTCGCCGAACGTCGGTGCGACGGCCTTGATACGTCGGGCATCAGCTTCGGCCTGCTCCAGCGATGGACGCTGACGCTCGTCGGCGCAGCTCACCATCGACTGGGCGTCGCTCGAATTGTCGAACGAGCCGTCGGGCTGTCGTCCGGTCTGCCGGTCCCCGAGCGAGAGCAGGAGTTCGGCCCCACCGTCATCGATCGAGGCGATCGAACTAGCGACGGTACCCCACAGGGATGTGTCGTAGAGGGCGCTGGCGAGTCCCAGATCGAACAGGTCCACCCCGAGTTCCCGGGTCCCGCTCTGGTCGGTCACCTTCACCGGCTTCTTGTCCAGGGCTGCTCGGGTCTGGGCGATCACCTTGGCTGCATCCGGGCCGATGGCGCATTTCTTGTCCGCGTTGCAGGCAGAGACGAAGTTCTTGAGCGTGTGCTCGAAACCCTCGGCCTGGCTCTCGGCCTCTTCGACCGGGTCGCTCACGGGGCTGACCGAACCGTCGAGTACCAGGGCTCGGGTGTTCTGAGGGAAGAGGGTCGCGTAGACGGCACCGATCGCGGTGCCGTAGGAGAATCCGACGTAGGTGAGCTTCTTGTCGCCCACCGCTTCCCGAATCTGATCGAGGTCGGCCGCGACGTCGGCTGTACTCATGTGGGTGAGCAGGTCCCCTGATCGTTTCTTGCAACCCTCAAGAAATTCCTTCTGGTCGGCGAGGGCCCGCTTCATCTCTTCCGGATCGTCCGGGGACAGGTCACCCTTCAGCTGCTCGGCCTTGGTCTTGTCGTCCAGGCAACGCACGGGAGAACTCTCAGCAACTCCGCGGGGGTCGAACGAGACGAGGTCGAAGTGCTTGGTGAGGTCGGCTGGAAACGCGGGTGCGGCCGATGCCAGGAAGTCGATTCCGGACCCACCGGGTCCGCCGGGATTGAGTACCACGGAGCCGATCCGGTCCTTCGCGCTCCCCTTGGAGGTCTGGCGCGCGAGAGCAAGTTCGATCTTCTCTCCATCCGGCTTGGCGGGGTCGAGGGGAACCTGGAGAGTCGAGCACTGGAGACCCACCGCCGAAGCCGCCTTGTCCTGGCATCGGGTCCACTTCAGTTCGCCGTCCGACCGGGTCGACGGCTCGGTCGTGGCCTCGACCGACGGCCTCTTGTCGGAGGTGAGAGCTGCAGAGCTCGAATTGTTGTCAACGAGCGAGCAGGAGACGGCGAGCATGGCGATGGCCATTGCGACTGCTGGGACGCCTCGACGGGTTCTCATGACTTGGCAGGCTAGCGAGGGACCGGCGGGGCCCCGGTTCCGAGCCGCGTTGGAGCGCGGGTCTCTCTCAGAATGGGCAATCCGGGCCTACGATTCGGTGGATGGCACTGACTTTGATCTCAACCGGTGGAACGATTGCCTCCACCCGAAATCATGACGGCTCGGTGTCGGCGTCCCTGAGCGGCGAGGAGTTGCTGGCACGGCTCCCGAAGCGGATCTCATACCGGACAATCGGGGGACACCTTCCGGGGACGGTCGGTTCGCCGGAGGTGAACGACCCGGCCAGTCGAAGCGTGGACGTTTCAGCAGTTCAGGTGATCGACATGTCGGTTCCCGGAAGCTGGAACTTGTCGACCGAACTCGCGGCCTCGATTGCTGACACCGCCCGCGAAGCCATCGAAGGCGGTTCCGAGGGAGTCGTGATCACACATGGAACCGATGTCCTGGAAGAGACCGCCTGGCTCGCGGAGTTGATCGTCGGACGGACGACGACGAAAGGCGCCGTGGTGTTCACTGCCTCGATGCGTCACGCCGATGAGTTCGGTGGAGACGGACCGAGGAACTTGGCGGACGCCCTACTTCTTGCTGCTGATCCGAGAGCGCAGGGTCGTGGATCGCTCATCTGCCTGAACGGGGAGATCCACCATTCGCGATGGGCTACGAAGCAGCACACAACTGCTTTGGCGTCGTTCGTATCGCCCGGTAGGGGGCCGGTCGGGGAGATGACTCCAGTCGGCCCTGTATTCCACACGGCGTCCCCCTCTCCGCCGCCCGCATCCCGAATAGACGGTGAGGGTCACACCGTCATTGGGGGCGAGGTGGCAATCGTCGCATCGCATTGGGACCAGAATCCGGGCCTCGTTCCCTGGCTGGTCGATCAGGGCGTGGCCGGGATCGTCGTGGAAGGCGGCGGCGCCGGAAACATCAACGGAAACTTGGCCGACGGAGTGCGGGGAGCCTTGTCAGCCGATATCCCCGTCGTCGTGACCAGCAGGTGCACAACCGGTTCGGTCCAACCCATCTATGGGGGTAAGGGTGGCTTCGCGACGCTCTTCGCTGCGGGTGCGATCGGGTCAAACGGCTTGAGCGCGGGCAAGGCACGCCTCGCTCTTCAGATAGCTCTGGGAGTCCGCCCCGATACGATTTCGATAGCGGAGTTCTTTGAATTATCAGACCAGAGGGCCTGAGCCTCTATCATCGCCAAGCCGACTTATCAGCAAATTTTAATGCCAGCCGCTCTGCGGCAGAGCACGGCAGAGCACGGCAGAGAGTGACAGCGAGTGTGAGCGGTCAGACAACGTCCAAGCCGGGATTGGCGCCACTCACCCTTGGTGCACTGGGAGTCGTTTACGGGGACATCGGTACCAGTCCCCTCTACGCGTTTCGTGAGACCTTCGAGGCCCACCACCTCGCCGTTACCGAAGTGAACGTGATCGGCGCGTGTTCGCTCGTCGTCTGGGCGTTGATCCTGATCGTCTCGATCAAGTACCTGCTCTACGTCATGCAGGCCGACAACAAGGGCGAGGGTGGAATTCTCGCTCTGACCTCGATGGTCGCCCCCAGGAGGGGAGCGGTCATAGCCGGAAGGGTCAAGTGGCTGGTGATCCTGGGCCTGTTCGGCACCGCACTGCTCTACGGCGACGGGGTGATCACCCCGGCAATTTCGGTGCTGTCAGCGGTCGAGGGTCTCGGCGTGATCCAGCCGACTCTCAAGACTTTCATCGTGCCGATATCGGTGGTGATTCTCGTCGGGTTGTTCGCCGTGCAGAAAAGGGGTACCGGAGCGGTCGGTCGGGTGTTCGGGCCGGTGATGATCCTGTGGTTTGTCATCATCGGCGGCCTCGGACTGTGGAAGACACTCGGAGACCTCGAGGTGCTCAAGGCGTTCAACCCGTATTACGGGCTTCGCTACCTGACCCACAACGGTATGAACGGCTTCCTGTCGCTCGGAAGCGTGTTTCTGGTCGTGACCGGCGGGGAGGCGCTCTACGCCGATATGGGGCACTTCGGCCGGGCGCCGATCCGGGTGGGTTGGTTCTCGCTGGCATTGCCGTGTCTGATGTTGAACTACTTCGGCCAGAGCGCCTTGGTGCTCAGCAATCCGGCCGCGATCGAGAGCCCATTCTTCCTTCTCGGACCCGAGTGGGCCGGACCGTTCCTGGTCGGAATAGCGACCCTCGCTGCCATCATCGCCTCACAGGCACTTATCTCGGGCGCGTTCTCGATGACCGTCCAGGCGGTCCAGCTCGACTACCTGCCGCGCCTCGCCATTTCCCACACCTCGGCAGCCCACGTCGGTCAGGTCTACGTCTCGGTTGTCAACTGGCTGTTGATGGCCGGCAGCATCACGCTGGTTGTGGCTTTCGGTAGCTCCGCCAACCTGGCGGCGGCTTACGGAATTGCTGTTACTGGAACGATGGGAATCACGACTCTGCTCATGGCGGCGTTCGTCCATTCGAAGTGGAAGTGGCCGACATGGAAGGTCGTGGCGATCTCGGCCCCGATCCTCATAATCGACCTGTCGTTCTTCCTGGCCAACCTGGCCAAGATTCCCCAGGGCGGCTGGTTCCCGATCATCGTTGCTATAGCGATCATCGCATTCATGACGACCTGGAGGACGGGACGTCAGCTGCTCGCCGAGCGCATCCGGCGTGGCGAAGTTCTCATCGACGACTTCCTGGCCGACCTGGACCCGGAGACCGCGAGGGTCCCGGGGACCGCGGTATTCCTGTTCAAGGGTTCGGGTGCGGCACCACCGGCGCTCATTACAAACACCCGTCACAATCATGTGATCCATCAACGTGTCGTCATTCTTTCGATCAGTACCTCTGACGAGCCATACGTCGATCCTGCCCACCGGGCCGAAGTCGTCGAGTTCGGCGAGGGTTTCTTCCAGGTGACGCTCAACTACGGCTTCTTCGAGGAGCCCGACGTCGAGGCTTCGCTCATGGCAATCGACGACAAGCGACTGCGCTTCCGCGAGGGCGGGTTCACATACTTCCTCGGACGGGAGACGGTAATTGCGGCGCCGATCCACGGGATGGCGGATTGGCGTGAGCGGCTTTTCGCATTCCAGCTCCGTTCAGCGGCCGGTGCCGCCCGCTTCTTCAGGTTGCCTGCGGGACGCGTGGTCGAGGTCGGCTCCCAGGTGGAGATCTGAGTCGGGCCGGTGATGTTCGCATTCCCGGTGACGCCCGTATTGGGATGGGCACGGGAGCGGGGATGAGGTTGCGGTGAGCCAGTCCCAGAAAGTGGTCATTGTGGGAGCCGGTTCGGCCGGCTGTGTCCTGGCCGCCAGGCTGAGCGAGAACCGCGATCGTGAAGTGGTTCTCATCGAAGAAGGCGACTGGCTGGACGCGACGCTCCCGGGCGATGTCGGACCTGTGGGCGATCCGCCGGGACCATTCGGTGGTTCGCGCAGTCGCGGATCGTTGTCGTCGGCGTTTGACCCGGCGACATCCAGATCCTGGGACGTCAAGGACGCAGCGGACCGCACGATCAGCCTTCGGTCCGGCCGTGTCGTCGGAGGGTCGAGCACCGTAAACGGCTGCTATTTCATCCGGGCGACGGGCCCGGATCTGACCGAGTGGGCCAAGGTCGCCGGGCCCG
>JBATWQ010000205.1:0-12638 GCA_049672765.1 Microthrixaceae bacterium | reverse complement strand
GAACGGGCCTGGAACTGCGGGGCGGAGCTGATCCACCACGTCCACCCCGACGGCCGTGCCCCGGGGCGTGAGGAACTCGTCGAAAAGGGACTCCCGTACGAGGAGTTCATAATCGACGGCACCAGCGAGGACGCGGCGATGATGCTCGTCTACGAGATGCGGGCCGAACTGATCGTCGCTGTGGGTACGCACGCGACGATGGTCGAGTTCCTCGACAAGGGCCGCGCCGGAATGTCATCGACATTCCTGACCCGGCTCCGGCTGGGTCCGATGCTCATCGACGCCAAAGGCGTGAGCCAGCTCTACCGAGGGCGCGTGCGCAGACGGGACATAGTTCTGCTGGTCGCATCTGCAATCACCGTAATCCTGGCGGTGGCGCTGGTTTCCGATTCGCTTCAACTACTACTTCGCACCGTGTGGCTCGACGTGCGCGGCTTCTGGTACTCACTGACTGGACGATTCTCCTGACATGGTGACATTTCGCTTCTATCTCGTATCCATCGTGGCGTTCTTCCTGGCGTTGTCGGTCGGAGTTGTACTCGGTTCGGTACTCGACGATGGGATCTCGAGCTCGCTCAAGGACCGACTCGAGCGGGTCGAGGCCAACCTCGACGAGACCGTCGGGGTCATGGACCAGAAGAACCGCGACATCGCCGACCACGAGAAGTTCGCCGCCGAGTCCGAGCAGTACCTGATCGAGGGTCGCCTGGAAGGAACCACGACACTGGTCGTGGCGGAGTCGGGACTCAACGGTGCTCCGATCGAGGAACTCGTGGACCAGCTCCGGGTCGCCGGTTCGAACACACCCGGCATCATCTGGGTGGACAAGGCCTGGGATCCCTCCTCGGAGAAGTTCCTGAGCCGACTCTCCTCTGGTCTGGGAGTCGACCCGCTTCCCCATCGCAGGGTTGCTTCGACCATGTGGGAGTTGTTTCTCGACGATCTCCTCAAGGAGACAGCCGCGGGGTCCAACTCGACCACTACGACCTCGACCACGACCGTCGACCAGCCCGAAGCCACGACTACACCCGAGCCCACGACAACTGCACCCACTCCCGGCGGTACGGCCGATGCCGCGGTCAACATCGTCGACTTGGCTCTGCTCAAGAGCCTCGAACAGCAGTCGATCCTGGAACTTCAACTGATCGACGGCGACAATCCGGTAGGTGGGGCAATCCTCAACGTCGTCGCCATCACCGGTAGGGATTCCGACGTTGCCGACCCCGGGTCCGCTGTCGCAGCGCTGGCTGCCGCCGGAGGCTCGCGTGAGATCCCGTCGATCCTCGCCGAGCAGCGCAGCAAGGATGACAACACCGACGACGAGCGTGGCACCCTCATCCGTGACCTGGTGGATGACAGGATCAGATCCACGATCTCGACCGTCGACGACCTTGATGTCGTTGCAGGAAGGGTTGCCTCGATAATTGCCCTGCAGCAGTTCGAGGACGGCAAGACCGGAAGCTACGGCTTCGGTGGGGGAGCAGACTCGGTGCTGCCCAAATGGCCGGGCCTGTGACATTGCCCCAGGGCGGCAGTCCGACCGTTGCGCGGTCGGCCGCAGGAATGGGAGTTGCCGCAGCGGTGTCCCGTGGTTTCGGGGCGATCAGAGTCCTGGCGATTGCCGCCATCCTCGGCACCACATATCTGGGTAACGGGTTCCAGAGCTCCAATACGGTGTCGAACGTCCTGTTCGAACTTCTGGCGGCCGGGGCCCTGTCGGCAGTGCTGGTACCGACCTTTGTGGGACTCCTCGACCACGAGGACAAGAAAGGTGCCGAGACGCTGGCGAGCGAACTTCTCGGCCTGGCCACGCTGATCCTCGGGGCGGTCGCAGTCGTAGGCGTTGTCGCCGCACCGTGGCTGTCAAAGGTTCTGACCTCGGCGGTGGACGACCCCCAGGTGGCAGCTTCGCAGCGGAACCTGACGACGTTTCTGCTCTGGTTCTTCATCCCCCAGGTCGTCCTCTACGGCCTGGGTGCGATTGCGACCGCCGTGCTGAATGCCCAACGGTCATTCATCGTCCCCGCCATGGCACCGATCGGTAACACGATCGTGATGGTCGGATTCCTGATCGTGTTCCGATACGTGGCCGGTTCCGATCCGGGTCGGGATCTGTCGATGGGGGAGCGGCTGTTGCTGGCCGGAGGCGGAACGCTGGGTGTGGTCGCTTTCGTGGCAATTCCCACGTTCGCTGTTCTGCGCGGCGGGTTTCGGCTCCGACTCCGCTTCTCCCGTTCCCACGAAGGGCTGCGGCGGCTACTGAAACTGTCTGGTTGGGCGAGCCTCCAACACGGCTTCGCCGCTCTACTCCGGGGCGCGGCCATAATCGCCGGCGGCGGGGTTGAAGGAGGGGTTGTCGCGTATCAGGTCGGCTGGTACTTCTTCCTCGCTCCGTACGGAATCATCGCCCAACCGATCCATACGACGATCCTTCCGGAACTCGTGGCCGACAACCTCGCAGGAGATCTAAAGGCGTTCAAGGCGTCGGTGCGGTGGTCACTCGACTCGATGTGTGTGCTCCTGTTGCCGTTGACGGCATTGTGCGCTGCGTTGTCGGTACCTGCGATGTCGATTCTCGCGTTCGGTTCGGCAGACGTTTCCAACGGCATCGAGATGCTTTCCGTTTCACTGGCCGCACTTGGTCTGGGGTTGCTGCCTTACGGGGCATTCTTTCTCCTCGCAAGGGTTTTTTACGTCTACGACGACAGCCGGACTCCCGCCATGGCCGGTGCCGCAGCGGCGGCGGTAGGTGTGACGATGATGGCATTGGCCGCGGTATTCGCCGGCGGGACGAATCTGGTCATGTTGCTCGGACTTGCCCACAGCTGCGCCTTCCTGGTCGGTTCACTCGTCCTTGCCGTGGCGCTGCGGCGCAGGGTCGGGTCATGGGTGTTGCCATCGCTGTTCGGTCGGTCGCTCGCGTGTTCTGCCATCGCCGGTGTAGTCGGCTGGGCCTGTTATGAACAGTGGAAACCAGAACACAAGCTCGCCCAGACCGTCGCCCTGGTAGTCCTTTCGGCGCTGATGCTGGGGGTCTACATGGGACTCATCCGTCTCATGGGGGTTTCGGTGACCAAGCGAATTCCCAGGGGCAACGCTCCGCTCAAGGACTCCCTGACATGAAGATGAGGATTTGATGAGCCGAGGTCCCTCCAAGCTCGCAGCCGTCGGACTGCTGCTCGTGACACTCCTGGGCATTGTTCCGCCAGGGTCGGCCCAGGCGGCGTCCTCGACGACCGACGGCGCCACCCGGGCGAAGAGTTCGGACGCCGAGAAGGGGCGGTCGGCCGACGCCCCACTTGGTCGGGCCAAGCGGGTACTCATCTATTCGGTGCCGACGCTGACGTGGGAGGACCTGGAGGGGACCGACGCACCCAATCTGAAGTCGGTTCTGAGTCGCTCGGCTATCGCGGATCTGTCGGTGCGGTCGGTGAGCCGTCAGACCTCGGCAACCGATGGTTACGCCACGCTCAACGCCGGCACCAGGACCAGGGGAACCCCAGCGGCGAGCCTGGCCTTCATTGCCGGGTTGAGCCGCAGCAGCGGCGTCGACTCCTTCGGTGACCCCGTCGAGATCCCACTCGGTGCTCTCGATCCTGCAGAAGACCCCGATAGCGAAACCGGCGCGACGATCACGGCGCCCCAGCCCGATCCAATCGATCCGAACTCCATTCCGCCGGAGGCAGGCGAAAGCTACGACGGGACTCCGGCGGCCGAAGAGTTCGCACGTAGAACCGGGGTGATGCCAGCCCTCGGAGCGGTCTTCAACCTGGGTCTGGTCTCGATGAAGAGCCTGAACAGCCAACTGCTCTATGGAAGTGAGGTCGGCGCGCTCGGCGACGCGCTCGGGGCGGCCGGTGTCAGGCGGGCAGTGATCGCCAACGGCGACCACGGAGCCGGGGTCGAGGACCTGGATTTCCGTCGCGAGGCGAGCGTCGGCCTCATGGACTCGAACGGTCTGGTCCAGATGGGAAGGGTCGGTCGGACTCTGCTCGAGGACGCACCGGCGGCACCGTTCGGAACCAGGCTCGATATCGACGAGGTCGAGTCGGCCTTCCAGCGTTTCTTCCACGACAGAACAGTGGTTCTCGTCGAGGCATCCGACATGGTTCGCAACGAGCACGCCAAGTCGCTCTCAACGCCGGAGCAGCAGATCCGCCTGAGGCGCCAGTCGATCGAGAGTTCCGACAAACTCCTCGGCGTGCTCATGGACCACGTCGACCCAGAGGCCGACGCGGTCCTGATCGTCGCCCCGTACGCGAGCGGATATGGCAACGGACTCACTGTGGCCGGTGTGATGGCACCCGACGTGGAACCCGGCCTGCTCTCGTCGGGGACCACCCGCCGTGCTGGATTCATCCAGACCGTCGACGTCGCACCGACCATCGCGTCTCTACTCGACGTGGATGTGCCGACGTCGATGGAGGGCACGCTGATGGAGTCGGTCTCGACCACCAAGAACTTCGACCAGCGACGGGAGTTCCTGTCCGATTCCTTCGAGGCCGCGAAGTTCCGGGACTCGATCGTAGGGCCGGCGTCCGGGCTTTTCGTCCTGGTGCAGTTGATCCTGTGGGCCCTCGCGATATTCGTGCTGTCGGGGGAATTTCGGCGTTTCCGTACCGGCGCCGAGATAGCGACCCTGTCTGTGCTCGCCTACCTCCCGGTCACGTATCTGGCGGGAATGTTGCCGTTCCACCGATGGGGTAACGGCGCATTCTGGGCCTTCACCGTGGTGGTATCGATCGCGCTCGGGGCGCTTGCGTACCTCCCGACGCGAAAGCATCTGGTGGACCCGCTGATAACCACGCTCGGTCTGATCGTCGGTCTCTTGAGCGCCGACATAATCACGGGTGGTCTGCTCCAGTTCAATACCGTCTTCGGCTATACGCCCACCGTGGCAGGCCGTTTCGACGGCATGGGCAACCCTGCGTTCTCGATGTTCTCGGCCGCGGCAATCATGCTCGCAGCCCTTCTCGCACACCGGATCGGTGGTCGCAGGGGAGCGAGGATCGGTGTGGCCCTACTCATCTGGGCGCTGCTCGTGGACGGGCTTCCAATCTGGGGCGCAGACGTCGGTGGGGCTTTGGCGCTCGTCCCCTCGATCGGCGTGACAGCTCTGATGCTCCTCGAGATCAGGATCAAGCTGCGGACCGTCATCAGCCTTGCAGTTGGCGCGGTCGTCGCAGTGGTTGTGCTCGGCCTGGCAGACCTGATGAGGCCACCCGCCGAGCGGACGCACCTGGGACGACTTCTCGCCGACATCTCCAACAACGGCGCCGGGGCGTTCGAGACCGTCATCCTGCGCAAACTCGACGCCAACCTGAGCGTCATAACCAGTTCGGTGTGGACGCTGATGCTGCCGCTCGTCTTCGCATTCATCGGGTTCATCTTCTGGAAGGCCCCCTGGCGGCTCCACACCATCGCAGAGCGGATCCCACAGGAGCGTGCGGCGGTTGCCGGGCTCAGCTGTGCGATGGTTCTGGGCTTCGCTCTCAACGACTCTGGGATCGCCGTCCCGGGGATGATGCTTGGTGTGATCAGCGCCTCGCTCATACATCTGATGCTCAGGGTGGATGCAGAGGTTGCGGTCGACGGGCCCAGGGTCGGCTCCGAGGCCGAACCAGACGACCAACTGGCAGACGTCGGTTCCTAGCTCCCGAGACTGATCGGGTTGGTGTCAGCCGAGTGGATCGCAGTCGGTCTTCACGTAAACCCTCTGGTCATCGCCAGCCCGATTCCGGGACGTAGCGGCGACCGTGTAGCCCTCGTCATCGAGCCGCTCGCCCAGGTCCGGAAAAGATCCAAATCGCTCGTTGGAGCGCACAACTACGGCGCAGACCTGGGGCAGCGCTGCGTCTTCGGCGAGCGTGGCGGCGGTGTAGCGCCCCTGCTGGACCCTCAGCATCGACGGGTCGACCATGTTGGCGGTCGTGCGTCGCCCTGCCCGCCAAACCAGACCGGGTTCATCGCTGAGCGCCCATGCGCCCGTTGGTAGTCCTTCGAGTATCGAGACAACCTCGGCCTCGGATCCCTTGTATTCGCCCGGTGCCAGAAGCCCGTCGAGCTGGATCGCCGTAAGCGGCACCGCGATCACAGCTAGGACCAGGAGCACCCTGCGCGGTGGGGTGAACAACCCGAGTAGCAGTGCCAGCGGCGGCACCATCGCGGAAACGTGTGGACGCCACATCGGGCTGACCATGAAGACGAGCCAGAGAAAACTGAAGACTGTCCAGGACACGACCAGGGTCCGTCCCGAGGGCGTAAGGGTCCGTCCAGGGGTTCTCGTGGCCCAAGACGTCGAGTCGATTGCTTCGCCGCGCGGGTTCCGTGTCTCGCCGCGCGGGTTCCGCGTCTCGCCGCCCGGGTTCCGGCGCTGGCTCCAGGTTCGGAGCGACCAGGCGATTACCGCTGCCGCACACAGCCAGATCACCAGATCCCTGTCCCACATTGTCGAGATGATCTTCGCTGCATTGGCCAGTGGGTCCCGGGCGCTCGCAGCCTCGGTGCGGTAGCGGAACGACTGGTCCCAGACATCGCTCAAACCGAACGGCACGCTGATGGCCAGGAACAGGACGGCCGAAATGGCCGCGGCGGCGAACGTGTCGAGGAAGCTCCTCACCCGGAGGGTGCCCGAGCGGAACGCGGCGAGCAGCGGCGCGCCCAGGACCATCACGACGGGCAACAGGATCGGGGCTTCCATTGCCTTGGTGCAGAGCGTCGCGCCGACCGCCAAACCCATCAACAGCGCTGTTCTGAGGGTCGGACGACGGTTGTAGACAAGCGCCAGGGCGAACGAGAGCATCGCAAACGCGAGCGCTGGTCCGTCGGCGGCAAGAGGGCCTGTAACCCACATGAGGCATCCGGATGTGAGGACAACCAGTGAGCCGAAGACAGCAGCTCTGCGCCCGGCCATCGTCCGGAGGCACCAGTAGGCGGTCAGGGTTATCGACACGCCTGACAGGATCGCCAGCACCCGTGGAGCATCGAGAGTGCGAAAGCCGATCAGGTCGCCGACGAACGCCAGGGGAAGAAACAGCGGTCCCTGGCTCGAAAAGACGTCCCTGAAGGGCAGGGCGCCGTCACGCATTGCGATGACCGAGCTGGCAAAAACGCCGTCGTCGAAGGTCAGATGCCGGCTAGACAGAAACGCCGGAACCCGGATCAGCAGTGCCGCGACCGCCAGCAGGGCCATGTCCATGCGGGTCGAACCCCGGTCAGCGGGTTCCACCTCAAGGTCGTCGGCATCTCTGAAGGCACCCCGGTCGACGGGTTCCGCCTCAAAATCATCGGTACCCCGGTCGGCGCTGAATTTGTCGGACGCCGGAGTGAAATCTGGCGCATCGTGTTCATCGACGGATCGGGGTCCCGAGGGGGGCGGATCGCCGAAACGTTCGGTGGGGTCAGGCATCTGTCACCATGTGTGAGGGCATTTTGAGCCGGTGGCGGAGAGGCTACCGGTCAGGTCGGAGATTTGGGGACACCGAGACCGCGCTACCCTCGGTAGAACCGACCTACAGGAGAGGCTGTGGCAAAGCACATCTTCGTCACCGGTGGCGTGGCATCGAGTCTGGGTAAAGGACTCACGGCTTCATCGCTAGGTCGACTTCTGAAGGCTCGCGGGCTTCACGTGACCCTTCAGAAGTTGGATCCGTACATCAACGTCGACCCCGGCACGATGAACCCGTTCGAGCACGGAGAGGTTTTCGTCACCAACGATGGCGGCGAGACCGATCTGGATCTCGGGCACTACGAGCGCTTCATCGACGAGCAACTGACCCGGGATTCGAACGCCACGACCGGCTCGATCTACCAGGCGGTGCTCGACGCCGAACGTAGAGGCGAATACCTGGGCAAGACCGTGCAGGTAATTCCCCACATCACCGATGAGATCAAGCGGCGTATCAAGCGCCTCGGGGTGGACGGCACCGATGTCGTCATCACAGAGATCGGCGGAACGGTCGGGGACATCGAGATTCTCCCGTTCCTAGAGGCGATCCGGCAGTTCAGGCTGGACGTTGGCCGCGAGAACGTCTGTTACGTCCACGTCACCCTGATCCCCTTCATCGGACCATCGGGTGAACAGAAGACCAAGCCGACCCAGCACTCAGTGACAGAGCTCAGGAGCCGGGGCATCCAGCCCGACGCTATCGTCTGCCGCTCCGAAGACGTCATCTCGGCCGACCTGAAGCGCAAGATCTCGTCACTCTGCGACGTGCCCGTCGACGCCGTGGTCAACGCCGCCGACGCCGATTCTCTCTACGACATTCCGCTGGTCATGCACGACGAGGGTCTCGACCGTGTCGTGGGCGAGATCCTCCATCTTCCGGACACTGCGCCTGACCTGACCGAGTGGCGTGACCTGGTCGCCCGGGTTTCGGCAGCCACTTTCCCGGTACACGTGGGGATCATCGGAAAATACGTAAGCCTGCCCGACGCCTACCTCTCGGTCGTCGAGTCGCTGAACCACGCCGGATTCCACCACGGCGCCGACGTCACGGTCGACTGGATCGAGGCCGAGGACGTCGAAGGGTTACTGGTTTCGGGTCGACTCTCGAGCCTTGACGGGATCGTGATTCCCGGTGGTTTCGGCGAGCGCGGCATCGAAGGCAAGATCGCCGCCGCCCGCTACGCACGCGAGCACAACATCCCGTGTCTGGGACTCTGCCTAGGCATGCAGGTCATGACCGTGGAGTTCGCACGGAACGTGCTCGGCCTCGAGGGCGCCAACTCCACCGAGTTCGATCCGCAGACCCCGCATCCGGTCATCGACCTGATGGACTCCCAGCGCGAGATCACCAACAAGGGCGGGACCATGCGAGTAGGCGCCTACACAGCTCATCTGGAAGAGGGCTCCCAGGTCGCCGAGGCCTACGGCGAGACGATCGTTTCTGAGCGTCACCGCCACCGCTTCGAGTTCAATCCGCAGTATCGCGACAAGTTCAAGGGCAGCGGTTTCCGCTGCTCGGGCACGTCACCCGACGGTCGCCTGGTCGAGTTCATCGAACTCGATGATCACCCGTTCTGGGTTGGCACCCAGGCGCATCCCGAGTTCAAGAGTCGGCCCACCAATCCTGCGCCACTTTTCCGGGAGTTGATCGGAGCGGTTGTCGATCGGGCCCGTGGGCGCAATCCCCAGTTGCCCGAGGTAGACGTACGTTCTACCAACGGAGCGGTGGTCCATCCGGGCGAGGGTCGCCACGATGTCGGGGCCGTCACCGAAGCGTGAGCGGTTTCAGACATCTAGACGACGATCTGGTGCATGACGGCTACGTGATCAGTCTGTACAACTCCAGGTTCGAGGCTCCCGACGGCACCAAGTTCGAACGAGACGTGGTCCGTCACCCCGGCGCTGTGTCGATAGTCCCGATCTACGACAACGGCGACGTTGTTCTCGTGTCGCAGTTCCGTGCGCCCCTCAACGCCTTCGCGATCGAGATCCCCGCCGGTAAACGTGACGTACCCGACGAACCGGTCGAGGTCACCGCGGCGCGCGAACTTGAAGAAGAGGTCGGGCTGATCGCCGGCAAGCTCGAACTGCTGAGTCGATTCCACAACTCCATCGGGTTCTGCGACGAAGAGAGCTACGTATTCCTCGGCCAGAATCTGACCCAGACCGAGATGAACCGCGACGGTCTGGAAGAGACGTACATGAACATCATCACCGTTCCGCTCGTCAAGGCGATCGAAATGGTCTCAGCCGGCGAGATCACCGACGCCAAGACGGTCATCGGTCTGATCATGGCGGCGAGTCGACTGAAGGTCACCTGAGCCGAGCCATGGCCCTCAGCTCATCGAAGACCCTGCTGTCGATCGAGGTTGAGGAGTTCCTTACGCACCTGGTCGTAGAGAAGGGCCGCTCACACAAGACGCTCGAGGCCTATCGCCGGGATCTGCGCCGCTACACCGAGTTCCTGGGTGAGCAGCGCGGCGTGACCGTTTCCCAGGCCCGACCCGACGATGTTCTTGCCTTCGTCGCTCACCTTCCCCAGATACCTCTGGCCCCGGCCTCTGTTGCGCGGACAATGGTGAGCATACGGACGATGCATCGCTGGTTGACCGCAGAGGGCCTGCGCTCCGACGACCCCGCTGCTGATCTTGAGAACCCCTCGCTGCCGGCGCATTTACCGAAGGCACTGTCCGAAGATCAGGTGATGATGCTTCTCGACAGCCTGGAGCTGGCGGTCGCCGAGTCGCAGCGCGACCCCTTTTCTCTGCGTGACCGGGCGCTCATCGAAACCCTCTATGGGACCGGAACCCGGGTGTCCGAGGTCTGTGGGCTGCGTTTCGGTGACATCGATCTTGACGCTGCGTTGATGCGGGTCCTGGGCAAGCGGTCCAAGGAAAGGGTCGTCCCCCTGGGTCGGCACGCGGTGCGCACGATCGGGGAGTGGCTCGACGACGGCCGCCCCGGCCTACTTCCGAGACAGTGGCGCAGCCGGGATGACTCCGAGGCGATCTTCCTGGGTTCCAAAGGGACCCGGCTGACCCGCCAGGCCGTATGGCAGATCCTCCAGAAGCGCTCCCTGTCAGCGGGTCTTCCCGTGAGTGCGATCAGTCCGCATGTGTTGCGGCACTCGTGTGCAACCCACCTACTGGACAACGGGGCCGACATCCGGACCGTCCAGGAACTGCTCGGTCACGCGTCGATCAGTACCACCCAGCTCTACACAAAGGTTGCAACCGAGCGGCTATGGAGCGCATACATGTCCGCCCACCCGAGAGCCCGGGCGACCACCGGCGCAGGAGCGAAATGAGGCTCCAGCCGATCCATCGGGCCGGACGATTCTTCCGTTCGCTGACGGCCGGGGCGCCGTCCCAGCAGGACACCGTGTGGGCAGAGAATCATATGAACAAGGCCGAGCGCAACGCCTTCGCCCGGCTCGGCCCGGGGGACAGGTCCCATTCGATCGGCGTAGCCAGAAAGGTCGCGTCCAACCTGGATCAGTCGGGGATAGTCGACGCGGAAGATAGGGCGTGGGTAGTCACGGCAGCGCTCCTCCACGACGTCGGCAAGTCGGTCGCGGGTCTGGGTATCTACGGACGGGTGATCGCCACCGTCTGTGGAGCCCTCTTCGGAGATGAGATGGCGGACCAATGGGCCGAGAAATCGGGGATGACCCGCAAGATCGGGCTGTATCTCAAATATCCCGAACTGGGGGTCGACATTCTGGAACTGGCCGGCTCTGACGCCCGGGTCGTTGCCTGGTCCGCCCAGCACCACAGCCCCGAGGAGGACTGGACGGTCCCGGTGGAGGCGGGACGGCTGTTGAGCGCCGCGGATGACGGGAAACTCTGACAGCTCAGCCGGGCAGAAGGCCCATACTGTTCTTGGCCCGCTCAACGACCTTGGACGCGACCTGTCGGGCCTTCTCGGAGCCGACCTGCAACAGGGACTCGGTCTGAGCTGGGTCTTCGCGGAGCTCCTTGATCCGCTCCTGTATCGGCCGCAGCATCTCGACGACCGCCTCGGCGGTGTCGGACTTGAGCGGTCCGTACTGGGAGTAGCTCTCGGCGGTCTCTTCGGGTGTCCGGCCGGTAACCGCGCCGAGGATCGACAGCAAGTTCGAGACTCCCGGCTTGGTGGCAGGGTCGAAACGAACCTCGCCGTCGGAGTCGGTGACTGCACGCTTGAACTTCTTCGCCATTCCGGCGAGATCCTCGCTGACGTAGACGGTCCCGGCGTCACTGGCAGCGGACTTGGACATCTTGTTCGTCGGTTCCTGCAGGTCCATCACCCGGGCGCCTGCCCGGGGCACCGAGGCGCTCGGGATGACAAAAGTGTCGCCGTAGCGGGAGTTGAAGCGTTCGGCGACATCCCGTGTCAACTCGATGTGCTGACGCTGGTCCTCCCCGACGGGGACCCTGTCGGTGTCGTATAGGAGGATGTCGGCGGCCTGGAGCGCCGGATAGGTGAACAGCCCGGCCGAGATGAACTCCTTGCCCTCGGCCTTGTCCTTGAACTGTGTCATCCGCCGTAGCTCGCCCATCGAGGTGACGCATTGGATCAACCATGCCAGTTCTGAATGCTCGCGGACATGGCTCTGGACGAAGAGCGTGCACACCTGTGGGTCGACCCCGCATGCGATGAGCACCTGCGCCAACTCCAGGGTCTTCTCGCGGACCTCGCCGGGCGCCTTGGGGATGGTGAGTGCGTGTAGGTCGACGATGCAGTAGAAGCTGTCGGCCAGGTGCTGGTCCTCGACCCAGGTCTGAATCGCTCCGAGGAAGTTTCCGAGATGAAGATCTCCGGTCGGCTGGATTCCAGAAAAGACACGTGACATTCTGCCGATGCTAACTGTGGACAGCGAGCCCTCCTGCATGCATTTGCTCCAGTAGCCGATGCGGAGCGGAGGGCAGCGATCCGGACGGGCACGAGATTCAAATGACACGCGTGTGATATGCCTCGCGGAAGTGGTTACAATGGCTACGTGGCCTACGCAGTTCAGACTCCAGTGTTCGAAGGCCCTTTCGACCTTCTGCTCCACCTGATCCTCCGTGAGCAGGTCGACCTCTACGAGGTGAACCTCTCGACGATCGTCGATGCATACATCATCGAGCTCACACGGATGGACCACCTCGACCTGGAGGTGGCAACCGAATTTCTGCTGATCGCATCGACCCTGGTGGAGCTGAAGACC
>JBATWQ010000204.1:0-1902 GCA_049672765.1 Microthrixaceae bacterium | reverse complement strand
AGCCTGGTCGAGAGCGCCGGCCAGAACGTCCGCCGGAATTCCGTCGATCTTGGTGTCGAGCTGGAGCGCAGTGATGAACTCCGAAGTGCCGGCGACCTTGAAGTCCATGTCACCGAAGGCGTCTTCGGCACCCAGGATGTCGGTCAGCGTCACGTACTTGCCTTCGGCGTACACCAGTCCCATGGCGATACCTGCAACCGGCGCCTTGATCGGCACACCGGCGTCCATGAGCGACAGGGTCGAACCGCAGACCGACGCCATCGAGGACGAACCGTTGGAGCCGAGAACCTCGGAAACCAGACGGATGGTGTAGGGGAACTCTTCGAGTGAAGGAACAACCGGGAAAACCGCACGCTCGGCGAGTGCACCGTGGCCGATCTCACGACGCTTCGGTCCACGCATGAATCCGGGTTCGCCGGTCGAGAACGGCGGGAAGTTGTAATGGTGCAGGTAGCGCTTGCGGGTAACCGGATCGATTCCGTCGATCATCTGGTCCATCTTCGCCATACCGAGCGTCGCGACGTTAAGGACCTGGGTCTCACCACGCTGGAACAAGCCGGTCCCGTGAGCGGTCGGCAGAACGCCGACCTCGGCCGAGATGGCACGGAGCTCGTCCAGGCCACGCCCGTCGATGCGGGCACCCTCGTTGACGATCCGAGAACGAACCGTCGACTTGGACAGTGAACGGAAGGCGTTCTTGATCTGCTTGGTCGACCCGGCAGTCGCCGCGTCCTCGGATTCACCAGCTGCAACTGCGGCGGCGACCACTCCGGGGAGCACCTCTGCGAGGGTCTCGTCACGAAGTGCCGATTCACCCGAAGTGCGCTCGGCCTTGTCAGCGATCTGCATGAGTTCGGTGATGCGGGCGCCTGCGAAGGACTCGACCTTGGAGTAGATGTCGTCGGTGTAGTCGATCTGGGGGGTGTAGGAGAGGGGCTCCTTGGGGCCGTCGGCCGCCAGAACCTTCTCGGCCAGTTCGATCTGCAGCGAGATGACGTCCGAGATCCAACGCTTCGACTGGTTGAGCGCCTCGGCGAGTGCCGCTTCGTCAACCTTGGGGGCGCCCTCCTGGTAGAGACCCCAGGCGGCTTCGGTGCCTCCGGCCTCGACCATCATGACGGCTACGTCGCCGTTGTCGAGGCGACGACCGGCCACGACGATCTCGAAAGTAGACGCATCGCCCTCTTCGTAGGTGGGATGCGGAATCCACTCACCGGTGGACGAGTAGGCGAGTCGGACAGCGCCGATCGGGCCCGCGAACGGGATATTCGAAATGGTCAGCGCAGCTGATGCGCCATTGATTGCGAGAACGTCGTAGGGGTTGACCTGGTCAGCACCGAACACGGTGCCGACGATGTGGACCTCGTTGCGGAAGTCCGAGGGGAACGACGGACGCAGGGGCCGGTCGATCAGGCGACAGGTCAGGATCGCAGACTCGGGTGCCCGACCTTCACGACGGAAGAACGAGCCGGGGATCTTGCCCGCCGCGTACATCCGCTCTTCGATGTCGACGGTGAGTGGGAAGAAATCAATGCCTTCGCGGACGTGTCCGGCGGCAGTGGCGGTCATGAGGATCCTGGTTTCACCCAGGCCTGCGAGCACCGCGCCGTTGGCTAGTCCGGCCAGCTTGCCGGTCTCAAATGAAATGGTCTTTTCAGCGTCGTCACCGACTGGTGACTCGACGCGTATAACTGTGGCCATGCGGCCCTCCTTGAGGTCCCCCTTGGGACCGTTAGGTACGGCGAGGCCAGCTCCCAGTGGTCGACACCCGGACATGCACTCGGTTGCGGGAGTTCCCGGAACTATTCGAAGTGGCCCAGAGGTCGGCAACCGGTAACTGACCGGCTCGCCGCACTTGTGTTGTGATATTCCCGTCAATCGTAGTCGAGACCTGTCGCATAG
>JBATWQ010000203.1:0-14504 GCA_049672765.1 Microthrixaceae bacterium | reverse complement strand
AGGACGACCCCGACGTCATTCCGGACCAGCCACCAAAGACCGAGACGGATCATCCGGTGAACCTGACCCTGGAGCAGGCCTGGCTCTACCGGGCCACCGTCGAGGAAATTCTCGCCGCGATCCAGACCGCGGACGGGATCCAACGGCGAGGTCTGGTGCTCAAGCTCATTACGGCACTCAAGCAGATCTGCAACCATCCGGCGCAGTACCTGCGTGAGACCGCCCCACTTTCCGGGCGTTCGGGCAAGATGCTGGTCTTCGAGGAGTTGATCGAGGCGATCACAGAGGCAGAGGACTCGACCCTGGTCTTCACCCAGTACGTGAAGATGGGCGAGTTGCTGATGACCCGACTCGCCGAGTTGGGGGTCAAATCCGAGTTCCTCCACGGATCGCTGTCGCTCGATCGCCGCGGCGACATGGTCGACCGCTTCCAGGACGGCAACTTCCCGGTTCTGGTGGTGTCGCTGAAAGCTGGTGGAACCGGGTTGAACCTCACCCGCGCAACACACGTCATCCACTATGACCGGTGGTGGAATCCCGCGGTCGAGAACCAGGCCTCGGACCGGGTATGGAGGATCGGCCAGGACCGCCCGGTGCAGATCCATCGCCTGATTTCCGAGGGAACGATCGAGGATCGCATTTCGGCGCTTCTCGAGCAGAAGAGCGCCCTTGCCGAGTCGGTCGTCGGTCGGTCGGGCGAGGCGTGGCTGACCGAGATGAGTGACTCCGAACTGGCGGACCTGGTGCAGCTGAGCACCGGCGAGTTGAGCTTCGACGTGGACGGCTCGCGGGAGACCCACCCCGGCAACGGCGCCGGCAGGGGCAGCGGCGCAACCAGAGCCCGACCGGGAACCGAGGGATCATGAGCAATACCCCGAGATTCGGTCGGACCTGGTGGGGCCGCGCCTGGGTCAGCTCTCTCGAACGCAGCGGCGAGACGTACCAGACGCGCCTACCGGCCGGTCGCAGCTACGCGCGGAAGGGGGCGGTGCGCGAACTCGAACTGCTACCCGGTCATCTGGCTGCGAGGGTCGTCGGAACCCACGGAGAAATTCACCAGGTCGACATTGCGGTCAAGACTCTCGCTCCCAGCGAATGGGACCAGGTGGCCGACTCGATCGGATCCCACGCGTCGCATCTGGCGGCGTTGCTCGACGGTGAGATCCACCCCAACCTGATCGACGACATGAGGCGGATGGAGGTCCACCTCCTACCGGGCCCCTCCGAGCTGCGCCCGGACTGTACGTGCGAGGACTGGGCCGAGCCCTGCCGTCATGCAGCTGCGGTCTGCTATGTAGCGGCAGAGGCGCTCGACCGTGACCCGTTCGCGCTTTTCCTGCTGCGCGGGATGAACCGGAATGATCTGATCTCGCTAGTGCGGTCGCGTCGGTCCGGCGAGCCGACCACAGGCCCCGAGGCCCAGGACACAGAACCCGAGGGGGTGGATCCCGCCGACATCTGGCTGGGTCGGTCAATCGGAGACGACCTGTCGGAGCCACCACAGCCCTCCGAGGCCGAAATCGCTCTGCACAACAGCGGTCCGGGTCACCGCAGCGAGTGGCCGGCAGAGATTCCGCCCCGTTACGGAGTTGTGCCCGCAAGGATCGACGCGATCGGTGACGACGCGGTAATCCGTGCCTGGCGTGTGACCGAGTACGGAGACGAGTCGATGCTCGGCCTGGATGCCCGCTCCGATCTGGCGCGCCGGGCGTCCGCCGCCGACTGGCCATCAGCGGTTCAGGATCTGGCTTCGCTCGGAGGTGTCACCACCCAGCATCTGACTTCGTGGATGAACGCCTGGCGCGTCGCGGGATCCGAGGGAGTGGCAGCGGTTGCCGACCGCCGCTCGTGGGTCAAGGACCCCGACCTACTGGCCGAGGGACGGGAGCAGTTGGTTTCGTTGGGGCTCGACCGACGCTCGATCGCGGTCAACTACGACAGCATCGGAATGAGCCCCGGAATCGTCCTCGTACTTTCACCGAGCGGGCTCTGGTTCCGCCTGCAGGGCGGCGGAAGCCATCAGGACCTGGCTCTGTCACGAGGACCGTCGCGCGACATCACCGAACTCATCGACCTTTCCTGAGGCCGAGCTTTCCTGACGGATCAGGCGGTTGAAACAGCGAGCTCCAAGTCGAATGGCCTTGACTTGATTGCCGAACGCGAGGAGCGGCGGTCGACCCCATCAGCCACGACATCGCTGGTCACCCCACCGCCGGCGTAGGCGGCCGAGGCGATGAGCAGTTCACCGCTCCTGGACCTGGTCCGCGCAGGGAGCTGGACCACGGGAGCGATCGGCTCAGGCTCTACCGAACGAGTCGCGTAGGTGTTCACGTATTCCTGGCCGGAAAGGTTGCGGATCTCGTACATGACCTCATCGGTGATCTGCCGCAGCACCATTCGGTCCTCGGCGCGGTCCATGTACTTCTCGACCGAAATGGGATGACCGAAACGAATCCGCACCTTTCGGAAGACCTTGGGTCTGGCCATGTCCGGCGGCTGGATCAGATCACTGCCGATGATCCCGACCGGGATGATGGGAACCCCGGTGCGTAGGGCGAGCCTGGCAACTCCGGTATGCCCCTTGTGAAGCAAACCGTCACGGGCCCGGGTTCCCTCGGGATAGATGCCGAACAACTCTCCGGACTCGAGCACCGATGCGGCAGCATCCAGCGCACGGACCGAAGCATCGCCACCCGAGCGGTCAATTGGAATCATTCCCAAAGCCGGAAACAGGTAACGGGTCTTCCAGTCGTCCATGTACTCGGCCTTGCCGACGTAGGTGATCCGGCGTGGGACCGCGCACGGCACGAAGAACGAGTCCAGAACCGAGATGTGGTTGGGAGCGAGAATCGCTCCGCCCGTCTTGGGAATGTTCGACAGTCCTTCTGTCGAAATCTCCCAGAAGAATCGGAACGAGGGAACCAACACTGCTTTGGCCAAGGGGTATATCTGGCCCGCATCACGCTTTCCCATCGATCCTCCTCTCATCGGACTCTGGAATGGCAACTTCAGTATCGATTTCGCCCGGAACACGTCTGATCCTAGTCAACGGCCAAGTCCCCGGCATTCGGAATCTGAGCAGTTAACCGAGAATTCCCCAGCCGTTCACAACTGCCGCCGACCGTGCCGAGCGGCTACACATCCGCCGGGTGGTCCTTGCCGGGAAGGCGAAGGGATCCCTGGCGATCAGGTGAGGTCAACGCCGAGAAGCATCGCCGCGGCGCTGACTCCCTGCCCGGCGGCGGCTGCGGCGTCAATCGCGGCAACCGCACTAGGGGTGTCCAGATCGGAGTCGAGCGCTGCTCGCACCTCCTCGAGCGCACCATCACCGACACCCGCTTCCAGCCACCTGTCGAGCCGCTCGCCTGCTGCTTCCATCAGGCTTTCCTGCCACTCCCATTCCTGGCGGTAGTGGTTCGTTATGCAGACGAGGCGAATTGCCCGCGGGTCCCAACGCTCGGCCAGTTCGCTCACGAACACCAGGTTTCCGAGCGACTTGGACATCTTCTCGCCGTCCATGCGCACCATCGCCTGGTGCATCCAGTGCCGGACGAGAGGTTCACCGGTGGCAGCCTCGGACTGGGCCGCCTCGCACTCGTGGTGCGGGAAAATAAGGTCCGAGCCGCCACCGTGCAGGTCGATGGTCGTGCCGAGCTCCCGCAGAGCAAGGGTCGAGCACTCGATATGCCAGCCCGGGCGACCCGGACCCCAAAGAGATTCCCACGAGGGCTCGTCGTCCAGGCTCGGCTGCCACAGGACGAAGTCGAGCGGATCCTTCTTGTTCGGGTCATCCGGATTCCCGCCACGCTCCTTGGCCAGGGCGAGCATTTCGTCACGGCTCAAATGACTGATCTCTCCGAACTTGGGGAACTTCGCGACCTCGAAGTACACCGAGCCGCCTGCCTGGTACGCGAATCCCTGGTCCAGCACCATTCCGATGAACCCTCGTATGTCCGGAATGGCTGACGTCGCCCGGGGCTCCGACCACGCAGGAATCATTCCGAGGCGATCCATGTCGGCGTCGAAGCGCGCGAGTTCCGACGCAGCCAGGTCAAGGTAATGGACTCCGAGTTCCCGTGCCTTGGGGAGAATGCTGTCATCGACGTCGGTGATATTGCGGACACAACGGGTGTCGTAACCCATGTCTCTGAGGCGTCGTTGGAGAACGTCATAGGTCAGGTAAGTCGTCGCGTGACCCAGGTGGGTGGAGTCGTAGGGCGTAATTCCACAGGTGTACATCGTCACGATCGGGCCTTCCGGCTCGAAGGGGACGATCTTCTGGCGGGCGGTGTCGTACAGGAGCACGGGCCGGAGGCTACAAGCGGACAGTGCTCTGGGGTATCCGGGCCCGGCCGATCGGTACGTCCATTCAGTCCGGAAGGCCGGTGAACCTGATCGCAACCCTGGTCCGGTATTTCATGTTCACGCCGAGCAGGACCGCGGCGAACGCCTCGATCGGAGCAGCGTTGGACAGTTCTCCGGCGTCCACGGCACGGAGGTCGGGGATCCTCGAAACCAGATCCATCGTCGTCTTCGTGGCTTCCGGGTGGTCCGAGCAGACGAGCACGTCGGATTCGACAGGATTGGACAGATCGCCCAGTTCCTTGGCCGGAACGTGGTGCATTGTCGCAGCCACCATTGAATTCGGCACGGCTGCCTGCACAGATGCTGCGACCGACCCCCGTGGCGGCACGAGCGGCTGGAACTCATCACCGACCTTTGCGAGAGCATTGGCCATCGAGATGACCACCTTGCCGTCCAGCTCGGCTGCACAGTCCTTCGCGGTGACCGCCGCCGCGTCCCACGGGGTTGCCACGAAAACGACATCGGCGGATGCGGCCTCGTGATTTCCGGCACCTCGAAGATCGAGGGACAGATCTGGCCAACGGGTGTGGATCCGAGCAGCAATCTCATCCGCTCGCTCCGCGGACCGGGACCCGATGATCACCTCGAACCCCACCGATGCGAGTCGGGCCGAAAGCCCACGTCCAGCTGGTCCAGTTCCTCCGAGTACACCGATCTTCATGCCGACACTGTTGCGCCCAGAGGTCAGGGCCGCAACCGATGCGGCAACCGGTGTCCCAACCCGGTGGATTCAGAACCAGTCCGGAGCGAGGCCACCCGGGAACCAGACCTGCTCCACCGCGCTGACCCCGCGGTCCAGGTCCATCGCTTCGCGGAAGTAGGGGCTCATCTGGCTTGGATAACACACCCTGGCAAGCCACTGGGTGGATTTCTGCACCTTCAGTGACACCGGCACGGGTCGCAGGTCCAGTCCGAACGACGCCATGTGACGGTCCCGGTCTTCGTCGCTCAGATAGGCGGAATACGGGCGGTCCTCGTAGAAGCCGATGGGTTCTCCCGAGCGTTTGACGACCGACGCAGCCGCGTTCGCGAGGATCCGGTGATCGATGTGTCCGCCCAGACCCGCGGCAACCAGAATCAACTCGGGTGGCCTGTTGTGGCTCCCGCTTCCCTGGGGTGCACGGCCGAGCGTTGAAATCCAGCGTGCCATCTCGGCCACCAGCGGCTCAGAGCCAAGCTCTCGGGAGCTGTCGAGAATCTGTTCAGGGCTCATGTCACCCGTGCGCAGTATCACCTCCGGCCAGTTCGCCGCGGTCCAGCGATAGCCGAACGCCATCGAGGCCGCCGACTCCTCGAGGCGTCGCCAGAAGCTCACATAGCTTGCACGTTCAGACGTCGGATGGACCCAACTGGTCCAATTTGTCCGCCCGAACGCAACCCTGACCCGCACCCGGTGGCGCGACAGTCGGCCGTTCCGCAAGCTCTGTCCGAGCGAAAGGGCGACGTCGTCGAAATGCGGTGAGAGCACGGTGACCAGATGCGAGTCGCGTCTGAACAGTCGACCTGTTGACCTGGTCCGTTCGTCGCGAATCGATCTCATCTGTCAGTCACCTGGCACATGACGATACCGGTCCGAAGTAGCAGGGACCTCGCCGGTGGGCAGATCGGTTTCATCCTGAATATCTCCGACTATCGCCTCCAGGATGTCTTCGAGCGTCACCAGACCGACCAGTCGATCTCCGTCCAGGACCACGGCGACGTGTCGACGAGCCTGACGCATACGGGGAAGGAGCACCTCCAGCAACTCGTCCGGCCGCGCGCTCAGGGCTACCCGCACGATCCCCGGCGGCAGATACGAGCGGCTGACCCCCGAACCCAGTTGGATCAGGTCCTTCGCGTGCAGGAAGCCCTGCACCTGGTCGGGAGCGTCACCCATCACCAGAACCCTGGAGTGACCCGAGTCGAGCAGAAGTCTTTCGGCTTCATCGACAGATGCTGTGTGAGGGATCGTGACCAGCTCGGAAGCGTCTGTCATCACGTCTCGGACACACACGTGGAGGAACGAGAACGCTCCCACCAACAGGTCGTGTTCACTGCTGGCCAACTGTCCGCCCGCGTGGGCCTCTTCGACCATTACGGCCAACTCTGTCGCCGTGTGGGACTGGCTCAGTTCGTCGATGGGTTCCACCCCGACCGCCCGGGTTCCGAGCCTTGCGAGAAGGTGGAGGAGATGGACTGCCGGCTTGACGACCGTGACGACCACCGTGTGGAACGGCATGAGAATCCGGGCGGTCCGTTCGGGTGCGGCGAGGGCGATCGACTTGGGCATCATCTCCCCCACGACCATGTGGAAGAACGCAATGATGAGGAGCCCGATGACCAGACCAAGGGCACCCCTCCAGGCCGATGACAGCTGGGTGTTGCCGAGCAGCGACTTGAAGGCGCTACCGACGACCGGTTCGACGAGCCAGCCCAGGACTAGCGAAACGACAGAAATGCCCAGCTGGCTTGCGGCCAACTGGAGGTTGATGCTGCGCATGGCGCTGAGAGCGGATTTGGCGCCGAAGCGCTGCTCCTCGGCCATTTCCTCGATCCGTCCACGTCTGGCGGCCATCAACGAGAACTCGACGGCGACGAAGAACCCATTGGCCAGGACCAACAGGACGGCGATGACCGTCAACAGCAGCGGGCTCACTCTTCACCGGCCGATGCAATCGCGATGGTGCCAGGGCTCGGTGCTGTGAGCTTCACCGAATCGACCCGACGACCGTCCATCCTGGCGACCTCGACGTACCACCCATCGAACTCGAAACGGTCGCCGACAGCGGGGATCTCATCGAGCTGTTGCACGACGAAACCGCCCAGGGTCTCGTAGTCGCCGTCGGGTACGGTGAATCCGCACGCATCGGAAACCTCGTCGGGATGCAGCAGGCCAGACACCAGGTGGACTCCGCCCCAGCGCCTGACGGTCGGAACGCTCGGGCGATAGTCGTGTTCGTCGTCGATGTCGCCGACGATCTCTTCGATCAAGTCCTCGAGGGTGATGATTCCCGCCGTTCCGCCGTATTCGTCAACGACCAGCGCGAACTGTCCATCGGCGCCCTGCAACTCGACCATCAGGGTCTCGAGTTCCTTGGTCTCGGGAACCACGAGGACCGGACGTAGGAGGTCCTGGATCGGATGGTGGTCACGTTCGAGCGGCGGGACTCCCAGGACATCCTTGATGTGGACCACGCCCAGGATGTCATCGAGCCCCTCGCCGTGGACCGGGAACCGGGAGAGCCCCGATTCGCGGGACAACGAAATGAGGTCTCCGACGGTCGCGTCCGAACCGAGTGAGCGCACCGATACCCGGGGGGTCAGAGCGTCGGCAGCGGTCTTCTCGCCGAAGCGGAAGGTCCGGTCCAGCAGCTGGGCATTCGAATGGGTGATCGCGCCGCTTTCCTCGGAGGTCTCGACGAGGCGGCGCAGTTCGCGGCGGCTGCGGACCGTCGAAAGCTCCTCGGTGGGTTTGACGCCGACGAGGCCAACGAGGCCGTCAGCCACCATGTTGGAGAACGAGATCACCGGCTTGAACAGGACCGAGAAGACTCGGAACACTGGTGCGGTCGCGATGGAGATGCTGAGCGGTTTGGCCACGGCAACCGACTTCGGCACCAGCTCACCGACGACCATCTGGGCAATGGTTGTCAGAGCAAGTGACAGCGCAACCGCCACCCCGAGTGCACGCCTGTCACCCACCACCTCGCCCACCAGTGGTTCCAGGGACTTCGCGACGACGGGCTCGGCCAGGATTCCAAGTGCGAGGCTGCAGATCGTGATGCCGATCTGTGCGCCCGACAAGCTGTAGGAGAGCCGCCCGATGATCGACTCTGCCACCTTGGCCCGGCGGCTTCCAGCCTCAACCTGTTGGCGGAGCTGATTGCGATCGACGGTCACGATCGAGAACTCCGCAGCAACGAAGAACGCGTTCGCAAGCAGCAGGGCCACGACGGCCAGGTACCCAAGGGCGATCATGTGCGTTCAGTCACCAGGCTGTGTCCGACACGTCTTCACTGTATCCGCAACGCCAGATACCCTCGCCCGGGCATGGATATCTCCGACGCTCCATCCACCCGGACACTCGATCTTCACAACGTTCGACTCACCCGCGGAGGCCGTGATCTGCTGCGAGACGTCACGTGGGCGGTGAACTCCGACGAGAGGTGGGTTGTCGTCGGAGCCAACGGCAGCGGGAAGACATCCCTCATCCGGATTGCCAGCTTGTACGAACATCCGAGCAGCGGAACCGTCGAATTGCTCGGAGAAGTCCTCGGAAGGACCGATGTCCGCAAGCTCCGCCGCAGGGTGGCTCTGGTGAGTCCCGCGATGGCCGACATGATCCGCCCGCACCTGGAGTCCCGCGACGTCGTGATGTGCGCCAAGTACGCCGCGCTCGAGCCGTGGTGGAACACCTATGACGACGACGACCGCGCCAAGGCCGAGACCCTGCTGTTCGCCCAGGGCGTCGGGTTCGCTTCGCGACGCCCGTTCTCGAGCCTTTCCTCCGGTGAACGCCAACGGGTACTTCTCGCCCGCGCGCTCATGACGGACCCTGAGCTGATCCTGCTGGACGAACCAGCCCTGGGCCTGGACCTGGGAGGGCGGGAATACCTGGTCGAACGTCTTGGACAGATCGCCACGAATCCGCTCTCAGCCCCCTCGATCCTGGTGACCCACCACGTAGAGGAGATCCCAGCCCCGTACACGCACATCCTTGCGCTGCGTGCCGGTGAGGTACTCGCTTCGGGTCCGATCGGGACGACACTCGACGCAGACCTGCTCTCGTCGACCTTCGAGCTTCCGCTGACCGTCAGCCGTCATGGTGATGGTCGCTGGACTGCCCGACGCGCGTGAGCACCATCACGCTGCGGCCCTTCAGCAACACCTCGTCGCCGGCGTGGAACAGCTCTGCGGCCTCGGGTACAGCAGTCACAGCGCCCGCAGTGCCGTGGGCGGGATCGACGGGCGACCCGCTTGCCGTCTCAAGCGCAACGGCCCACTGTTCCCCCCAGCGCCCAGATGGAATCTCCCACTGAACGTCTTCCTCGTGCGGGTTGAAGGCGAGTAGCAAGGTCTCCCCCGAGATTCGCTCACCCCTACTACCCATGTCTTCCAGGTCGCCGTTGAGCCAGACCACTATCCGGGACGTGTCGCCGTTCCAGTCCGCATCGGTCATCTCGGCACCTGCAGAGGTGAACCATGCGACGTCGGGAAGGCCCGAGCCGTTCACCGTCTCACCGGTCAGGAAGCGCCGGCGATGCAGAACCGGGTTGCCCTGTCTGAACGCGACCATCTGTCGGACGAAGTCCAGCATCGGCTGGTCGATGGCCTGCCAGTCGAGCCAGGAAATCTCGTTGTCCTGGGCGTAGGCGTTGTTGTTGCCCTGCTGGGTCCTTCCCATTTCGTCGCCGGCGACGATCATGGGAACCCCTTGTGATAACAACAATGTCGCCATGAAGTTGCGTCGCTGCCGCGCCCTCATTGCCAGAACCCGGGGGTCGTCGCTGCGACCCTCGACCCCGCAGTTCCATGACCGGTTGTCATCGGTACCGTCACGGTTGTCCTCGCCGTTGGCGAGGTTCCGCTTGTGTTCGTATGAGACCAGGTCGCTAAGGGTGAAACCGTCGTGGGCGGTGACGAAATTGATGCTCGCGTGCGGTCGGCGTCCTTCGTCCTCGTACAGGTCGGACGAGCCGGTAAGTCGGGCCGCGAACTCACCCAGCGAAGTCGGGGCCGAGCGCCAGACGTCGCGCACGCAGTCGCGGTAGCGACCATTCCATTCGGACCACTGGGGCGGAAAGTTGCCCACCTGGTAGCCGCCCTCGCCGACGTCCCACGGCTCGGCGATCAGCTTGACCTGGTTGACCACGGGGTCCTGTTGGATCAGGTCGAAGAACGCAGAGAGCCGATCGACATCGTGGAGCTCACGGGCGAGCGCGGCGGCCAGATCGAATCGGAACCCGTCGACGTGCATCTCTTCGATCCAGTACCGCAGGCTGTCCATGATCAGTTGCAGAACATGGGGGTGTCGCATGTTCAGGCTGTTGCCCGTACCGGTGTAGTCGACGTAACGACTGGGGTCCTCCGGGTCGAGGCGGTAGTACGCACGATTGTCCAGACCCTTGAAACTCAGGATCGGTCCGTTGGCCCCAGCTTCCGCCGTGTGGTTGTAGACCACGTCCAGAATCACCTCGATGCCGGCCTCGTGGAGGGTCTTGACCATGACCTTGAACTCGCTGACCTGCGATCCAGGCTCCCTGCCCACTGCGAACCCGTCATGTGGGGCGAAGAAGCCGATCGAGTTGTAACCCCAGTAGTTGCTCAACCCCGCCTCGACCAGTCGGCGGTCGTGGACGAAGTGATGCACCGGCATCAACTCGATCGCAGTGATGCCGAGCGTCTGTAGATGCTCGATCACGGGCGGCGCACAGACACCCAGGTAGGTTCCCCGATGTTCCTCGGGCACCCCGGGATGCAGCTTCGTCAGACCCTTGACGTGGGCCTCGTAGAGGACTGTGCGGTTCCACGGAGTCCTTGGACGACTATCGCTTCCCCAGTCGAACCACGGGTTGACGACGATCGACTTGGGAACGAACGGGGCCGAGTCGACATCTCGCTCATCGGGACTGTCTACAGAGTCGTCCCAGATGACACTCCCGCCGATCGCCTTGGCGTACGGGTCCCCCAGAAGCTTGGAGTGGAAGGTGAGATCCCCGGCCTCGGGCCGCGTCGATGAAGCACGGAATCCGTACGTAGCGCCGGGGCCGACGTCCGGCAGATAGCCGTGCCAGACCGATCCGACGCACTCGGGCAGGGGGATCGAAGTCTCGACGCCGTCGGCATCGAAGAAGCAGAGCTCGACCAGTTCCGCGGCATCGGAGAAGACCGAGAAATTCGTGCCCGAACCGTCCCAGGAAGCACCCAACGGGTAGGGCTTTCCGGGCCAGATCCGCGGAGTCACGATTGCTGCGCCAGCAGTTCGAGGAGCCGATCTCGGGAACGCCCGATCTCATCGCTCAGTAGTCGGTCGAGCAACGGGATCCACATCGATCCGCCGTAGTGCAGCGACATTTCGAGCGTCACAGCCTCTCGGGAACCTGGGTCCCCCGAATCAGAGCTGCCTGGACCAGGCGCGCCGGAACCGGGCCGACCCAAGTGGAACCCGTCCGAGATGACGACGGCCTGGAGCACCCAGTCGCTGTGGCTGCGGCCGTCGATCTCGGCGCGCTCGAACCTGACCACGTGGGGCTCGTCGGCAACAGCTCTTGTCATCCGTAGGCGCTTGGACCGGCGCAGAGGCCCCAGTTGGCCACGCAGATCGACGATCCAGGCCGGACCCGGATCGGTGGCCACTGCCTCGTCTGGCACCGCCTTGGCAACGATGTCCAACCACTGCGGATAGCGACCCAGATCGCTCACGACCCGGTACATCGCGTCGGGCGTCACCTTGGCCACTAGCGCCGCGGTTACATCCATCTGGGTACGCTCGCGCTCAACACCATCGGTCCATTCTTCCGCGGAACCCGGTGACAGAACGACACCTAGCCACCAGGGGCGGCCGGGACCGGGGCGCCCGGCGCGGCCGGGAGAGCGGGAGGCGCCGGAATGGGCCCGGTGGCCCGGACCATCGGCCGGTTGCCGTACGCTGCCTTGAGCAGCGGGTATCCGTTGACGACGTCACCACCGTTGGGGTGAACCTCGAAATGGAGGTGTGGAGATGTGCCCTTCGCGTTACCCGTATCGCCGACGAAACCGACAACCTGCCCGGCCGTCACCACGTCGCCCTCGGCGATTCCCGGTGCGAATGCGGCAAGGTGTGCGTAGTAGTACGAGGTTCCTGAGTTGCCCTTGACCCAGAGCTTGTTGCCGCCGAGAACCGCGGTTCCGAGTCGGTCGATGACCCCGTTCTCGGACGCCAGAACGGGTGCGCCGAGGGGAGCAAAGATGTCCGTGCCCTGGTGCCAGTGCTGGTAGCTCGTTCCAGTCATCCGCGGGAAACCCCAACTGTCGATGAACTCGACCTCGGCCGCGACCGGGAACACGAAACCTTTGACGTACGCGTGGGCACCCGCCTCATATGCAGCCAGCTGTTGGTTTGCATCGATTACCGCCTCGAAGGCACGCTCCACTTCGGCCCGGGTTTCGGCCTGTTTCGACTTCGCGATGCCCAGCGCCTCGGCGAGTCGGCCTTCGTCGCTACTCAGTGACTTGCGAAGCTTGTCGTACTCACGCGCCAGGCGGTTCTGGCTATCCATCAGAACACCCATGTATTCACGGGCGACACCGATATCGGACGCGTCCTCCAGGTCGACGAGTGTGAGCTTGGGGTTGCTGCGCCCGCGGACGTACGCGTCGACCGCCTGGTCACGCAGCCTCTTGCGTGCGGCGGCGGCCCTCTCAACCGCGCCTCGGCGTGAGGACTTGAGCGCCGAGACCTGCGCCTCCATTCCGGCGACACTGATCTTGAACGCTTCGGACCGGACCTGCGCGGACTGGAGTGCCTGCTGCGCGGCGGCCAGCACCTTCTTCGACTCCTCGACCCGCTCTGGGAGCACCCCGACCGACCCGGGGTCGAAGCTCAGTTGCGCCACAGGAATATCGAGTGGGTCGTCCTCGCCGGGATCAACCAGGAACGGCAGTCGGGGGTCACCCTGGAGTTCTGGCGGAACCGGCGGAACATAGATGGTCGTGGTGGTCGTCGAGCCCGGAACTGCTGTTGTCCCGGGCGTCGTGCCGGGGGTCGTGGCGGGAACGGTAGAACTGGGATTGGCGCCCGCGGGGACCGTCGTCGTGGTGGCCACGGTCGTAGTCGTATCCGACGGATCTGACGTGATCCACGGATCGACCTGCGCGCCGGCCATCGAGGTCAACAGAGCCGAGCTGACGGCAATGAGAAGCGCCGCAGTTGATCTCTTGGCGATCATGCTCAGGGAATCCAAATCCAATCGGTGCGACAGGCGGCAGTGGAAGCGGCCGAAAATCGGCTCCGCTACAGAACCGCAAGACCTTGAAGGGTACAAGCGGAATTTTCAGTTACACAGTCTGCGCTCAAAATGACGGCGCTCAAAATGACATCGCCACCCCGTCGTCTCCCGCCCCCACGCGGTCGGCCAGACCCAACGCGACCCCACAGGCCACGACCATGACCACAGACAGAGCCATCGCCTGCCCAAAACCGGCCTCGCCGGGACGGGACATGAGTCGTTCGATCAGGACCGGCATTGTCGCCCGGTCCGAACGTGCCAGAAATACCGTGGCTCCGAACTCGCCCAGGCAGGAAACGAAGCCGAGTCCCGAAGCCGCCACTGCCGCAAGCTTCACCAGAGGGAGCTCAACCCGCCAGAAAGTGGCCCCTGACCTCGCGCCGAGCATCGCTGCCGCGTCTGTCATCGACCGCGGAATTGCCCGGGTCGCCGGCAGGAGCACCCGCACGACGAGGGGCAGCGAGACCAGCACCTGCGCCAGCGGCACGACGAAGATGGACCTCCTCAGATCGATCGGTGGACGTCCGAAGGCCAACAGGAACCCCAGACCGATCGTCGTGGCGGAAACCCCAAGAGGCACCAGAAGAACCTTCTCCGAAAACCCTCCTGGAGAGCGGGCCATGAATCTGGTCGCGGGAACGGCGATCAAGAGGACCACCACCGTGGCCATCGACGCGTTGATCAGAGAATTGAGCACCGCCGACGATGCGCTGACCTGCAGTCCCGTGCCCTCTAGCACCGACCCCAGGTTGCGCCAGTGGCCAAACCCGTAGCTGTCCCCCACCTTCAGGGAACGCTCCAGCAGCGCCAGCAACGGGACGCCTGTCACTAAGGCGACGACAGCGGATGTCACCCCGACGAGGGCCTTGGCAGCCGGCGAGTCCGGGCTCCGGAAGCCGCGCCTGCCGCTCACTCGGGCGTTCCGGTACCCGTGTCGGGCAATGCGCGAGTGCACCCAGACAGTCGAGAGCACCGCCACGAACTGCAGCATCGCGAGCACTCCCGCTCCGCTCAGGTCGAACTGTCTGGTCGCCCGGGTCCAGATCTCGACCTCCATGGTTGTGACGGCCCCACCCCCGAGAATCACGATCACCCCGAAGCTCGTGAGGCTGTAGAGGAAGACCACGACCCCTGAGGAGGCGACGGCCGGGAGCACCGCGGGCAGTACGACCC
>JBATWQ010000202.1:0-4151 GCA_049672765.1 Microthrixaceae bacterium | reverse complement strand
CTTCTCGGACGTCCTCAAGAACAACGTCCGTGGGAACGATGTCGTTGCCCGCATCGGGGGTGAGGAGTTTGTCCTCGTCTATCCCAATATGTCCGTGAAGACCTCGATGGAGGCGATCGGGCGTCTGCGCCAAGCTCTGGCAACTGCGGTCAAGACGTCGCGACTCCCCGAGTTCACCTGCTCGTTTGGCATCTCCGATTCCAACTCCGGAAGCGACGGAGAGTCGATCCTGCGTGTGGCCGATGCCGGCCTGCTGAAGGCGAAGGAACTCGGTGGCGATCAGGCCGTCTATGCCGATGCCGAGTTGGTCGACGAGATCTTCGGCCCGGGTGGTGAGCGAGAAAGATCACAAGACCCGGATCGGGACTAGTTCGAACCGAGCTGGCCTACGGCATACCGTTCGGGGGACTAGATCGAACAGTTCTCGTACGCGGCAAACCCGTTCACGGACCGGTGTGAACTCAGTTGCCGTTCGTGGACCAGTGCCACGCTTCCGACGGAAGGTTGTAGAAGCCGTACGCAGCGGCGTGGGAACGCAACCATGCAAAGCCAGAACTGCTGCGGGTGAGAGTCCGTCCGCCCTGGGTGAAGTCGACGGCCAGGCCGCGCTCGTGCATTGAAGTTCCCGGACGGGCGGTGGGCGGCCGACAGGACGATGCGGGCATCTGATAGATCGCGTAGTTGCTGGTCCCACAGTTGCTCTTGCGCACCGCGATCTGACCCTGCGGGTCGCGGAACCCTCCGCCGCTGAGGTGGATTCCATCGGAGGATGCTGCTGCGAGTAGTCGTGCCAGGTTGTTGGCGATGGAGCGGTGGACACGGATTCCGCCGACGTTGACGATCTCGCCGCTCCCGGTGATGGATGGGATCGACCCTCCGCCTCCGGATCCACCTCCGCCGTTGAGGGAACTGCTCGATGTCGGCCTGTTCCCCGATGACCGCCTGGCTGCGCGAGCTTCATCGGCTGCACGCTGGGCAGCCAGTTGACGCGCGAGGGCCACCTGTTTGGACGAGATGCTCTTGGCCAGGGAAGCGTCGGTCTGGGCGAGCGAGTCCGCTTCGGCGAGCGCAGCGTTGAGGCGCTGATCAACCTGCTCGGCAAACTTCTGTTGCTCCTTGAAGGCAGCATCGAGCTGGGCTAGCCGGGAAGAGACCGCCTTCTCAGCCGTCTCTGCCTTGGCGTGGGCCTCGGTCGCGATCTGGCGCTGAGTCTCGAGATCTTCCTGAACCGAGCGGAAATGTTCGGTGAGGGTGATGCTCTCGTTGGCCTTGACCGCCATGAGAGTCCGCTTGTTCACCGTGTCGTTTATATCGTCGGAACTTACGGTGACAGCTCCGGCCGTGCCCATGCTTATGTAGGAGCTGACAGCGGATTCCTTGAGCTGCGCTACGAGTTCGTCCAGTTCCTTCTGCTTTGCGGCTTGAGCCGCTTCGGCCGCGGCTTGTTCCGCTCTGGCCTGCGACACCGCCCGCTCGGATTCTTCAAGACGGTCCCGCTGCGCGTTGACGTTGACGTCGAGCGCCCGCAGGGCGGCCGTGATTTCGGCATCGGATGCCTTGAGCGTGTCGACCTGGGAGGCCTTGGCGGCCGCTTGTTGGCGGACCTTCTGCCGCTCGCGTTGCAGATCGCTGATGCTTCCGTTCTTGTCCGACGTGGCTGCGCCGGCCGGAGTCAGGGTCCCTGGAAGTAGGACTGTCGCAACAACTGCGAGCAGAGCCACGAGGTTGCGGGGTCTGGCCTTCCGTGTGGCCGAATTTCCGCGGACGTTTCCTTGCTGGGAATTCACGATTCTGGGTCTACCCCGATGATTGCTTGTGAAAGGCCGTAACGTAATCGCAACACTAGCACCGTGTCACTTGCGTGTCAGTGGTACCCGCCCGACGTCAGCGCGGATAGATAGACCCACACGCCACTGATCGGTCTTGGTGCGCCCCGAAGCGGGGCCGTTCGGGGCGCTCAGCGTCGCTGGCACACCGGACAATATGTGGTCGATCTGGCGTCGACGACAATCCTCCGCAGAATCGTTCCACACCGTCTGCAGTCCTGGCCGGCGCGTCCGTAACAGAGAAGTCTCTCCTGGTGGCTTCCCGATCCGCCGTCGGCATCGCGATAGTTGCGCAAGGTCGTACCCCCGTCCTCGATCCCGGCTCTGAGGACGTTGCGAATCTCATCCCTGAGAAGGACTGCCTGTGCCCGGGTCAACCGTTGGGCCCGGGGGTGGACGCCTGCGAGCCACAGGGCTTCGTCGGCATAGATGTTCCCGACCCCTGCGACAACTCGTTGCGAGAGCAATTGGGTCTTCACCGCCCGGCTTGACCCGTTGACCGCCTCGCGCAGTGACTCGGGGGTGAACGAGTCTGCGAACGGTTCAGGGCCCAGCGCGAACAGTGTGGGCAGGGACCGGTAGTCGCCGACCTCGACGACGGCGATCCGGCCGAAGCGACGGACGTCATCGAAAATCAGGGTGCGGTCGCCGGTCAGCGACCACGATGCGCGGACGTGGGAGAAACCTGTTGGCACACCACCCGAGCCGGGGGACACGTCGCTCGGGAGCAGCTCGCCGGGGCGGACGCCCGTCGGCTTCTCGACCACGGCCAGACGGCCGGTCATGCCCAGGTGAACTATCAACTCTCGTTCTGTCGGCCGGAATGCTCCGCCGGTTTGCTCCTCAGGTGCCCCGCTGAATCCTTCTCCGGTTGCCGATGTCAGCCCCATGAGCAGATACTTCCCGAGGCGTCGCACCCCGTTGATCGAGCACCCCAGGGCCAGCGGGGCGTCGCTGAACTTGGGTGTTCCAATCGTCCACGAATCCGTGATCGTGGCTCCCAGAAGTCTTGGTTCGAGTTGCCGGCGGATCGTCTCCACCTCAGGCAGTTCGGGCACGCCGAGAGTCTTGCGCAGATATGGGGGGACCCTTGACTAGCTTGGTCAGATGGGCATAACCGCAGTGGTCAACCAGAAGGGCGGCGTCGGCAAGACGACAGTTACCCTGGGGCTCGCGGCCGCGGTCGCGGAGCTTGGGGGCCGGGTCCTGGTTGTGGACATGGATCCGCAGGCCAACTCGACGACCGGCCTCGGAGTCTGGGAGGCGACCGGAACGGTCGACATGGCCCTGGCGACCGAGGAGGTCGGCTCGATTGGAGCGGTTGTCCGATCTTCGTCGTGGCCCACTCCGAACGGTGGCGTAATCCACGTGGCCCCGAGCTCGCCGGCGTTGGCGCAGCGCGAGCATCAACTGGCTACCGACGTCATCGGCGGTCAGGACCGGCTAGCGGGAGCGCTCACAGGTGTCGTCGACAAATACGACACCGTGTTTGTGGATTGTCCACCCTCCCTTGGGCTGCTCACCGTCAACGCGCTCTTCGCGGCAGACGATGTACTCATCGTCGCCGAACCAGCAGCCTGGAGCGCAGACGGAGTGGATCAGATCCTCCGCAACATCGCGAGGATCGCTGAGCGGCGCAGTGGTCGCCCGACGGTGTCGGGGATCGTGATCAACCGCCTGGGAAGAACCCGCGACGGGGCGCACTGGTATGAGCAACTCCGCGAGACCCATGCGGGTCTTGTCATCGAGCCGCCGATCCGCCTCCGCGCGGCAGTCGCCGAGGCCTCGGCCCACTGCCTTCCGATTACCGCTCTGACCCGCAGCGGTGCAGAAGAATCAGCCGAGGAATTCCGGAAGCTGATCGCAGTTCTGCATCCTTCGAGGTTCGGAGAGTCGTCACCGTCACCGGCTAGCGTCATGGAGACGTCCCAGGACGATCTGTCGGACGAACTGACGACCACGAACAGCCTGACCGGGCCCTCCGTCGAGGATTTGGACGGGGCGGCGCGAAAACTGGAGACGACCAATGGCCAAGTACGACCCGAAGCGACCGAGACCAACGGTTGGCGATGACCAGGCCGCCCCGGTCGAGGCCCTGATCGAAGCCGTGTCTGCCGCGCCGGATGCCGTTGAGGAACGATCCGAGGCGACCGCCGTTGTGACCGCGACTCCGACCGAATCTGCATCGTCGACGCCATCGTCGTCTGCGCCCGAACCTGCGGCACTGACATCATCGGATTCGGACGAGGCCCGGGTTGAGGAGTCGACCATCTTGCCCGCCGATCCGGTGGGACCCGGACCGGAGACGGGTGAGTTGGCCGATCC
>JBATWQ010000201.1:0-7873 GCA_049672765.1 Microthrixaceae bacterium | reverse complement strand
GCGTGGGCCCGACGAAATTCCTCGACTGCGGGGGAGTCGGGGTGGCGGAATTGGCTTGGCCAGGCAGTCCACCCGGTCCCGTAGGTCTCGGCCAGAGCGCAGAACACGCTGTGCCGGGTCAGTGAGCGGTCGGACCTTCCCACCATGGACCTGACGAGTGGGTCGGATCTGAGCTGGCCCCAGATCGCCTCGAGCGCGGCCATCTTCAGGGCGAACACCCTGTCGCGGTCGATCATCCGGGAGTGGTTGAGGTCTCGTCCTGCACGCGCCAGACCGTCGATCTCTGGACCGATCTTGTCGGAGCCGGCGACACCTTCGATGTTCAGATACAGAACCGACAGGTAGCGACGAGACGATCCGAAGTAGGGCGATGGTTCCTGATTCGGAAGGGGAAGGCTCGACCCCAGCGGGTTGTGGGCCACCAGACCGGCACCCACCGATGACGACCAGATTGCGAGCCTGGACAGGTCGGCCAGGTCACCGTGACCCCAACTCCCGGCTGACCGTGTCGCGTAGAGCTGACTCGCCCAGCCCCACCCCAGCGGTGGCTGGGCCTGCCGGGCCGGCACGACGAACAGGTTGGTGACCTTTCCGCCATCTTCGGGAATCAATCGGTGCGAGCCGAGAGGCAAATCGGGAGGAAGTCTGTCCGATGCGGCCACCTCGCCGCCGTCCTCCAGGATCAGCATCGCCGGGCCGTCGATCGACGGAGTGTCCCGGTGGCTGACGAACCAGGTCGGGACAAGTTCGGGGTCGACGCCACCGGGTCCGGCGGGATCATCTGCCGGGATCGCCGCCCGAACTTCTGCGGAACCGGTGGATCCGCTGATCTCGCTCGCGTTGTGGCCGAGGCTCCTGTGAAGCGCCCGGCGAACGTGTTCGTCGGTGGCGACCCACTGACCTCCGGTGTTGAAATAGCCGTCGGAAACCCGCCATTGGTCCAGGTGCACAGAACAAGTGTCGCGAAGTCCTCGGGTGTTTCTCTGTCACATAGGGGTGGAGATACCCGGATTCGCCTCCCACCTCCGTACACTGGCGACGTGGGAATGTTCATCGAGCGTCGCCTGCGTCGCATCAGTCGAGAACTGGTCGAAGCCAGGGAAGATCTGCGCGTGACCGACGAACAAGCCCTGCATTTCTCGGAGATTGCCGATGACACGAGGCTCAGGTCAATTGTCTCGGACTCGCCACAGGACCGGGTCGACAACGTCGACGCACAGCAGACGTCGGCGTCCATGAGCCGCCATCGTGACGAGCTTGTTACCCGGATCAGGAAGCTAGAACAGGATCAGGACGAACTTCTCGACCAGCTGGCCGCAAAGCGACGCTGAACCAAAAGTAGGATGTTCCACCCGGTGCCCGCCCGCACCCAAAACCGCAGTTAGGAACGCAAGGTGCCAACCAGAGTCGTCGTCGCAGAGGATGAAGCCATCATCAGAATGGACCTGTGCGAACTACTCCAGGAGGAAGGCTACGAAGTGGTCGGCCAGTGCGGGCGCGGGGACGAAGCCGTTGAACTGGTCCGCAAGCAGGCACCCGATGTCGTACTGCTGGACATCAAGATGCCCGGCATGGACGGAATATCGGCGGCGCGGATCATCAACGCTGAACGGCTGACCGCCGTGGTTCTGGTAACTGCGTTCTCACAACGCGAACTGATCGACGAGGCCAGTGACGCCGGTGTCCACGGATATGTCGTCAAGCCGTTCGAGCGACACGACCTGGCTCCCGCGATCGAGGTCGCAATTGCCAGGTTCAAGGACGAGAAGGCACTCGTCGCCGAGGTCGAGAGCGCCACAGACCGACTAGAGGCACGCAAGATCATCGATCGCGCCAAGGGCATCCTGATGGACGACCACGGCCTGGGCGAGAAGGCGGCGTTCGAGTTCATCCAGAAGACCGCCATGAAGTCGCGGCGCTCGATGAAGGACGTATCCGCAGAGATTCTGTCGGGGACGCTCACGCCCTGAGGGTGTCACTCTGAGCTTGTACTGTCGGCACCGTGCCGACACTGATGCTCATCGACGGGAACTCCCTCACCTACCGGGCGTTCTTCGCTCTGCCCACCGACATGACGACGGCCTCGGGCCAGGTGACCAACGCCGTCTTCGGGTTCACCTCGATGCTGCTGAACCTCCTCCGGGACCACGAACCCGACCAGGTCGTGGTCACATTCGACCTTCCCGAGCCCACGTTCCGTCACCAGATGGTCGACACCTACAAGGCGAATCGGGAGTCGACCCCCGACATCCTGCGCGAGCAGATGGGTCTGGTGCGACAGGTGGTCGACACCTTCAAGCTGCCCATCGTCACCAAAGCCGGGTTCGAGGCAGACGACGTGATCGCCACGCTCGCCACCCACGCCGAATCCGTCGGCGATGACGTCATCATCGTCACCGGCGATCGGGACAGCTACCAACTCGTGCACGACCCAGCCATCAAGGTTCTCTACAACAAGCGTGGTGTATCTGACTATGCCCTCTACGACGAACAGGGCATCTTCGAACGGACCGGCGTCAAGCCCACCCAGTATGTCGACTACGCGGCACTGCGTGGAGACCCGTCGGACAACCTTCCCGGCGTCCCGGGAGTGGGGGAGAAGACCGCCGCGAAGCTGATCAACAAGTACGGCGGCCTCGACGGCATCTTCGCAGCAACCGGCGAACAGACTCCCAAGCTCCGCCAGAACCTCGAGGAGCACGAGGCACAGGCGCGCTCCAATCTGGAAATGATGCGCCTCGTTCGCGACGTCGACCTGGGCGTGGATCTTCGAGAACTGCGTCAGGGCACCATCGACCCGGATGAGGTCACTGACCTGTTCAAGCTGCTCGAGTTTCCGTCGCTGCTGCCCAGGCTTCCGGGCGCATTCCCCGGTGTGTTCGGCGAAGGAACCCAGGACGAGTCGGTCACCGTGATCGAGGCCGAGGTCCTCGACGCCGAGACCCAGGACGATATGGGTTCGGCCCTCGCCGCCCTGGTAGGGGCAGAGGTTCTAGCCATGGCAGCGGCGTGGGACGGCGAAGCGGGACGTAGTCCTTTACAGGGTCTTGCCTTTGTCGTCGACGCCGAACTGGGCGAAGTGCTGTGGGTGCCGGCGAACATGTTCGACGCCCTGGGCGAGCAATTGACCACCCTGCTCTGCGGGGCGAAGAACGTCGCTGCCCACGACGCCAAGCCCATCCTGCGATCGCTCCTGGCGCTCGATCTGGACATAACCGGTCTGCTGCTCGACACCAAGCTCGCGGCATATCTGTTGGACCCGGCGGACAGTTCCTATGAGCTGCGCGACCTGACCCGGCGCTATCTGGCGTCGGAACTCGCAGACGAGGGGGTCACCCCGGCGGGTCAATTGGACTTCGGTGAATCGACCATCTCCGTTGCCCAGAAGACCGCCCGTGACGCGCTCGGTTCGGCCGTTCTCGCGAAGGCCCTCTTGGACGCACTCGAGGCACAGGGTCTGTCCCGCCTGAACAACGAGGTCGAGGTTCCACTCGTGCGGGTCCTGGCAAAGATGGAACACCGCGGAATTGGCGTCGATGTCGAAGTCCTCGGCGCTCTTATTTCGGAGTTGACCGACCAGGCCGACGCCGAGCGCGCCGCGATCATCGAAGCTGCTGGCGAGGACTTCAACGTCAATTCGACCCCACAGATGCGGCGGATCCTGTACGAGAAGCTGGCGCTGACTCCGGGGAAGAAGACCAAGACGGGCTACTCGACCAACCAGGCGACGCTCGAGAAGCTTCGCGGCGAACATCCGATAATCGAGCACCTGCTGCGCTACCGCGAGGTCGAAAAGCTCCGCTCCACCTACGGCGAAGGACTTTTCGCAGAGGTCGCAGCCGATGGGCGCATCCACGCGACGTTCAACCAGACCGTCGCCAGGACCGGTCGACTCTCGTCCGACGCGCCGAACCTGCACAACATCCCGGTCCGGTCTGAAGACGGTCGTCGCTTCCGTGAGGCGTTCGTTCCGGATCCTGGCAACGAGTTTCTGGTGGCGGACTACAACCAGATCGAACTGCGGGTAATCGCACACTTGTCCGAGGACCCGGGACTCGTCGAGGCTTTCACCACCGGTCAGGACATCCATACGACCACTGCTGCGCGGGTGTTCGGCGTCGAGCCGGGTGATGTCATGGGTGCTCAACGCGCCAAGGCCAAGATGGTTTCCTACGGCCTGGCCTACGGGATGGAGGCGTATGGGCTCGCTCAGCGGCTGGCGATTCCGACATCCGAGGCCCAGGTCATCCTCGACGCCTACTTCACAGCGTTCCCAAGCGTCCGCGCGTTCATGGAACGCACCGTCGAAGAGGCCCGCGCGAGGGGCTACACCGAGACGGTGTTCGGCCGCCGCCGTCGAATACCCGAGCTCTCATCGGGTCAGCGAAATGTGCGACTTGCAGGTGAACGCCAGGCCATGAACGCACCCATCCAGGGCCTTGCCGCTGACATCTTCAAGGTCGCGCTCGTCAGGCTGGACTCCGAACTCGACGCCAAGGACCTGCGCAGCGAGGTGATTCTCCAGGTCCACGACGAGGTGATCGTCGAAGTGGTACCGGGTGAGTACGACAAGGTCGAGGCGGTCGTCCTGGACGCGATGTCGGGTGCGTTCGACCTGAGGGTGCCCCTCGCTGTGAACCTATCCAGGGGCAAGAGCTGGGCGGAGGCGAAGGGTTGAGCGCATCACCCGAACCCGACTCCATGGCCAGCGCAGCGGCGCAGCCCGAGCGCCACTGGTTCGAGGATGTGGCCGATCACCTCGGCCCGGCCTACCTCCGCTACTCGTTCACCAAAGGGACCAGGCAAGAGGTTGATTTCCTCGTCGACGAGCTTGGTTTGGTCGAGGGGATGACCGTCCTCGACGTCGGTTGTGGACCCGGTAGACACTCGCTGGAGCTCGCCCGTAGAGGAATCCGGGTAATCGGGGTGGACATCAGTGAGGAGTTCATCCGCGTCGCCCGGGACCTGGCCGCTGAAGCCGGCGTCGGGGACAACGTCGAGTTCGTCCGGGGCGACGCCCGCCAACTCGATTTCGACGGGGTCGCCGACGCGGCAATTTCGCTATGCCAGGGAGCGTTTGGTCTCGGTGGCAATCCAGTCCCAGGTGACCCCCAGAACCTTGTTGCCGACAGCGCAGTTCTGGGCGGAATGCGAGGGGCGCTCCGCAGTGGGGGGCGCATCGCAGTTTCGGCGTTCTCCTCGTACTTCCAGGTCCGCTACCTGGAGGAGCAGGACCAGTTCGCAGCAGCGAGTGCGGTCAATCACGAGACGACAGAACTGATCGACAGCGCCGGGGTCAAGGTCGGATCCGAGCTCTGGACGACCTGCTACACGCCGAGGGAGCTCCGAATGCTCGCCGAGCGCTGCAATTTTGTCGTCGAAAACATCTACTCGGTCATTCCCGGCGGCTACCAGCGGGCAGAGCCCAATATCGACACATATGAGTACCTTCTCATCGCCGGTCGGGGTGAATGAGACTTCCCGATCGACCGCGTCTCGACCACTCAGTTTCGGGTAGGGAACCGGGCAGACTAGCTTTGTGAGATTCTCCAGGAAGGTTTGGCGCGCTTGGAGTCTCAGAAGCAGCCAGAGCAGAGCAGTAACAGCAATGTCCCATTCCTCTACTGATTAAAGAGTTGCCAAGTGTCCGACACCACCACGACCACCGCCGATGAGGCCCAGCCGCAAGATGATGCGGTCGCAGATATGGGCGAAACCGAATACGTTCCACGTCAGATCACATTCAATGATCTCGAAGGCCAGTCTCTCGAAGATGCCTACGCTGCCAGCATGGTCGCCGTCGATGACGGTCAGATCGTCACTGGAACGGTGGTCAAGGTTGACCGTGAAGAGGTTCTCCTCGACATCGGTTACAAGTCCGAGGGTGTAATCCCCAACCGTGAGCTCTCGATCCGCAACGAGGTCGATCCGAGCAAGGTCGTCACCGTCGGCGACGTGGTCGAGGCCCTGGTTCTCCAGAAGGAGGACAAGGAAGGTCGCCTGATCCTCTCCAAGAAGCGTGCGCAGTACGAGCGTGCCTGGGGAACGATCGAGAAGATCAAGGAGGACGAGGGCGTCGTTTCCGGTCCCGTCATCGAAGTCGTCAAGGGCGGCCTCATCATCGACATCGGTCTCCGCGGCTTCCTTCCCGCTTCCCTGGTCGAACTGCGCCGGGTTCGCGATCTGCAGCCCTACGTCGGCAAAACGCTCGAAGCTAAGATCATCGAACTGGACAAGAACCGCAACAACGTCGTTCTGTCCCGCCGTGCCTGGCTCGAAGAGACCCAGAAGGAACAGCGCGAAGACTTCCTCGCCAACCTCAAGCCCGGCGAGCGTCGCAGCGGTGTCGTGTCGAGCGTCGTCAACTTCGGCGCCTTCGTGGACCTCGGTGGGATGGACGGACTCATACACGTTTCCGAGCTGTCCTGGAAGCACGTCGATCATCCTGGATCCGTCGTTACCGTCGGTGACGAGGTCGAGGTCGAGGTTCTCGAGGTCGATCTGGACCGTGAGCGCATCTCGCTATCGCTCAAGGCAACTCAGCAGGATCCCTGGCAGGAGTTCGCATCGAACCACCAGGTCGGGGAACTCGTCTACGGCCGTGTCACCAAGTTGGTCCCGTTCGGCGCCTTCATCCAGGTTGGCGACGGCATCGAAGGCCTGGTGCACATCTCCGAGATGTCGGCTCACCACGTCGACCTTCCCGAGCAGGTTGTCACCCCGGCCGAGGAACTCTGGGTCAAGATCATTGATCTGGATCTCGAACGTCGACGCATCTCTCTGTCGATAAAGCAGGCCGCCGAAGGCGGTGTTGTTGCCGCCGAGTACCAGCAGCACTTCGGTGAGCAGAACTACGACTCCGAAGGTAACTACACCGGAACGCAGTTTGACCCGGACACGACCTCCGAAGGCCAGGAAGCCTGGGCCGAGTACTACGCCGAGCAGGGTCTGGACCCGAGCGGCAATCCCATCGAAGAAGGTTCCGAAGAGCAGGCTGCTGCTCCGGCGGACGCAGCTGAGGAAGCCCCAGCCGCTGAAGCCGGAGAAGAAGAGACCGGCGAGGCCTGAGCCTCAAGGGCTGAACAGCATCGCGTCGGGCATTTAGGTCCTCCGGTGGTTCCGAGCAATTTTCGGGGCCCGGTCGGGACGGGCCGAACGGCTCATTTCCAGGAAATTTCCAGCTAACTCACAAAGACGGATTCCGCTCAGCGGGGTCCGTCTTTGTTTTGCACCAAGGATCTCGCCAGATTCTTTAAGTAAGGCCGAATTTCGGCCGAACGAGAGATGACAGCGAATTCCAAGCCGCAGCAACACTCTCGGGCGACCGTCAGGGTTTCGGCGTCGGGGAGTTCTCGATGGCCCTCCCAAGCCGCACGGAGAGACAACAGTGAGTTCACGCAGAACACTCATCCTCATCGGAGCAATAGTCATCGGAGGTCTCGCGGCCTTTCTGACCTTGAACTACGTGAGAGGGGTGGAGAACGACAACGCCGAGAAGAATCAACTGGTTGAGGTGCTGGTCGCCGCCGGCCCCATGTCCGCAGGTTCCTCGGCCGACGAAGCCGTCGCCGCAAAGATGATCAGCACCGCCAAGCGGCGACGAGCCGACCTTCCGACCAACGTCGTGTCGAGGAGCGCCGAGATCAGCGGGCAGGTCTCGGCAGTCGACCTGGGCGGCGGTGAGATCATCACCTCGACGATGTTCGTCTCGCCCGATGCCCGTACCGGGTCCAACGCCAGCATGCTGGACAAGGGCAACGTCGCTGTCACCATCTCGACCGACGACACAACCGGCGTGGCTTCGCTGATCCAGGTCGGTGACTCGATCAACATCCTCGCCAAGACCCAAATGGCCAATGAGGAAGTCAAGGGC
>JBATWQ010000200.1:0-4566 GCA_049672765.1 Microthrixaceae bacterium | reverse complement strand
TAGTTGTCGTTGAGCCTCTTGAACTTGTCGAGGTCGGCAAGGACCATGACGAAAGGCGTGTCGCTCTCGATCAGGGACAGGACCTCGCTCTGGAGCATCCGCCGATTCGGAAGTCCCGTCAGCCCGTCCGTTGAAGCTTCCTTACGAGAGCTTTCAAGGGCCCGGAGTGCGCCGAGCCGGTTTCCGAGTTGGACCGACAGAGTGACGAGTCGCGCCACAACTTCTTCGCCGGGGGGCCTGAACTCGGGGCCGATCATGTGGAAGACGCCGATCGGTCGACCACCGACCGAGATCGGAACACACACGGCCGAGCACGGACCGTCAGGACGATCGCGGATCATCGGACATGCGTTGATCGAACTCGAGCTTCTGAAGACGCTCACCTGACCCCGACGCATCGCGATGCACGCAACATTTGCGTCCACAACCACACTCCCGGGTGTCGCCACCGTCGGATCATTGGCGACGGAACGGATGCGGTTCGAGCCACGATCGGAAATCAACAGCTCAACCGGATGATGATCGTCATCGACCATGCCGAGCGCCTGCTCTATGACCCTGTAGGCGTCGAGCTCGTCATGTGCCTCGTCGAGCGCTTCGAAGATCATGGTACTGCGCTCACCCCACTCCGCCCTACTGCGCCAGCCGTCGAGCTCGAGCGAGATGGTGTCCAAACTCTCGTCGATCGAGGCGGCCACAGATCCAAGCCCGGCGAGGGAGGAGATACCTGTTCGAGCCTCGGTATCGCCGTCGGCAACGCGTCTCACCGCCGAAGCCACGGCGCCCGCGGGCGCCTCAAATCGATCAGATGCACGTTGCCTGGCCCTTGCCATCAGCACGCCGGCACCGATCAGGCTTACGAGGAATATCGACAGGCCCGCCAGGTTCCAGGTGTTCGACGAGGACTTCAGACCATCGCGTGACGACCGTAGCTCCGACGTGTAGTCGTCCAGGTCTGCCTCGGCCACCGACCGCGCCGCGGAGAGCGTCGACAACTCGTTGGCGATCGACAGTGGACTCCCCTCGTCGCCCTTCACGGCCTGGGCGGCAGCATCGACGAACGCCTCGTGGCTCCGGTCGGCCGTGCTCAAGGGTCGGGAGTCTTCGACCGACCTGGGGAGCGGTCCGGGAACATTCCCGGTTGACCGTCCTATCAATCTCGAGACATCCGCCGGTGTCGTCACCTCCTGTCCCACACCTGAGGCGACCAGACCCAAAAGCCCCGACCAGACGGCATCACGGTCTGCGGCGACACTTCGTTCGTGGGTCAACGACGTCACGATTTCGTCGGCTGCGGCGTCACGCGATTTGGCGTAGGCCAAAACTGCCGCTGCCGCCAGGGAGCCTGCAACCAGCACAACCAGAACGGGCATGAACAGCCGTATGACCGAACGTGTAACCGCACCGGGCTCGACCGGCTGCACCTGATGTCGCGCCGGGGTGGCCCGCTCTACGGGAGGAGTCACCAAACCTGTGGCAGGCGCGGGTCCGGCGGATGGTTCATCGGGTGCAGGCGGTTCGGCGGCGGCCGGCGCTTCGGCGACGGCCGGCTCGAACTTTGTATGCTCGACCGCGGTCGTTTCAAGCGCGGCAGGCTCAACCGCCGTCGTTTCAATCGCCTGTCCCGCAAACGGGGGTGGTACCACCGGCGACACGCCAGACGGTTGGGGCGCATCGCCACCGAGGCGATCCGCGGGGGTATTAAAAGGGGCCTCGTCGACCTTGGGGGAAGCGAATGGATTGGTCCGCAGATCGATTTCCACCTCATCGGAATCGTCGGAAATCTGATCCGGTCCGAACTGGTCCTGGTCTGCATGCCCGTTGTCTGCACGGGGTCCGGTGGACCCGTGCCCGGCCCGCACACCGTTGACCGACGTCGTGTCGACGCCAGCTTCGTCCGGCTCACTCTCGGATGACAATGGACCGATCCTGGTCATTTAAACGTTCTGCTCCCCAGCATGAGCGCGAGGGTAACAAGCCATTAGGACGGGGCAATGCTTTGGGCTGGATCAGGAACTTCTGCCCATCGATCAATCGTTACACAATTCCTATTCTCATACTTTGAGTGCATAGAGAATCACTCAGCGTGAGAGTTGAGCAGCAATAGTTCCCAAATTCTGAGTTCTGCTTGCAGTCCTGTCGGACGGGAACTACCAAGTGGTAATTGCATCTAGCGGACAGTTCCGCTTCATGCAGGGGCGGAATGGTTCGGTTCAACGGCACTGAACCCATGCCTGCTTTAAATCGACAGGCCATCTGTGAATTGGGACCCCCCAGGGTGTCCCTGGCGAGACACACAACAAGGGAGAAATCCGATGAAAGATCGACCCGCACGGCGTCACCATCGGCGCAAAACAGGGGGAGCGGTACTGACGGCCACGGCCGTCCTGGCAGCGCTTCTGGTGGGCATCACGACCGGCGTCAGTTCTGCAGCGCCGGTTTCGAGCGAGGTGCCGGCGATCTGTAGTGGGGCCGACAAGGATTCGCTCTCGACGCTCGCTCTGGCCAAGGCCCTGATCGGCTCCGACACAATTGCTGTCAAGCTCCTGGCCAATTCCACGGGCGACATTCCAGCCAACGCCGGCATCGATGAAGACATCAATGCGGCCTTCAACTGGAAGGGCACACTCGACCAGAACCTGATCGACAAAGCCGCCGAGCTGAACCTTGCGCTCAACATCACCAACATCAAGACCCAGATGCTGGTCAAGGGTCCATCGAGCGTGGATTCATTCTCCGCCACTGGCCCCAACGCAAAGGTCGCCCCGGTCAAGGGCCAGCCATCGGTGCTCAACCTTGGCAACATCGGCGGACCGATCAAGACCACTGCCGGTGGCATCATCACCTACCGCGTCGGAGCAGTCACCCTGACCGCCTCCCTGTCCCTCAAGGGCCAGAACTTCGTGATCAACATGAAGTGCGCGGCTGTTGGCAGCAACCTGATCGCCAAGACCGCTGTCAAGGACCCCGATGCTCCGACCTTCACCCCTGACATCGTCAAGCTCCAGGCCAAGGCCGGCGAGACCGTCTCGATCGATCTGCTCAACGGAGTCATCTCCCCCGGCAAGACACCACTGATTTCCGACAGCCTCAAGATTGTCGAGAATCCTGCTGGAGGCTCTGCCAGCATCAGCAACGGTGTCTTCAGCTTCACCGCTCCTTCGGCGCCCGGGACGTACTCCACGACAGTCGAGATCTGCGGTGAACCCAAGGCGGATTCCGGGATTCCCGGAGTCAGCGAAGTGCAGAAGATCCAACTCGGAGCCAACTGGTCGACTGACGGCATTCTGGCTCCCAGGCCGGTCGCCTTCACCCTCAAGTACGGCGATCAGGAAACAGCCCTGATCTGGACCGCAGAGCACAACCTGCTCCCGGGCCTCGTCACCATGCCTCTCGCCGACGGCTCGCCGACCCCTGCCAACTGGGCACCAGCCGATGGGCCTGGCCTGATCAATGCCTATGCCCTCCAGACCCATTACAAGCCCATCTCCGCAGCGGGGGTCCAGGCAGCGCTCGAGGCGCTCCCGGGTATCGGTGCAGGGAACGTCGAGGTCACCGACCTCAAGGAGAACCCCGCAAACCCGAACCTGGTTACGGGCTTCGGAATCGCTTTCAAGGGAGACCTCGCTGAGCAGGATGTTCCCGAGATCGGTCTGGGTCAGTGGTACTCCGTTCCACCGCAGGAAGTCCTCGACCGTATCGGTGAAGCAGTCGCCAACATCGCTGGCGGCGCCGGCGAAGATGGGCCGGCCGATCCGGGTGCCTTCAACTTCGAGACTGCCGCTGGCATCGTCCCTGCGGACTCGGCGGACCAGAAGATCGCCAAGGCCGACAAGTACATCGGTGACAGGATCATCCAGTCGATCACCGGCGGTCCTGCAGTCAGCCAGGACGAGTGGGACGGTTGGGTCAAGATCCGAATCATCAACCCGATCATGGACGCTGTTCCGGCCATCATCGCCTGGCTCACATCGCTGTTCCCCGAGAAGATCATCGTCTCGACCGAAACAGCCGGTGAAGCACCTACTCCTCCACAGGACCTGTGCGCGCAGGGCATCATCGACGTGACCGTCGCCGGCCCCGGCACCGAGGTCGGCGGAGAAACCCTCCTGCCTCCGGGCGGACCGCTTGCGAGCGAGCCCAGGGGAATCTCCCTGGCGGGCTGACCGACACCGCCGTCTGACGGCTGTACCAATCATCGAGAAGGGGATGCGAGAAATCGCATCCCCTTCTCGCGTCCCACGGTTCTCGGCCCGTGTCCTGCCGCACTTCTCCCGCTCCTCACGCTTAAGGCCAGGGGGACATCTTCGGTGTCACAGGCCGTCGGCATTATGGGGACATGAAGAAACGCATGTTCGATACAGCTCCTGTCCGCCCCCACTCGGTCAAGGTCGCTCCGGTGCGACTACGGCACCGGCGTGACGTCACGCGTTGGGCGGTTGAACGCGGCTACCCGATCAGTCGAGATGCTCTGGCTGCGATTGTCGCTACCCGGGTCATCCTGGTCGACGGCTCCATCTCGACGCGTTGGTCCGTCGACGAGGTCGATTCGCAGCTCATGTGGGG
>JBATWQ010000199.1:0-6786 GCA_049672765.1 Microthrixaceae bacterium | reverse complement strand
CCATTACGCTGCAGTCACCTGCGGTAGGCCTGCAGATCGACACTGCAGAGCGCGCGGCGAAACTGCTCGGTTGGAAGACCGTCGTGACCAACGCGAACGGCGATCCCGCCAAGATGGCCGCAGACGTTTCCGGGCTCGTCAACCAGGGTGTTGACGCAATTCTGGACATCGCCATCTCACCCGCTCAGGCACAGGAAGGCTTCCGTGCTGCCAAGGAAAAGGGAATTCCGATCATCGCCATCGGCGCCCCCCTCGATGACCCACAGGGTTACTTTGCGGCCACCTATGCGCCGAGCGATGAAGAGATGTCAAAGCTGCTCGCCACGCAAATGATCAAGGATCTCGATGGCAAGGGCAGTGCGCTGTCACTGAACGCCACCGGACTTCCGGCACTTGAGATCAGACGAGAGGTTCTGCAGAAGGAAACGGCTGACACCGACATCAAGGTCGCAGTCGATCACGAGACGGACCTGGCGAACGCCGTGCAGGACACACAGACCGCAGTCGCCAACTCGCTGCGGGCAAACCCGGACATCAATCTGATCTGGGCCCTCCAGGACTTCGAGTTTGTCACTTCGATCAAGACCATCGAGAGCCAGAACCTGCAGCCCGCAGCCGTCTACGGCTACTACCCGCCGCCGGAAGCACTCGAGGCTCTCCGGAATTGGAAGAGCGGCGATGCGCACCTGGCCGTTGCTGACTCTCCAATCGCATACGTCTCCTGGTATGCATTCGACGCCCTCGTCAACAAGTGGATCGGCGAGAAGGATGACTGGGTCACCGACATGTCGTTCCACCCGCTTCCGACGGCGCTCATGACTCCCTCAGATGTTCCCGACGGGGACACCTATCCGTGGGAGCCGTTCGAGCCGATCTTCGTGAAGCGTTGGAAGGACCTAGGCGCAAGCCTCAACGAGTAGTCGGACCTTGGGGGAGGGAAGCGGGTCGTCGCGACCCTCCCCCCATTGGCAGCTCTCCGATATTTGCCCGGTCCGCCCAGCTCCGCAGGAGCGAACTTCGGCCCACCAGACAACAAGAGAAGGTTGAACGATTGATGATTGAAGTCGATGAGTCACAGGACCTCGCCGGTCGGACGTTCGTGATCACAGGCGGTGCGCGCGGTCTCGGAGCTGCGACCGGCCTGCTTGCGTCGAGGCGAGGCGCATCGGTAGTCCTGTCCGACGTCCTGGACAGTGAGGGCGAGGAAACTGCAGCAGCCATCCGGAAGGATGGAGGCTCAGCGACCTACATCCATTGCGACATTACCGACGAGAAGAGCGTCGAAGGCCTCATGGCCGGCGCGGCCCAAGAGTTCGGCAGCGTCGACATACTTCACAACAACGCAGGCATACACGAGGCGATGGTCTCTCCCGAGACCAGCTTCGAGGACATGAGCATCGAGACCTTCGACCGGGTCCTCGCAGTGAATCTTCGCGGGGCGTTCCTGTGTGCCAAAAAGGCCCTGCCCTACCTCAAGAAGAGTGAGGTCGGCCCCTCGATTATCAACGCCGGGTCGACCGCATCGTTCGCCGGCTACCCGTTTGGCCTGGCGTACGGCACGTCCAAGGGCGGCATCGCAATGTTCACCAAGAACCTTGCAGTCGCACTCGCACCCTATGGAATCCGGTCGAATTGTTACTGTCCCGCCACGGTAGACACCCAGATGGTCAGAACCGTCGGATCGGTGCTGGCCGGTACCGATCCTGAGTCGGCCGAGGCGCCCGACGCAGCCCATCTGGCGGCACATCTCGTCCGTCGAATTGGTGAGCCGATCGACGTCGCCGAATTGGTCTGTTTCCTGGCTGGACCTCGCTCCAGCTTCGTCAATGGAGTCACATGGCTCATCGACGGGGGAGTACTCGCATGGCGTGACAGCGTCGACGCCCTCGGTATGGAGTAAGTCCCGGTCCCCGCCGATCCAGATCTCGAACCGCACCTTCATCCAAAGCGCAGCACAAAGCCCACCCAAGAACAGGAGTCACATTGACTGATACAACTGCCACAGCTCCAAACGTGAACTTTTTCGATCCCGAGACGAACCACTGTCCCTATCCGGCATACGACCAACTGCGCGAGGAAGCGCCGGTCTGGGTGGATCCCAGAACCGGAATGTTCGTCCTGACCCGCTTTGAAGACATCAAGACGGTCCTCGCCGACCCGGAACTCTTCACCAACGAGGTCGGCTCTGCAGCCGGGATGACCGAGAAGGCCATGAAGCCGACCGACCCCGCTGAGATCAAGCGGATGGAAGAAGAGGCTGCGGCAGAAGCCGAGATTCGCCAGCTCTATGTCGACAAGGGCTGGGTCCCCGGCCGCAACCTGGACGCTCTCGACGGCGACAAGCACACCGAACTGCGGCGGATGATGTCTCAGGCGTTCCGCCCCAGCCGCATCAAGCAGCTCGACCCCTTCGTCGAGCAGCTGTCGAGAGATCTGTTCGACAAGATCCTGGCCGACGGCAAGTGCGAATGGGTCTCTGCCTTCGCCGTACCGCTACCGCTGTACACCATCGGTAAGCAGATGGGCGTCAAGCCCGAGGACATGCCGAAGATCAAGGCCTGGACCGACGCATGGGTTCAGCGCTTGGGCCTGATGCAGACCATGGAAGAGCGCCGCTGGTCGGCGGAGCAGGAGATTGAGGCCCAGCACTACTTCCAGGCAGTCTTCGAGCGTCTTCGCAAGCAGCCCGAGGACACCGTCCTCAACGACCTGGTCAACAAGGAGATCCCCGAATGGGGCCGCACCCTGACCGACGAGGAGCTGCACGGCGAAATGATGGCCGACATCTTCGTGGGAGGGTCCGAGACCACAACGAACGCACTCTCGGCCGGCCTCCTGAGGCTGATCCAGGAGCCCGAACTGTGGGAGCGGCTCAAGTCGGACCCCGAGGCGTATCTGCCGACATTCATCGAAGAGGTTGTGCGCACAGAGGGGCCGGTCCAGGGTCTTCTGCGACAGGCGGGACGCGACACCGAACTGAATGGCGTGAGCATCCCCCGGGGATCGGTACTCAACCTGCGCTTCGCCGCCGGAAACCGCGACCCCCGTGCCTTCGAATGCCCTGCCGACATCGACCTCGAAAGGGATGCAGCGAAGGGCCACCTTGCATATGGGTACGGGCAGCACTTCTGCCTGGGCGCAGCTCTCGCTCGTAGGGAGCTGTATTGGGGATTCAAGGGTCTGACCGAGCGCGTCGAGTCCATGCGACTCGATCCGGACGCAGGACCTCTGGAATACCAGCCCAGCTACTTCCTCCGCGGTTTGAAGGAACTGCACGTCGAGCTGGTTCCCCGCTGAAAGCACTCTCGGTCCGCAGTTCGGCTCGGCAAGTGGTACGAGTCGAACTGCGGGCCAAATCCATTCGTCACCAGGAGCATTGATGATCGAGAAAACTGAACTGATGACGGCAACGTCGGGGCAGGTTCAAACAAGTGGAGCCGCTGTACCCCACGGCACCGACAGTCAAAGTAGTGGCCAGGCCTCGCTCAAATTTATAACCAGATACGGCCTGCTACTGATGTTGGCGATCGTCATAGCGATTTTCGGTCTTCTCGAACCCGACTCGTTCTTCACGATCGCCAACGCACGGTCCACCGCGAGTATCGCCGCCCCCCTAATGATCTTGGCCGTGGGCCTCACCGTCCCACTGGGCATCGGCGAATTCGACCTGTCCATCGGTAACGGAGCCCAGTTGAGCGGCGCGGTTCTGATTTGGATGATCAGCTCACAAGGGCTCCCCTGGCTCGGCGCAATCGGAATCCTCATTGTCGCCGCGGCCGCCATGGGTCTCCTTATGGGGCTGATAGTCGTCAAGTCCCAGGTCAACGCCTTCATCATCACCCTCGGTGCCGGAACGGTCTTCGCCGGCCTTGAGTTCGGAGTTATGCGGGGCACCACGCTCTATTCAGGAATCCCCCCGGAGTTCACGAAGCTTGCGGTGGGTCGCACGTTGGGCATACCGAACTCGGTGCTTATCGCCGCCGTGTTCGCAGCCATGGTTTGGGTCGGAATGGAACGAACCGTCGCGGGTCGCCAGATGCGTGCCGCCGGTGGAAACGCAGAGGCTGCACGGCTGGCAGGCGTCCGGGTGGACTGGCTGCGCGCCTGCGGATTCGTCGTCACGGCCGTAGCAGCGGCAGTTGCCGCGACGATCCTCATGGCCCAGTCAGCCTCGTACTATCCGAACTCGGCCATCGCGCTTCTGCTGCCGACCTATGCAGCCTGCTTCCTGGGTACGACGGCCTTCCGGTCAAACGTCTTCGATGTCGCCGGGACCCTGGTCGGAGCGGCATTCCTGGCCGTGGTGCAGAGCGGACTGATCATGGTCGGGGTCCAGTCGTGGATCGCCCAGATCGTCCAGGGCACGCTGCTGATAGTCGCCGTAGCACTTTCGAAGGCCGCAGCTCGGGGTGTGATCTGATGTCTGGAGCCGGTGTCGCTCAGCGTGTGAACGAGGTCCTGACATCCGACTCTCCGGTAGATGGATCGACCGCACTCGGTGTGCGTGGCGTTTCCAAGAGATACGCGAACACCCAGGCGCTGGACAACGTCTCGGTGGACATACGGCGTGGCGAATCGGTTGCTCTGATCGGTGCAAATGGCGCCGGGAAGTCCACGTTGGTGCGTATCCTCACGGGAGCCGTCCAGCCTGATGTCGGTGATGTGATCATTGACGGCGAAATTCGGCGAGTTTCTACCCCCAGGGAAGCCCGTAAGCACGGGGTCGGCTTCGTCCAACAGGAGTTGGCGATTGCAGATGACCTGACCGTTGCCGAGAACATTCTCGCCGGCGGATGGCTTCACAAGGGACCGTTGGTCTCAACTGCTCCAAGTCGTCGTGCCGTCATCGAGACCTGTGAGCGCGTCGGACTCGACGTGGCTCCTGAGGCCCTCGCAGGAAGACTGAGTCCGGCTGCCAAACGACTCGTGATGATCTGCAGGTCCCTGGTCGTCGAACCATCGACGCTCATCCTTGATGAGCCGACCGCCACACTGGCCGACTTCGAAGCCGACCGGATTGTGGACGTGTTCAATCAACTGCGGGCCCAGGGTCTGAGCCTTGTCTACATCTCGCACCGGATGGAGGAGATCTCGCGCGTATGTGACTTGGCCGTGGTGCTCAGGAACGGGCGCGTGGTCATGACCACCGACGCCTCGCCCGAAGCGGTCAGACATGCGGTCGAGGTAGGCATCTCGAGTGGCGAGAGTTCAAGGGCGGTGTTCGGCGGCGACGTGGGTGTTCCCCCAGTCAAGGCTGTATCGACCTCCCCGGTAGCTCTCAGGTGCACCAATCTCGTGAGTCCCGTACTGCGGGGTGCCGATCTGCAGGTGCACGAGGGCGAGATCGTGGGTCTGGCGGGTCTGCTGGGCTCGGGCCGTACCGAGATCCTCCGGGCGATCGCCGGTGCCGATCGGCTGTCCGACGGTGAAGTAGAAGTGTTCGGCGAAACTGCTTCGCTACGCAACCCTTCCGATGCAATCCGATACGGCATCGGCCTTATTCCGGAGGACCGTCGGAACCAGGGCGGCCTTCTGGGGCTCTCCATCTCGGAGAATCTCGTGTTACCGGATATCCCATCCCGAGGCGGCTGGCTCAGGCGTAAGGCCGAACGTGCCATAGCGATGGAGGCCATCGAGAAGTTCCGCATCAAGTGCGATTCCCCCGACGTTGCTCTCAATACGTTGTCCGGCGGTAACCAGCAGAAGGTGATTCTTGCCAGGTGGATACTGAAAGAGACACGGGTTCTGCTGTTGGACGAGCCGACCGCAGGAATCGACGTCGTCGCCAAACGGGAACTAATGGATCTGGTCAGGTCTGTTACCGGGCAGGGACGTGCCGCATTGATGGTCAGTTCAGAGCTCGATGAGCTCTGCGAATACTGCGACCGGATCTATGTGGTCCAGAACGGTGTCATTACGGCTGAAACCAGCGGCGACATCGCCATCGGCGACCTCGTGCACCTTGTCGGCTCACGGCCGACCCTGGCCACCAGTGACAACTAGCCAGAGCAGCACTTCGAAATTTCGACACTGAACAAAAGGAGACTCCAGAAATGGCAGACAGACAAGCTATCGACAACATGCTCGCATCTTGGGCCTACGGCTACGACGAGAGAGAGCCTGAGCGCATGCGCGCGGCGTTCACCGACGACGCAAAGATGACGATGTACATCGGACTGGGTGACGACATCGAGGTCATGGGTCCCTATAACGGGATCGACGAGGTGATGGGACTTTTCACGGATCATCACGGTGAACAGAAGGACCAGCGGCGCCACGTCACAACAAATCTGGTGATACTCGAAGAAACCGATACCACGGCGAGCACCGCGAGTTACCTGAGTCTCTTGGTGACCCAGGACAACCAGGTGCGCCTGCAGGCCACCGGCGTCTATCGCGACAGCGTGGTCCTCCAGGGTGGTGAGTGGCGTATCAGCGAGCGGAATCTGCACCTGGACGTCCACTACTGACATGGCTGACCGTCAGGCGATTTCCAACACACTCAGTACCTGGGCGCTCGGCTATGACGAGCGCGACCGCGATCTGATGCGTCGGTGCTTCAGCGCAGATGCGACGATGACCCTGTAGATCGGGGACAGCGAGACCATGGGTCCGTATGTCGGTCGGGACGAGGTGATGAAGCACTTCACCGACCACCACGAAATTCAGACCGATCAGAGACGACACGTGGTGACGAACGTGCTGGTCGATTCCGAGACTGCGACGACGGCCAAGGTGATCAGCCTGCTGACGCTGTTCGTCACCGAGAACGGGGTTGAGCGGGTC
>JBATWQ010000198.1:0-7649 GCA_049672765.1 Microthrixaceae bacterium | reverse complement strand
ACCGAGAGCCCTGCGGGGCTGATCGGACATGAGAGCGCAGCGCCATCGGCGGCCTGCGCGCTCGGCAACGGAGAACTGACAGGGGACCGGACGGAGCATCCGATTCCCGGGGAGACGAGAACGATGGATTTCAGCCTTGATGAAGAACAGAGCGCTATAGGCGAGTTGGCCGGGCAGGTCCTGGGGGACCACTCGACACACGAGAAGCTGCGCGCCCTGGAGCGTTCCGGGGAACCACGGTTCGATCGCGAGTTGTGGGCGGCCCTGGCCGAGACGGGTGTGCTGGGCGCGTTCATCCCGGAGGAACACGGTGGAGCGGGGCTCGACCTGGTTGCCCTGGGTATCGTTCTGGATCACGTGGGACGCACCGCTGCGGCGGTGCCGATCTGGGAGACGTTCGGGCTGGCAGTTCCCGCCATCGCAGAGTTCGCTCCAACCGCAGTGGCACAGGAAGTCCTGTCAAAGGTGGTGACAGGTGAGTATGTGCTGAGCGCGGCCTGGCACGAAGCCGGGGGCGAACCGCTCGGCCCAGTCACGGTCGCAACCCGGGAAGACGACAGCTGGGTCGTTTCGGGTTCGAAGACCTGTGTCCCGGCCGGCCAGATTGCAGACGGGATCCTCGTACCGTGTGCGGTGCGTGACGGATCGGTGGGGCTCTTTCTGGTCCGCACCGACGCAGAGGGGGTTGCGGTCGAACCGCTCGTCACGACTCTGGGCGACCCCCAGGCCGCCGTGCTGTTCGCCGAGGCTCCGGCAGTGCTCATCGCCGAGGGTCGCGAATCGCTGCGCTGGGCCTATGAGCGGGGGCTTGCCACCCAGTGTTCGGTCGCGGTCGGCAACTGCGCCGAGGCTCTACGACTCACCGCCGAGTACGCCAAGGACCGCAAGCAGTTCGACGTACCCATCGCATCCTTCCAGGCGGTCGCCCATCGACTGGCTGACAGCTATGTGGACACCGAGGCGATCCGCCTCACCGCCCAGCAGGCTCTCTGGCGCCTTTCGACCGGCATGAAGGCAACAGCCGAGGTTGCGAGCGCCAAATACTGGGCGGCGTTTGCAGGACAGCGAGTGGTCCACACCGCCCAGCACGTGCACGGCGGGGTCGGAGTCGACCGCGACTACCCCCTGCACCGCCACTTCCTGGCGGCCAAGGAGGTCGAGCTCCAGCTCGGTGGCGCAACACGCCAGTTGCTCGCGCTCGGCAAGCTCATCGCTGCAGAACCGGTCTGAGACCCAACACCGACGGCGGAACTCCACCGCTCTCAGCCGCTGGGATTCAGCAAACTTTCGTCAGGACTTCGTCGAGCGCAGCGACGTCCACGTGTACGTCCATCCCCAGTCGCTCCACCGCGTCCATGGGGAGGTCGTCACCGACGACGGGGACGTAGTGGTAGGGAAGTCCCTTCGAAGCCGCGAGATAATAGAAGTTCGGCAGCAGTTGGGTGCCGGGCAGCAACTCGACGATACGGGTCGAGCGGCTGAACACCAGGTTTGCCAGACCGCTTCCTGTGACTCCGATGACCATTTCGGCGTCCCGGAAGGTTGCCATCCGCTCAGCGACCTTCATTCCAGAGGGTCGAATCGTCGTAACCCCGTGACGGTCCAGGACTTCCTGGAGCGCGTCGACATTTCGCACCCGACGGGTGCCTCCCAGACGCTCGATGAAATACCGACGGGGTGCGCCTGCAGCAACTTCCGTCTCGGCGCGGATCGAAGCAACCTCGTGGTCGACCCAGCGCCTGTACCAACTCGGGAGCGCTCCGGCGAAGGGACGGGTCACAAATCCTGGGAGCAGGATCCGGTCGGCCACCAGGGCGGTGCCCGGCTCGACCCGTAGGAGGCGGACGTTCTGTCCGGCGAGGCGGGGAAGCCAGCGTTCTTCTACGTCGCTCAGGGCTCCGTCGTGGACCACCGTTATCTGACCCAGGCGGCGCATGGCAGGTTGTGACAGCAGTGCCGCCCGAGGGAGATGGTCGACGAGAGTGTGGAACTGCGGCCTCCACGGTGACCTGTACAAGGCAATCGTGCCCTCGAGCCGGAGGGGTTCGGAGCGCAATTCACTGTTGACCAGGTCCAACGAATCGATCATGTCCGTGGTGAGTGATTCGGCAACCACCCGCCCGTCCTTGGTGGACACGACCCTGGACCCCGGGCAGATCCTCACGTCCTTGAGCACGTAGACCTTTGCGGGTGGAAGAGCGAGGGAGGGGAGGCCCAGACCTCGCAGCTTCGCCTGGCGGGCCAGCGGGAGTTGATCGATACCGGGGCAGGGGATCGACTCCCCTCCACCCAGGTGAATGGTCTCTGATCCCCGTAGGACCGCGGCAGGAACGGTACGAACACGTCGACCGAGAACTGATGCCGAAGCTCTTGATGCGAGTGAGCCGATCCGTTTCACGAGCGGCACCTCAGCCCTCACCGGAGGGACTCTGATTGCCCCTGGGCCCTGCGGTACGACGGGCCTGGGAAATCCAGCTGTTCTGGAACCGACCCGGAGTCCGGACAAATCGAGGCTCGGCGGAGTCGAACGAGCGCAAACTCAACATCGCCAGAACCAATCCTCTCGCTCAGCGCCCCGGAATGCCCGTCATTCCGTTCCGTCACGCAAACGTAACACAATTGAAAGACGCACACCCCCAGTTAAATCCGGTGATTTGCCAAGAACTCCCACAGACGAAGCAAATGTTCGTCAGATGGGCCCTGACCAGACAGATAGTGCCCATATTCGGGCCAGGCCAAACCTCGTGAGACCGATCCACCGATAGGTCGGTCAACCGTCACACCTCTAGGATCGGCACAAACCCTGCCCTGCGTTGACTTTACATAATGCGCTGGCTGAGCTGGGTATCTAGCAGGGGACCCGGTTGGCAAACTTGACCGGGACTTGGGCCCCGCTCAGCCGCAGGCGCTAACGAACCCGAGCATTCCGGGACTGACAGCAGCGGCGGATCAAGCTGCTGAATGCACAGGTGTCGGTATATGAGATCTCCAAGGCACAGCCTGAATCTGGTGTTCGAGCCTCGGAAAACGGGCATTGTCCCGGGACGTTCGGAGGAATGAACGAGCTATGGCCACTACCGACCCCTCTCGACTCGGCCGCCGGAAATACCCATTATGTAAAGTGGTCCACTCTGCGAGGCTATCCAGTCGCAAACGTCTCCCGGTCCCCGCTCCGAGTCCCGGAAGCGGCCGTGAGCCCCACGGCGAAGTGTGATTGGAAGGGTCGAAATGCGACCACTCCAATCACACTTCTAGATCGACAAACCGGGCTCAAGTTCGGTTCCGGACAGAATTCGTCGAACTCGCCAAGACCTTCAAAACCCAAACCGTTGGTCATGCAACGGTTGTGCAGGCGTCAGCTAGTTCTTGTAGTTGGCGGCCAGCCCGGTTACAGCATTTGACTGACTGGCCGGCGGACCAAATTCGTCTATCCTGAGGTGACATACAGCACAGGTTTGAACTTTCGACCCATTTCGTTCAAGTCCTTTACATGTCTGTGCCGAAGGTGTCTCATACATAGCAGCGGGCGGTATCCCCCGCCTTCATGACAATTGAGGAGGTGCCGATGTCAACTCGTCATCGTGCCAGGCAGGCCGGTCCAAGTTCTGCGCTCCAAGAGGAGCGTGAGCAGAGGAAGGCGGAGCATCGAAGGGTGCGCCGTACCGTCAACCAGTCCCTCCATGTGGCAACGCTAGAGGCGGATCACGACGATCTTGTCCTTCTGGCCCCACGCCCGACACACGGCTACACCGACGAGCATGAGCCGGCTCTTCCCCGAGCGGCCTCGGACCCCAGAAGGCGGGTGAAGCACTGGAAGCAGTCGTTCTGGAAGCGCCGCACGCTTGAGCGCCGTCGCCGAGCGATGCAAGAGGTCAGGTTCCAAGAGGTCTGACATCAGCAGATCCCGATGCTGTCGCTGAGCGTCGGCATTGAAGGAATCACCCAGCGCGAAGGCTTGTCCGGGGAACGCAGAGTTCCCGGGGCAAGCCTTCGACGCGTTCTGGGTAGGTTCAGTTGGTGAACGAAACGACTCCAGCCCTGATCGACGGCAAACCGGTCACCACCTCGGAAACAAGCGAGGTCCACTCCCCCTATGACGGCTCCATCATCGGCTCGGTGCCCGCATGTGGCACCGGGGAGATCGACCATGCGGTATCGGTGGCAAAGGAGCGGCTCGTCGCGGACGATCTTCCTGCCCACGAGCGGGCTGCGATACTCGACCGGGTCGCAGCAGCACTTGTAGAACGTCTGGACGAGTTCACCGCGTCAATCTCGGGCGAGGCGGCTAAACCAGTTGTAGCTGCAAAGGTTGAGGCCGAACGGGCCGTGGACACGCTGCGCTTCTCTGCAGCGGCGGCTCGGACGCTCACCGGCGAGATGATCGCCATGGACGCCTCCTCGGCCGGTGAGGGAATGTTGGGGTTCGTGAGTCGCGTTCCCATCGGGGTCGTCGCGGGAATCAGCCCGTTCAACTTTCCCTTGAATCTGGTCTGTCACAAGATCGCCCCGGCCGTAGCGGCAGGAGCGCCGATCGTGCTTAAGCCGGCCAGCGCCACTCCGCTGACGGCGCTGCGGATAGCAGCTCTGTTCGAAGAGTGCGGGCTTCCGCCGGGATGGATCAACGTCGTCACCTGTGACGGTGCGACAGCTGGCCACCTCGTGAAGCATCCCGATGTCGCAATGATCACTTTCACCGGCTCCGGCCCGGTCGGCTGGGGTATCAGAGCAGACGCCCCGAAGAAGCGGGTCGGCCTCGAACTGGGCAACAATGCGCCTCTGATCATCGAGGCCGACGCAGATCTCGAACGCGCCGCCGAGCGAATAGTCGCGGGTGGTTTCAGCTTCTCGGGCCAGAGCTGCATTTCGGTTCAGCGGGTCTATGCCCAGAGTGAGATATACGACGAGTTGGCCGACGCTGTCGCGTCTCGTGTCGAAGGACTCGGGGTTGGCGACCCATCCGATCCAGCCACCACCGTCAGTTCACTCATCAATGACAGCGCCGGCAAGCGGGTCTCCGCCTGGATCGACGAGGCGGTGGATGCAGGGGCCAAGGTTCTGGGGCAGGCGCCCCTCCCCTCCCCCTCCGGTTCTGGGCCCAGGAATCTCATCGCACCAACCGTTCTCGGTGAAATCACGGCTGATATGAAGGTGTCGTCCGAGGAGGTGTTCGGCCCGGTGATCGGTATGGCAAGGTACGAGACACTCGACGACGCCATTGCACTGGCGAACGACACCCGATACGGGCTTCAGGCCGGAATCTTCACCTCGGATCTGGCCAAGGCTATTAGGGCCACACGGCAGCTCCATTTCGGTGGTGTCGTTGTCAATGAAGCACCGGCGTACCGCACCGATCAGCAGCCCTACGGGGGTGTCAAGGACTCCGGCAACACCAGGGAGGGCCCCGCCTATGCGGTCAGGGAGATGACCGAGCAGCGAGCGGTGATGATCCGGCCATAGTGCCAGCCGCTATGGGGCGCGATCGTTGACCAAACCCCGGCGATGCGGCCTCGCGGCGCGAGTCGGGATCGTCGGGTCGTCCCGTGGGGCGCTAGTTGGCGTGCGGGTTCTGTGGGAAAAGCGATTGGCTGGCCAGCCGTCCACCCTGGCGCTTCATGACCGAGCGCCACAGGTCGTCCGGGTTGGAGCACAACACGTCATCGGGCATCGCCGAGACGACGTTCCACACCCCGGAGGCCAACTCGGCATCCAGTTGACCGGGCCCCCAACCGGAATAGCCGGTGTAGAGCCTGACCGCCTCGACCCCGAGAACGTTGTCGTTCACCAGCGCCTCCGGGTCGACGATCACCAGTGGTCCGGCGACAGACTGGGCGTTGACCAGATCGGCGTCGAGGCCGCGGCGACCCAGCGCCAGAAGTCCACCGACAGAGACCGGCCCACCGATGAAGAAGACCGCCGGCGAGACAACCGAGTCGACCAGGCGGGGAAGGTGCTCGCCCACCTCTGTCTCAGAGGGTCGGTTCAGAACCAGACCCACAGCCCCGGCCTCATCGTGTTCGACCATGAAGATCACCGACTGGTCAAAGTTGTCGTCACCGATGTCGGGCACCGAGACAAGCAGCTTGCCGTGTGTCGATTCGCTGGTGCCGTCGCCGTCGACGGCGTTCATACGATGTCGAGCGACAGCATCCGAATCGCGTTGCCACGGAGGATCTTGTACTGCACGTCCTTCGACAGATGACTCATCATTTTCTGCGCAACGGCCTTGGAATTGGGCCAGGTTGAATCGGTGTGTGGGTAGTCGGTTTCGAAAGTGATGTTGTCGACGCCCACCGCGTCCAGGGAATTGAGTCCATGTTGGTCCCTGAAGAAGCAGCCGTACACCTGTCGGTAGTAGTAGGTCGACGGGGGTTCAGGCAGGATGTCGGCGACTCCGCCCCAGGCCCGGTGTTCGAGCCACACGTCGTCGGCCCGTTCCAGAATGTAGGGAAGCCAGCCGATCTGACCTTCGGAGTATGCGAGTTTCAGCTCGGGGAACCTGACCAGCACGCCGGAGAACAGGAAGTCCGAAAGGCTGGCCATCGAGTTGTTGAAGCTGAGGGTCGCGGCAACTGCAACAGGTGCGTCGGGTGATGTCGCCGGCATCCGCGATGACGATCCGATGTGCATGCACACAACCGTCTGGGTGTCAGAGCAGGCCTTGAACAGCGGATCCCAGTAGCCCGAATGGATGCTCGGCAGTCCCAGGTGCGGGGGAATCTCCGAGAAACACACTGCGTGACATCCGCGGGCGGCGTTGCGGCGTACCTCGGCGGCAGCGAGTTCTGCGTCCCAGAGAGGGATGATGATCAGCGGAACTAAATGGCCGTCGGATTCGCCACACCACTCCTCCACCATCCAGTCGTTGTAGGCATAGACGCAGGCTTCACCGAGTTCCCGATCCTTGGCCTCGGTGAACGTCTGACCACAGAACCGCGGGAACGATGGAAACGAGAGCGAGACGTCGACGTGATTGTCGAGCATGTCCTGCACCCGGCTCTTCGGGTCGTAACAGCCGGGACGCATCTCGTCATAGGTCATCGGCGTCATAGTCATCTCGTCACGCGAATAGCCGACGGCGGCTACGTGACGCTTGTGGATGTAGACGAGGTCCTCAAACACCCAACAGTCGGCCGGACGGCCATCGTCGGTGAATTCCTGTTCGTAGGTTCCGCCGCCGATATGTTTCATCGAGCCGACCCCGCGACGCTCGATCTTCGGTCCGCGATCGCGGAGCCGCTCCGGAAGGTACGTCTGCCATACATGGGGCGGCTCAACCACATGGTCGTCCACGCTGACGATCATCGGGAAGTCCGCATCCGAGTAGCCGGTTGAAGGGGAATCCTCGACGAGTGCCACTATTACCTCCGGAATACGCGACGCCGAGGAAAGGCGCCGCGACTGGGTTTCTGACGAGCCGTCAGATTCTAGCTCCGCCGCAGGTCTCAGCTTGCAGGCACGGTGCTACCACCGCCCGTTCCCCACCAACTGGCCGTCAGCGCAAAGCCCTCGAGCGAAGTTGTCGGGACCATGAATTCATAGGTGCGCTTATAGGTGGTTCTGGTAATCACCCAGCGCCCGGACCGACGCTCGTACTCATCCTCGTAGAACGCTGATCCCATGAGGATGAAGTTCCACTCGCTGTCCAGGAC
>JBATWQ010000197.1:0-13268 GCA_049672765.1 Microthrixaceae bacterium | reverse complement strand
GGGGTGTTCGGGCTGTGCAGTCTCGTCGCTCATCTCGCCTTCCCAAGTGTTCCCAGGCTGCGGGAACACCGTCGACAAGCCTATCCCTGAGCCTGTACACCCAGTGACAGGGTCATTCCCTCCGAGGCGGCGAATACTTCCTCGACACCCCTGGGCAGCGCGAGTTCTGCGGCCCGGGCGGCGAAGTCCTCGACCTGGTCGTCGCTGCGATCCGGATCATGGTGGAACAGCGCCAGGCGCCGGGCCCCCGACTGCGCTGCGACTTCGACCGCGTATTCGAATGTGCAATGACCCCAGTCGGACTTGAGCAGGAACTCGTCGCGGTCGTACTGCGAGTCGTGGATCAACAGGTCCACGTCCCTGCACAGTTCCAGCACCTTAGGCCCGACCTCGACCGAATCCGGCCCCGGCTGCTGGTGGTCGCTCACATAGGCAACCGAAGCGCCATCGCACTCGATCCTGAACCCGAGGGTTTCACCGCAGTGCGGAACCGGCGCAACGGTGACCTTGGCGCCGTCGATTTCGAGAACGTCGTCGAGTACCTCGTGGAACACGACCTTGCCCGGCAATTCATCGATGCTTACCGGAAAGTACGGCGGATGGATGAAGCTACGGACCGTCTCCTCTAGAGATCGCCCCTTCTGCACCGGACCATAGAGATCCAACTGGGAGCCTTCTCGGAGCAACGGCGTGAAGAACGGAATGCCCTGGATGTGGTCCCAGTGCAGGTGACTGACCAGCGCGGTTCCCCTGAAAGGAAGGTCGGTGGGCTGGGCCAGGCCGAAGAACCTGAGACCGGTCCCTAGGTCGAGGATCAGGGGCGCACGGCCTTCAGACTCGATCACCACGCACGACGTATTGCCGCCGTATGCACAGTTTGAGTCGCAAGAGCACGGAGTAGAACCGCGCACGCCATAGAACGTCAGTTTCAGCTGAGCCCCCGGAATGTAGACCTCTGACAGCACTGGGAAATCAGCGTGCAGTCATGGTGAACAATAGGTAACGAGATCCCTGAGGGGCCGAACTGTGACAGAAGTCTCGGTTCGGGCGACGGTGCGGAGGCGAAACGATGTCCAACGATCAGAGCCAGGAACTACTTGCGGCGGCAAGATTTGCGTTGAGTGACCGGGCCCGAGAAGCAGGGTTCAACTCGGACTCGGTGGCGATTGCGGACACTGACGGAAACGGCTTTGAAGTCGCCTATCTGGAATTGGGCTCAGGTCCGCTGGCGCTGTGCCTCCACGGCTATCCGGACTCGGCATGGACATGGCGACACCTGATGCCACGTCTGGCAGAGGCGGGATATCGCGCAGTCGCCCCATTCAGTCGGGGCTACTCCCCCACGGCCATCCCAGCTGATGGCCTGTACCAGGCGGGAGTCCTGGGCGTCGACGCCAATCACCTGCACGAAACACTCGGCGGGGATGACCAGGCAGTAGTCATCGGCCATGACTGGGGTGCGATGGGCGCGTACGCCGCCACCGGCCTGGAGCCACAGCGGTGGCGACGGGTGGTCGCGGCCGCGGTGCTTCCCGGTCCGAGCGCGGCCGAGGCGTTCTTCACCTACGACCAACTCAAACTGAGCTGGTACATGTTCTTCCAACTCAGTGATATGGCAGACATGTTCGTCCCGATGGCGGACTTCGATTTCATTTCAAGACTGTGGGCCGACTGGTCACCCGGCTTTGACCAATCCGAATACGTCGCCCGATTCGCTGCCAGCATGCCCACACCCGAAAACCTTTCAGCGGCGCTCGGCTACTACCGGCACACGCTCAAACCGGAACTTCAGGATCCGCGACTCACTGAGGCACAGGACGCGATTTTCGCAATCCCGCCGATGCCGTTGCTCTACCTGCACGGCGAGAACGACGGATGCATGTCTCCTGACATAGCCCGCGGCGTGTCGGCTCACCTGACAGTTCCCGGCAGCCGTGCAGTGATGGTCCCCGATGCCGGCCACTTCTTACAGCTGGAACAGCCCGAAGTGTTCAACGCCGAAGTCCTTGGGTTTCTCGCAGAATCGTGATTACCGCCCCGGACCGCTTCGCGTTCTTTCGCTATTGAGTTCCCCGACCGGGAACTCGACGAGCCCAGTCACACGTCGGGCCCCACTCTCCAGACTTGAACCACCATGTCGTCGAGGAGGCGAGACTCGACCGGCCTGAACTCGCCGTGGACCACCGGCAATTCGTGGGTCCGCGCTTCTCGCACGTCCGGGGGCCCGACACGCGACAGAGCTACGAGCAGCCCGCCGGAACGCAGGACTCGCACCAGTTCCCCCTCGTCGACCAGTTTCCGCTCATCGACCAGGCCTATCGAGTCCACCAGGCCCGTCAGATTGCCACAGGCGCTGGCGGAGCCTTCGCCGAGATGACCGCCGGTGAACCTGCCGGAAAGAGAAGCTGCAGAGGTGACGGAGCCCTGCCCGGCGAACAGAACAGAACCGACGCTCGAGTCCCTCAGCGGGATAGCAGCGACATCGGCGCATACAGCCGGCACGTGGGGCAGGGAACGTCGCAACTGGGAAAGCGACGACTCCTCGCCTTCGGTCGCGAAGACATCCACCCTGGCACGGGCGAGTTGTCCTGTGAGAATTCCTGTCGCTGCGCCGAGTTCAAGCGTCGGACCGTGCGGCTGGACGAGAGCCTTCAGGAAGCCGACCAACTCCCGGTCGTACCGTTCGACACCAACTCGCCCCAGGGGAACCGCTGCAGCAAATCCACCCTGGATAGAACCAGGGTGACCGGAAACCGGGATCGAACAAGGAGTCGAACCCGTCTGACCGGAACCCATCTGACGCATGGATTCATTCATTTCCGGGACCTCCAAGGAGCGCAAATCGAGTCGCTGTAGGCCGTCTGGCTCGGGTCTGAGCAATTTGGATCATCTTCAGGGCGAATCCTTGTCCAGCAGCGATGTACTGTCATACTTACCTCACGCTAAGTAGTCAGACGGGGACGCTGCGTGGCTAGAAAGGGACGGGTTCCGATGGATGGCAAGCACGGAGATCCAACCCGAGCCGAACAGAGCCTGCCCGGTTTGACCAAGGCGACAACTTCCAAGGCGACTAATACCAAGGCGGGTTCGGCCACGTCGGCTCCCAAGCAATTCACCGAGGATCAACCGGGGTGGCGAACCTCTCTCAAGTTTCTGACAGGGGCGACACTTGCGCTGTTGGCGCTGGAAGTCCTCCGTCAGCCTGGACCCGGAATTCTGTCATGGCAGGTCTGGCTCATCGTCGGTCTGTTGGGCGCGGTCGTCGTTTCCACCGCGTCGAACGCCACGCGTCAGGTCCGCAACCGCTTTGACGAACTCATCAACGGAATTGATGCGGTTGTCTGGGAATCACGCGGCCCGTCCGACACCGCCACATTTCTGAGCGGTCGCGTCGAGAACGTGATGGGCATCTCGGTCGAGGACTGCATGACGCCCGGCTTCGTCGAGTCACGGGTGCATCCAGAGGACCTCGATACCTACAGACAGAGCCGCTCCGATATCGCTGCTGGAGCCGACACCGATGTCCACTACCGGATCCAAGACTCGCAGAACCTGACCAGAAGCCTCCACGAAAAAGTGGTTACCGAGCGCGACCCAGAGGGCCGGGCCAGGTGCCAGCGTGGCGTGATCGTCGACGAAACTGCCCGCTATCTAGCCGAGCGATCCGTGCGCGGGTACGGAGAGTTCATCAACGGCGCCCCGATGGCCATGGCGATCTTCCATCTCGACGACCTCGATGATCCGCGGTCTCTCAAGGTTCTCACCTGCAACCCGGCGGCGGCGAAGCTCGCCGGCATCTCGGTCGAGGAAGCTCCGGGAATGGAACTTGGGGCGGTGGTCAAGGACCCTCAGATGCTCGAACGTCTCGCCCGGGTCGTAGTGCTCAACACATCTCTCGATGTCGCACATCTCCGTGTGGATCACAGCGACTCCGTGTATTCGCTCAGGGCCATGCCTCTGCCAGATCAGTGCATCGGGGCGTCGCTCGAGGACGTAACCAAGGTCGCCCGCAAGGCCGAAACACTCCGCCACCAGGCGTTGCACGACCACCTGACCGGCCTGCCGAATCGGGCGCACTTCAGCGACCGTCTCGATGCCGCCCTGAAGCACCTCGCCAAATCGGCCGGCAGAGGACCAGGCACTGAAGACGAGCAACGGTCAAGGTCCTCGGACCGAGTTTCAGTTGACCAGGTTGGCGTCATCATGATCGACCTGAACCAGTTCAAGGATGTCAACGACTCGCTGGGACACGAGTACGGAGACCGCCTGCTGATCGAATTATCCAACAGGTTGGCCCGCAACCTCCGGGGATGCGACACCATCGCCCGCCTCGGTGGGGACGAGTTCGCGATCCTCATCAAGGCGTCCGACGCCTCAAAGACTGCCGACGACGTCGCCAGCCGCATCCAGGACCTCTGCAGCGAGCCATTCCAGATCGATGGGTACCGGTTGAAAATCGGCGCCAGCATCGGGGTCGCCGTCTTCTCCGACTCCACTCCGGATGCCCGCACGTTGATGCGAAACGCCGACAGCGCCATGTACCGGGCCAAGGAATCCGGCTGTGGAATCCTCCACCACGAGAGCGAGAGCGCAGAGAGCGGATCCTCAAGACTGGCCCTGGCCAAGGATCTGAACCGTGCGGTCGAGTCGGACGAATTCGTGCTCCACTACCAGCCGCGGATCGACCTGACATCGATGGAGACTGTCGGCGTCGAGGCGCTCGTCCGATGGCGACACCCGGAACGCGGGCTGCTGCCACCGAACACGTTCATTGACCTCGCCGAGACCAGCGGGGTCATTCGTCAACTGACCCGAATCGTCACCGAGCGGGCGGCCTCGGAGATGCTCGATGTCCAGTCCGACGACGAGCTGAGGATCAACATCAACATGTCCGAACGGACCCTGGCCGACCCCATGTTCGTCGATTCCGTGGCCGACATCATCGAGCGGACCGGAGTGGCGGCCTCGTCGCTCTGCTTCGAGCTGACCGAGGACGATCTTGCCTCCGATCCCGCCAACGCGCTGGTGGTGCTCCACGGCCTGAGTTCGCTGGGGGTTCACGTGAGTCTGGACAACTTCGGCACCGGCCACTCGTCGCTGTCGTACCTGCGTGACCTACCACTCGATGAGGTCAAGATCGACCGCACCTTCATTGCTGATATGTCCGACGGCGACGAGACGATCGTGCGGACCGTCATCGAAATGGGCCACAGCCTCGGACTCCACGTCGTCGCCGAGGGAGTCGAGTCACAGGAACTGGTTGTCCGCCTACAGGCACTCGGCTGCGACAGCGCCCAGGGATTCCATCTGGGCCACCCAATGGACATCGACTCACTCCGGAGCTTCCTCAAGCTCAAGGCGGTCACGAACGCCCCGCCGGTCTGATGAGGATGCGTGTACCCGGCTTGGGATGGCGTGGCTACCCATAGGTATCGTGGGCCCATGGCCGACAGCATTGACCTGACCTCAGCAGCAGCCGCCCTCGATTCAGCCCAGGCGGTACTGGACAGCGGAATCGCACGACTCGCAAGCGACGGCATCGATGACAACCAGGTGCTCGCCTACGACATCGCCCACGCAGCGGCCGGAGTGATGTCGGCACGGGGGCTGCTCTCCTACGCGGAGCGCGGCGATGATGAAGCAAAGATCACCTGCGCCTTCACAGCCGACGTGCTCGCCGATTTGGCTTCGAAGCTGTTCGGGCGCGAGGTCGAGTGGGGAGTCGCCAACGACGCTCTGGATTCGACGAGGGAGTTCGTCGCCGCGTACCGGTCGCCCGAATTCTTGGCGGGCCTTGCCGACACCGACGGGCCACGACACCTCTCGGGCGACTTCGAGATGGTCCAGGACACCTTCCGCCGCTTCGCTGACGAGAAGCTTGCCCCGATCGCAGAGCACATCCACCGCGAGAACTCCGACATTCCCGAAGACATAATTTCCGGTCTGGCAGAGATGGGAGCCTTCGGTCTGTCGATCGCCGAGGAGTACGGCGGCTTCGCCTCGGGTGACGAGTCCGACTACATAGGCATGGTCGTCGCCACCGAGGAACTGTCCCGCGGCTCACTGGGTGCCGGTGGCTCGCTGATCACCCGCCCCGAGATTCTCGCCCGGGCCCTCGAGGCCGGCGGGACCGAGGAGCAGAAGCAGCACTGGCTACCGCAGTTGGCCTCGGCTGAGGTCATGAACGCAGTCGCCGTGACCGAGCCCGATTTCGGCTCCGACGTTGCGGGTGTGAAGGTCACAGCCACCAAGGTCGATGGCGGCTACCTGATCAACGGCGTCAAGACCTGGTGCACCTTCGGCGCCCGGGCGGACGTGCTCATGGTGCTGGCCCGTACCGACCCGGACCGTTCCATCGGCCACCGTGGCCTGTCGATGTTCATCGTGCCCAAGGAGCGGGGCGAGTCCCACGGCTTCGAGCTCACCTCCGAGAGCGCCCATGGGCCGGCCAAGATGGAGGGCCGTCCGATCGACACGATCGGATATCGGGGCATGCACTCCTACGAGATCGCCCTCGCGAACTGGTTCGTCCCGGACGAGAACCTGATCGGCGGCGAAGGCGGTATCGGGCGTGGCTTCTACTACCAGATGGCTGGTTTCGAGAACGGACGTCTGCAGACGGCTGCACGGGCGCTCGGCGTCATGCAGTCGGCACTCGAGGCCGCTCGCCAGTACTCGTTCGATAGGGCGGTCTTCGGCCAGCCGATCCACGAATACCAGCTGACCAAGGCCAAACTCGCACGCATGGCAGTGATCATTCAGGGATCACGGCAGTTCGCCTATGAGGTTGCCCGGATGATGGCCAAGGGCGAGGGAACCCTCGAGGCCTCGATGATCAAGGCCTACGTCTGCAAGGCGGCCGAGTGGGTGACGCGCGAGGCCATGCAGATCCACGGCGGCTTCGGCTATGCAGAGGAGTACTCGGTGAGCCGGCTCTTCGTCGACGCCCGAGTCCTTTCGATCTTCGAGGGCGCCGACGAGACACTCTGTCTGAAGGTGATCGCCCGGCAGCTGGTGGCTCGCCACAACGCCGCGGCATCTGAGGCGACATGACGCGCTACCCGGCGGGCTCGACTCCGCCGGGTGATCGCCCCTCGGACGGGCAATCGGACTCCGGGCCGTCGGCGCCCAAACAGCCCAACACGGGAATCGTGGTTGCCGTTGTCGTGGCCGCACTGCTGGGGATAGTGGCTCTGTTTGCTCTGGCCGGTTCTACGGACTTCTCGTTGGGCGGACAGAAAAGCGCCGAGGACCTCATCGAGCCACCGTCCGAGCGTCGAGAGCGGCCCTCGCCGAGCCCCGACCGGTCCGGAAAGGCCGACGAGGACGAGACATCCGGTCGCGACCCTGGATCCACGGGCGGATCAGAGGAGTTCCAAGAGGTGTCGTGTGTCTTCAGCGGCACGTCGTCGTTGCACCCGGGTCTCGGCCGCCTGCCGGTTCCCTCCGAGCAGAAAATGGAACTCCAGGAGGGCTCATCCTTCAGATGCCGCGACGACTACGGCCAATCCTCCGGCACCGTTTCCATGTCGGCGAAATTTCCGGGACTGACGCCATTCAGGGGTACGGGTCTGGGTCCCGGTCTCATCGAGTGGGACACTCTGCCACTGGGGGCGCCCGGCGCCGCAGTCGATGGGCCCAAGGAGTCCATCACCCGCAACGAGGTCGAACTCCTATATCCCACCATCATCGTGTGGATAACGATCGAGGACGGACCATACGCCGGGCTCAAGGGCAAGCTGGTACTCAGGGACTGGGAGTTGATACGGGACACCGACGGCTCGATCACCGGTCTGCGTTTCAGCCCGACGGACTTCACCCTGGCTATTCCGTAGGGTCGACCTCGCCGCGCAAACTGCCCAGCAACTCCCGCCACCATTCGGCAAGACGCCGTTGGAAGACCATGAGTTCGAAGCCGTGGCGCGCCAGATGGTCCTGGGGAATCGAATCCCAGCCCAGGTGTTCCACCGTGACCCGGGTCTCAGGGCCGACCGGATCGAAGCTGACGCGCACCTCGGTCTCCTGATCCTCCCCAAAGGTCGATTCGGTCCACGACGCGACCAGTCGATGAGGTGGATCCCACAACTTGACCCGCCCGATCTCGAACACGGTTCCGGTGGACGACGTCTCGACGATGCGGCGATACGGTTCAGTCTCGAACGACAGAGCACCTGACTGCCCCTGGGTGAACGGGAACAACTGGTTGGGGCGCCACCAGCGGTCTATTTCTGCAGTGAACGCCTCGAACACCCTGTCGGCCGGCGCTTTGATCCGGATCGACACGAGCACGCGCGATCCGTCAGCCACGGGGGCCGTCCCCTGCGCGGACATCGCCTAATTCCGTGGGTCCCTGGCCGCCCTCGAGATGATCACGGAGTGCGGTCAACTGCTCGACCCATCCGCGTTCGGCGCGATCCATCCACGACCGCAGATCGGCCATTCCGGCCGACCTGAGTGAATAGATCCGTACACGGGCGTCGAGTCCATCGGATCGTTCGGCCACCAGGCCGCCCTGTCGGAGGATTCTCAGGTGTTTGCTCATGACCGATGGAGCAACCGCGAGCGCGTCGGCCAGTTCACCTGAACGACGGGGTCTGTCAGCAAGCAGTTCAACGGTCCTGCGGCGCACCGGGTCTGCCAGGGCTCGCAGCGCCTCATCCACCGGTTCGGGCGCGCTCAACGCCACGTCGTCGAGGTGATCGGAACTCCGATTGCCGCCTCGGCCTCGGCCTTGGTCACATCGCGCACGTGCACCGCGAAGGTCCAGGAGTGACCCTCGGGGTCGAGCGCCCGATAGCTGACGTCGCCATAGAACTGGCCCTCGGGTTCCATGATGATCTCGGCTCCTGCCGCTCGGGCATGTTCGCAGTGTGCCTCAATCTCGCCGGTCAACTGGACGTGAAGTCGCTGGGTGTTGACACCATCGACCGAAGCCGGGCTGCGAACCCGCGACTCGAACTCCCCTCCCACCATGACGCGCCCCCTGCCGGCCAGCGCCATTTCGTAGTGACACATCTCTGGGGCGTCCGGCGGCCCCTCGATCGCCATTGTCAGTTCAAAGCCGAAGGCTCGCTCCAGGAATTCAACCGCTGCTGCGGGATCGCGATAGTGGACACTCGACACGAACACTGGATCATCGCTCAACATCTCTGCCATAAATAGAAATTATTGTCCGATATGGAAACTATGTCAAGGGTCTGATTAGGCCGTCCCCCCAGGCGTGCTCAGACGACTGATCGCCGGCGGACCCGGTCAGTCGACAGAGCCATGTCGGGCGATAGAGGCTGGCGCTCAGTCGGCCAGGGCGCGGACGGCCTCGTCGATCGCGACGGCACGCCTGGCGTTGTCGACGTGGAGGTTCTCGATCATCTTTCCGTCGACGGTCACCACGCCCTTGCCTTCTGCCACGCCCTGTTCGAAGGCGTCGATCACCCGCCGGGAGTACTCGAGTTCCTCCTCCGTCGGAGCGAAGGCCGCGTTGGTCGGTTCCACCTGCGTGGGGTGGACGAGGGTCTTTCCGTCGAAGCCCATCTCGGCCCCCTGGCGCACCTCGGCCTCGAACCCCTCCGGGTCCCGGACGTTGTTGTAGACGCCGTCGAGGATGACCTTGTCGGCGAACCGGGCGGCGTTGACACAACGCGCGAGTCCCCACAGCAGCGGTGCGCGACCCAGGACGAGTCCGGCGTGGAGCTCCTTGGCCAGGTCGTTGGTCCCCATGACGAGGACCGCCAGACGCTCCGAAGCCGTAGCGATCTCAACCGCCTTCTCGACAGCAGCGGGGGTCTCGAGCATCGCCCAGATCTTGGTGGATTCCGGTGCTCCGCCCTCGTTCAGAAGGCGCTCCACCAACGCCACGTCGGCCGAACTGTTGACCTTCGGTACGACCACTCCCGATGGCGCTGCGGCCGCTGCCGAACGCACGTCATCCTCGAACCATTCGGTCTCGATCGAGTTGACCCGGATGGTCAACTCGCGTCGACCGTAGGCACCGCTGCGGACCGCGTCGGCGACCTTGCCGCGGGCGGTCTCCTTCATGTCGGGCGACACCGAATCCTCGGTGTCGAAGATGATCGCATCCGTCGGCAGGGACTTGGCCTTCTCAAGGGCCTTGTCGTTTGCTCCGGGCATGTACAGGACGCTGCGGCGGGGGCGGTACTCGGTCATTGTTTCTCAATCATCCTGATTTTGGGTGCGGAGTTTCGGGTGTGAACTCGGTGGCCGGAGCCGGTGCGGGGACTCAGTAGCCGTAGAGCTTGGCCAGTTCGGGGTCACGGGCGGCGAGTGACTTCGCCAGTTCGATGACGACGAGGCACTGCTTGACCGAGGCGTCGTCCTCCATCTTTCCGTTCAGCATGACAGCGCCGGTTCCGTCGCCCATTGCGGCGACAACTTCCCGGGCGTGTTCCAGCTCGGCGAGCTCGGGTGAGAAGACGCGCTTGGCGATGTCGATCTGAACGGGGTGCAGCGACCATGCTCCTACGCAGCCCATCAGATATGCGTTGCGGAACTGGTCCTCGCAGGCCACCGTGTCCTTGATGTCGCCGAAGGGGCCGTAGAAGGGAAGAATTCCGTTGGCCGCACAGGCATCGACCATCACCGAGATCGTGTGGTGCCACAGATCCTGCTGGTAGGTGTTGCGCTGCGCCTGGTATTCGGGGCCGTCAGCACCCATCGGCGGGTCGTCGCGAAGCAGGTAGCCGGGATGACCCCCGCCGACACGGGTCGTCTTCATCCGGCGGTTGGCCGCCAGGTCGGCAGGTCCGAGTGACATGCCCTGCATGCGCGGGGACGCTCCAGCGATCTCTTCGACGTTCACGACACCGCGGGCGGTCTCGAGCAGAGCGTGGATCATCAGCGGCTTCTTCAACCCTGCCCGGGCTTCGAGCTGGGCGAGCAGGCGGTCCACGAAATGGATGTCCTCAGGACCCTCGACCTTGGGAATCATGATGACGTCGAACTTGTCGCCAACCTCACCCACGATCGCCTGCATGTCGTCGAGGAACCATGGGGAATCCAGGGCGTTCACCCGGGTCCACAGCTGGGTGTCGCCCATATCCACGGTCTTCGCGACCTTGATCAGACCGGCTCGGGCCGCTTCCTTGGCGTCGCTCGGGATGGCGTCCTCGAGGTTGCCCAGGAGGATGTCCACCGTCGGGGCGATCTCGGGCAGCTTGGCAGTCAGTTTGTCCAACTGCGGTGGGAAGAAGTGGATCATCCGGGAGGGTCTGACAGGGATCTCGCGCAGCGGCTCGGGCGCTCCCACGGCTAGCGGCTTGAAGAAGTCCTTGGGGCTTCGCATGAGTTCCTCCTGGGTATGACGTACCCGGATGACGATAGGTAGAGCTGGACCCGCTGACCAATCTCCGAAGCCTTGTTAACTACATTGCTGTGAATGCGCGCCGTTGTATGTCACACGCTCAACGGGCCCGAGGGGCTCGTGATCGAACAGTTGCCGAGCCCTGAGTGCCCCGACGACCGGATCAGGGTGCATGTGTGGGCGAGCGGTCTCAACTACGTCGACGCTCTCTTCGTCCAGGGGCTATACCAGTTGAAGCCTGCGCTTCCGTTCATCCCCGGATCCGAGATTGCCGGCGAGATCACCGAGGTGGGACCGAACGTCGCAGGCTGGAAGGTGGGCGACCGGGTCTTTGCGTCGATCGGCCTGGGAGGCTTCGCAGGTGAAGTCGTAGTCAATCCTGCACAGCTGATTCGGATCCCTGACCGGCTCAGCTACGGCCAGGCCGCGACGATGACCCAGAGCTATGCGACGGCCTGGTTTGCACTCACCCGACGAATTGCCTTGCAGGCCGACGACTGGGTGGTCGTCCTCGGCGCGGCCGGCGGCGTCGGCCTCGCCATGATCGACGTGGGCCGGGCGATCGGCGCAAAAGTGATCGCCGCAGCCTCGACGGACGAGAAGCTGCAACTCTGCATCGAACGCGGCGCGCATGGCGTGATCAAGTACTCCGAGGAGGACCTCAAGACCCGGATCAGGGAACTGACCGGAGGCGGGGCCGACATCGTGGTCGACCCGGTCGGCGGCATTCAGTCCGAGGCGGCCCTCCGGGGGCTCACCGACGGCGGACGATTCCTGGTCGTCGGTTTCGCCTCGGGGACGATCCCGAACCTGCCGGCCAACCAGATCCTGTTGCGCAACCGGAACGTTGTCGGTGTCGACTGGGGTTCATGGGCCATGACCGAACCCGACCTGAACGAGGCGTTGCTGAACGAGGTGGTCGAGGCGGTCGACAGTGGGGTGCTCACCCCGATCGAGCCGATCGAGTACCCGCTCAACGAAGTATCAACCGCTCTGAGGGACCTGCTCGAGCGGAAGCTCAGCGGCAAGGCGTGCCTCACCTACTGAGCATCCACCCGTGTCGAGGTTCCGGGTCCTAGGCCTTGCCCCGCTGGAGGGCATCGACCATCGCCGAGAACTGGTCCATGGGGACTTCGCCCGAGCCTCGTTCGGACACGGTTCCGTCCGCGTTCACAGCGACCATGTACGGGAACCCTGTCAGACCCCAGGCCGTCGCGGCGTGGGAATCCGCATCGTCCAGGAGGACCCGCGGGGTCCAGCCGACTGACTTGATCCACTTGGACGGGGGATAGTTCGGCTGCTTGGCCGAGACCGCGGTGCTGACGGCATAGAAGTCCACGTCATCGGGCTTGTTTCCGTCATCGATCCATTTCTGGATCTCAGGAACTTCGCGCTGGCAGTGCGGGCACCAGTGGGCGATGAAGACGACGACCTTGGCCCGACCGTCGCTCGGGTCGATCTTCAGGTCGGAACCGTCAAAGGTCTGACCGCTGAGGGTCGGTGGGGTCTTCCCTACCGCCGGGTCCTGATCTGCCGGCGCCAGGACCGTCGACACCTCCGGGTATTGCGGAAGGGGCTCACCGGTGACCGTCACGCCTGATTGTTCCTTCACGGCGTTGGCCGCGGCGTGTGCGCCCGTGTCCTTGTCCTTGGAAGCCGTTCCCGAGCCGCCATCCCCGCCGGTCAGCAGGATCGCCACGACCGCCAGAACTACAACGACGATGACTGCACCCAGGATCATCAGGTTCTTGGAGCCAGATCCTGAAGACTTGTTCTTGTCGCCATAGGGGTCGGGCCCACTGCGCTTTCCGTCATTCATTCAGTTCTCCCGGTTCTGTTATTGGTTTTCAGTGCGATCATCGACAGCGTCGACACGAGCAGGAAGCCGACACCGGCCATCGCAGGTATGGACAGAAAATGGAACTTCCACACCCACACCGTTGAACACGGG
>JBATWQ010000196.1:0-5299 GCA_049672765.1 Microthrixaceae bacterium | reverse complement strand
CCTCGGGTCCGAACGCGCCTCTCTTGTCGTCGGACCCGCGGACCGCTTCGACTGGCAGTGGGTCTATGAAGGAGTGGGTGAAGTCGATCACATCCTGTGGGATCTCGACGTCGATGCCTGCGGCTTGAGCGATGTCCCAGGCGTGGACGTAAAGGTCGACCGCTGGAAACGCCAGCCGGTCACCGAGTGTGCGTCTTCCCATCGGCGTGTCCATTTCCAGGCCAAGGTCCACGCCCGCAAACGCGGTTCGGCACCGTTGGGCAAGTTCGCTGTACACGACAACCGGATCGCCCTCGACCAGGTCGGCAGGACGGTCTGCCTGGGGCCACGTCGGCTGCTCACCGGCGAAAAGAGCCAGTCCCATACCGAGCGACGTCGTCAGGTGTCCCAGCACATCGAGTGCGGTCCAGTCCTCGCACGGCGAATGGCGATCCCATGCTGCGGGGTCGACGCGTTCGACTACCTCTCCGAAGAAGTCGAGGCCGCCCATGAAAACGGTTCCGGCGTCCGGGATCATGCCGTGGCAACGAACTCTTCGAAGGCTGCGAACGCACGCGGGGCGTGCACGGTTCCCGGCCCACCGTCCATGAGAATTGCAACTCCCAACGCCTCGGCGACCTCCTCGGTCGTGGCGCCACGTCGTGCCGCACCACGTGCGTGAGAGGCGATGCAACCGTCGCACTGTTTGGCAACCGCTATCGCGAGTGCGATCAATTCCTTCGTCTTGGAATCGAGGGCACCGTCGACCATTACCGCGGCGCTGATGGCCCCGTAGCCGGCGAACACTTCTGGGATCTGATCGCGCAGTGCACGGACTGGCAGCCGTAGGTCGTCGAGAGTCTGCTTGGCGGATTCCATTGTTGATCTCCGAATTCAGGGTCGTGAGGTCTAGGGGTGGGATGGGGCGGGTGGCGCGTCGACGATCTCGAATGCCAGCTCGTCGATATAGCACCACCACCAATCCTCGCCGGGCTCGAAGGAGCGGACCAGGGGATGATCCGGGTTGGCGTGGAAGTGTGCGGTGGCGTGCTTGTTGGGTGAACTGTCGCAACAGCCGACGTGGCCGCAGTGCATACACATGCGCAGATTGACCCATTGGCCACCGATGCGCAGGCAGTCCTCACAGCCGTCACTCGACGGGGTGACATCGGCGATCGTGTCCAGGTGTGTGCAGGTATCACCCATTGCTTTCCTCCGGTTCGCGCTCGAGGGAACCCCGGTCCCACAATGCAGTACGGGCCGCGGCTTCGTAGGTGCTCTGGAGAAATTCGAGCAGAACCGCGTCGGGGTCAGGCGCTGTGCGGACTAGTTCGTAGGGCAAGATGAACTCCCCCAGTTCATCGTCCCATCGTGCCCCGTCGACCGACATCGGAGTGTCGCGATAGCCGGGCGGTTCCGGATAGGCGTATGCGTAGAAGACACCCTCTTCACCCGGCGCTCCGGGCCAGTATCCTGCGCTGCTGACCTCATGGGAGTAGGCCTCCCACATGACGTGTGGACCACAGTTGGGCGCCCCTCCCGGATGGGGAGGCGCGGTTCGCCCCGAGAACCGGGTGTACGCCAGATCCAGAGCACCCCAGAAGACGTGGACCGGACTCGACTTGCCCACGAAGCGCGTGCCGAACACCTTGAAGACCCGCTCCATCTCTACGAGCGCCAGCCAGAAGCGGTGGACCGCGTCGGCGTCATAGGTTGTGTGGGTTCGGTCCTCGGTGAAAGGGATCGCACCGGGGATCTCGACGGGCATGGTCCAGATCTCGGTGGGTACGCCGAGGTCCACGAGCATCGCCATGACCTCTGCGTAGAAGTCTGCGACCGCACGGTCGGTCAACGCCATGCTCCTGGCGCCGCCGTCGACGCTGCTGATGTTTAGACGGTGGTCGACGAAGTCGAAGTCGATCTGGAACGACGGGCCGGTCGGATGGGCCATCAGCGAGGTGCCCAGGCCCCGGGCGGTGACATACAGGGGGACGTTCCACCAGTGGTTGAGAATCGGCTCGTTGGCGAGGCGAACCTTGCCGACCACCTGGGTGTAGAGCTGCAAGGTATCGCGGGTGTCCACCCAGTCCGCGACCGGAATCGAAGGCCAGCGGTTCACCGACATCGCACCCATTCTTGCTCCTTGGTTCGTCAGGGCGAGTCTTTCATCTTTGGCTCATCGAAGGCTGCGAGAACCGACTCTGCGATATCGCCGATCGTGTCGATCTGCTCCGTCGTCAGCCGGTCGATGAACAACTCTCGGACGGCCGCCACGTGCCCGGGCGCAGCTGCTTCAAGCTTGTTGCGTCCGAGCTTTGTGATCACGACGTTGGCCCCGCGACGGTCGGAATCACAGCTCTCCTTGGTCACCAGCCCTCGGGTGGCCATCCGGGCGACATGGTGGGAGAGCCTGCTCTTCTCCCAGCCGAGAACCTCGCCAAGTTCGAACAGGCGTAGCCGGGAATCGGGCACATCGGTAAGCGCAACCAGGACCAGGTAATCGGGGTATGAGAGATCAGAGTCCGCAGACAGCTGGCGGGCGAGTTCGCCTTCGAGGCGCATGTTCATGAACTGCAACGTGCGCCATGCCCGTCCCTCGCGTTCATCGAGCCATCGAATGTCATCCATTTGAAAATGATACTTGACGATAGATGATGTGTCCACTAGTTTGGTAGACACATCAACTACCTACTGGAAACGAGAACACCATGAGCACAGTCACCGCACCCTCCGGCAAGTACACCATCGATCCCACCCACAGCCGCATCGGCTTCGTCGCCCGCCACGCGATGGTCACCAAGGTCCGCGGCTCCTTCAACGAGTTCGACGGCTCGGGCTACCTGGACGCCGAGAACCCGGCCAACTCCAAGCTGGAACTGACCATCCAGGCGGCGAGCATCGACACCCGCAGCCCCGATCGGGACGCACACCTGCGCAGCAACGACTTCTTCGACATGGAGGCGTACCCCGAGATCAAGTTCGTCTCCACCGCCATCGAGCAGACCTCCGACGACGAGTTCAAGGTGACCGGCGACCTGACGATCGGGAGTCACCAAGCCCGTCAGCGTCGACTTCGAGTACACAGGATCTGCCGTCGACCCGTACCAGAACCGTCGCATCGGCCTGGAAGGCAAGACCACGGTCAACCGCAAGGACTGGGGCGTCAACTGGAACGCCGCCCTCGAGGCCGGTGGCGTGCTCGTGAGTGAGAAGGTCACCCTGGAATTCGAGGTTTCCGCCATCCAATCAACCGAAGACAATGGCTGACTTTCCTGAACCGGTAGTGGCCTGGAGCGGCGACCCTGACGGCGATGCGCCGTTGGTGGTCCTGCTCCACGGCCGCGGCTCCAATGAAGCCGACATCATCAGCCTGTCCGACCACCTTCCAAGTGGTCCCACCTATGCGGCAGTCCGAGCACCCATCGCCGAGGGTGGCGGGTACGCCTGGTTCGCCAACCGGGGCATCGGTCGCCCTGTGGCCGAGTCGCTCACCGAAACGATGGCCTGGTTCCGCACCTGGCTCGATGGCGTCGCCGGTGACACCCGGCCGGTGGTGCTCGTCGGATTCAGCGGCGGCGCTGCCTTCGCCGGCGGGCTGATACTCGACGATCCGCGCCGGTACGCCGGTGCGGCCATCCTCTACGGAACGCTGCCCTTCGATGCCGGGGTTCCTACTACACCTGACCGTCTAGTTGGATTGCCGATCATGGTTGCCCACGGCGACACCGACATGGTCATACCTCGGGACCTGCTCGATCGGACCTGGACATACCTGGAAAACGATGCTGGCAGCGCCACCACCGGAGTGCGCGATCCGGGCGGGCATGGCCTCAGTTCGGCCGTCGTCGCCCAGTTGAACCGCTGGCTCGCCGACCTGATCTGAGGAGGCTATTGACATTAGCCGTTTAGCTATTGATAATAGCCACATGACTCTTTACCTCGACCGCCCTGGCGGAAAAGTGGCCTATGAAATCGACGGCTTCGGACCGCTCGTCGTCCTGGTTCCCGGTATGGGCGACCTTCGCTCCACCTACCGATTTCTCGCACCGGCGCTGGTAGCAGCGGGCTTCCGCGTCGCTGCAACGGACCTGCGTGGCCATGGCAACAGCGACGCATCCTTCGCCTCCTATGGCGATGGCGAAACCGCAGGCGACATTGCTGCCCTGGTGGACGAGCTCGGCGGGCCAGCGGTCATCGTCGGCAACTCGATGGGCGCCGGCGCGGCGGTGCTCGTTGCTGCTGACCGGCCCGACCTGGTCGACGGGCTGGTGCTCCTCGGCCCATTCGTCCGCAACGGTGCGACCTCCCGGATGCAGCAGATGATGTTCCGTGTGGCGATGGCACCGGTGTGGGCGGCAATAGTCTGGAAGCTCTATCTGCCGAAGCTGTACGCCGGTCAACGACCCGACGACTTCGAGGCTCATCGCGATGACCTAGTCGCGAGCCTTCATCGACCTGGATTTGCCAAGGCGTTCTCGCTCACCACACACACGAACCATGATGTGGCCGAAGCGTGCCTGGCACGTGTGTCTACACCCACGTTGGTGGTGATGGGTGAGGTGGATCCGGACTTCCCCGATCCCTCGTCGGAAGCAGCCTGGATCGGCCAGGAGCTGGACGCCGAGGTCGTGATGGTGCCCAATGCCGGCCACTACCCACAATCACAGCGCCCCGACATCACCACGCCAGCGGTACTCGAGTTCCTCGCGACGCTGCCTCAGCATGGCTAGGGCCAGGTTGACCAAGGCGTTGGTCATCGAAGAAGCGGAACGCATGCTCGACGATGTCGGTGCGTCTGGCCTGACCCTCGCTGCTCTGGCCGGTCGACTCGGAGTCAAGCAGCCGTCGCTGTACAAGCACATCGAAAGCATGGCTGACCTGCAACGCGGAATCTCGGTCCGGGCGAAGCTCGAATTGGCCGACATCCTGACCCGTTCCGCAGTAGGACAATCACGGGGCGACGCAGTGGTCGCAATGTCGAACAGCTACCGCACGTGGGCCACCGAACACGCGGACCGTTACCTCACCACGCTCGCCGCCCCCGCGCATGGCGACTCCGAGGACGAGGAGGCTTCCCTGGCCGCCACCCGCCCCGTGTTTGCGGTAATGGCTGGATTCGGACTCGATGGCGAAGATGCGATCCATGCTGTCCGGTCATGGCGAGCCATGCTCCACGGCTTCGTGACGCTCGAAGCTGCGGGAGGGTTTGGCCTGCCAACCGATGTCGATCGCAGTTTCAAACGCCTGGTCGACGTCCTGGTGTCTTCATGGGGCGCATAAGTCCGGTGATTCAGCTGTCGAGCATCTCCAACGCCTTGAG
>JBATWQ010000195.1:0-1754 GCA_049672765.1 Microthrixaceae bacterium | reverse complement strand
GATCACAACCGTCATCTGCGGCTGCGACCCGCTCTTCCTCACGTTCCTGACCGCCAAGGCCAAGGAGCAGAACTACAACCCCGAATGGGTGATCACAGGCGTCGCGCTGATCGACAACGATCTGATCGGTTCGATCTTGGAGCAGGGTCAGTGGGCCCGGGCCTTCGGGGTCTCCTTCTCCGGAGCCCCCCAGCCCGAGGGCCAGGGACTCGGCTACCGGGCTTACAAGTCAGTCCGCAAGGACGAGCCCTCGATCGGCGTCGAGCTGATCTACAACCAGCTCGAACTGCTGGCCATCGGCATCCAGATGGCCGGACCCAATTTGAACGCGGCGACCTTCGAGGCCGGAATGTTCCGCTACCCGACACGGACCGGGCCGTCGGGCACCTGGGGATTCAAGCCTGGGGACTATTCGACCTCGGACGACGCCCGCGAGGTCTTCTGGAACCGGTCGGCGGTCTCGCCCCAGACCCGTGACCCGGGCACCTACCAGAACCCCAACGGGAACGCCCGGTTCCCGATAGGCAAGTGGCCGGCAACTCCCCCACGGGTTTCGCCGTGAACACCGATCACAGCGAAGCTGCCGCGGGTCCGGTCGACCGCGACCATGGGTCATCAACGTCCAACAGATCCACGGTCCGCTCCTCGTACCTGCGCATGAGCGAGGCCCTCCAGGACCTTTCAACACCGGCCAGAGTCGGAATGATGGTTGGGGTCCTGGCCCTCCTGTGGGCGATTGCCGCCGTTGTACTGCCCAACGGCGCTCCTGTCGGGATCGTGGCAATCGGAGCCGTCCTCGGATCAGCGACGGGACTGGCTGCGGTCGGGGTGATCCTGGTGTGGCGCGCGAACCGCGTCGTGAACTTCGCCGCGGGTGCTCTGGGTGGAGCTGCTGGTCTCAGTTCCATCCACCTCTTCCTGACCTGGGGATGGCCATATCCGGTTGCGATCGTCTCGGCCCTCATCGGAGGGGTGGTGCTCGGAGCGGTGGTCGAAGTTCTCGTCATACGAAGATTCGCCAATGCGCCCCGACTGGTCCTGACCGTTGCCACCCTCGGCCTGGCCCAGGTGGTGGGTGGCCTCGAGCTGTTCCTGCCCGAACGGATCTTCAAGGTCGAGTCACCGATCCTCGGGTCGTTCCAGACTCCGCTCACGTCGACACAGTTCGACCTGGGTCCGGTGGTCATAACCGGCGACCACATGCTGGTGGCCGTTGTTGTCCCGCTCGTCGTCGCCGCACTGGCGTGGTTCCTGCGTGGCTCGCTCGCCGGTACGGCCATTCGCGCCGCTGCGGAGAACACCGACAGGGCCAGACTCCTTGGGGTTCCGGTCAAGAACCTGACGACCCTCGTCTGGGCGCTCGCAGGGGCGCTCGCGGCGCTCACCTTCGTGCTGCGAGCGCCGTTCCTGGGTGCGACCCCCTCGGCAATCGCGGGGCCGGCCGTGATGTTGGCGGCGCTGGCGGCAGCTGTTGTCGCCCGGATGGAATCCATGCCCAAGGCGTTCGCAGCCGCGGTGATTCTGGGTGTCATCGATCAGATAGTCCGCTGGAACACGACCAGTCCCGAGCTCGTTGACGTGGTCCTGCTGGTGGTCATCGTTGGATCGCTGCTGCTACAACGAGGTCGTTCTCGTGCTCACGATTCCGACGGAGGCTGGCGCGACGCCGAATTCGTCCGACCACTCGCGCCGACCGTCGCTGCGTTGCGGACCGTGCGTGCGGTGAAGGTCCTCTCACTTCTCGGGTTGCTGGC
>JBATWQ010000194.1:0-7168 GCA_049672765.1 Microthrixaceae bacterium | reverse complement strand
CAGTTTCTGTCGGTTCCCAGCGGGTTGCAGACTGCGAACCGCCCTCCGATAGTCAATCTTCGGGCAGCCGAGGATGCGGTGGCCGACCTGCTCGTCGCCCTTGGTCAGCCGATCGTCAGCGAAAGCTTGCAGGGCACTCCCAGGCGGGTTGCGTCCGCATTCGTAGAGATGCTGACCCCCAAAGAGTTCGACCTGACGACCTTTCCCAACGAGGAGGGTTACGACGAACTGGTCCTCGTGCGCGACATTCCGTTCCATTCTCTGTGTGAGCACCACCTACTGCCGTTCAAAGGGGTGGCGCACGTGGGCTACCTGCCCGGTGACCGGATCATCGGGCTTTCCAAGCTGGCGCGGGTCGTAGAGATGTTCGCAGCCCGATTGCAGGTCCAGGAACGCCTCACCCAACAGATTGCCGACCATCTGGAGGAGCACCTCCACCCCAAGGGGGTCGGCGTAGTAATCGAGGCTGAACACATGTGCATGACCTTGCGCGGGGTGCAGGCGGCCGGCACCAAAACCACCACTTCAGCCGTACACGGACTACTGCGCGACGACCCGCGTTCACGTTCCGAGTTCTTCTCCCTCGCCTCCCGCGGCCATGACTGCTGACCGTCCAGGTCGGTCCACCACGGGCCAATCACCAGCGCGGGATACATACCGGTCACAAACAAATTTTCGACAGAAATTTTACAGGAGGAACAATGAGGCTCTTCTCGGTCAAGCCGGCGTTGACAATCAAGGGACGCAAGTCCAAGGGGCTTAGAGGATTTGCCGGAAAGCCGACCCACCCGCCGCTCACCGACGTACCCGTGGGGGCATACGTCCTGGTCGCGATTCTCGATGTCATGTCATTCATAGGGGGTAACGCCGACTGGGCGAGGAGCCTGTGGCATGCCGGTACGTTCATCGTCGCGATCGGTGTGATCGTCTCGGTTCCCACCGCGTTGACGGGCCTGATCGACCGCCAGACCTCATCGGAGCCGGGGACGCAGGCCTGGCGGACGATCAATACACACGCGCTGATCATGGTCATCGTCACGCTCGCCGCCATCGCCAACACCGCATGGCGATGGAGCGCCTACAACGACCATGTCTTCACACCCGTGGGCATCATGGTCCTGTCGGTTGCAACACTCCTTTTCGGCGCCATCGGAGCGACGTTCGGTGGAAGCCTGGTCTTCGACTACGGCTTCAACGTCGAGACCGCCGGGGACCATCCTGTGTGGCACAAGTCCGAGGAGGACGTCTTCCACCACGACAACTGACGCTACGAGAACGTCCGACCCGGGAGTTTCTTCTCCGGGGCGTGAACGTCCGGACTGTGAACCCCTGCTTCCGGACTGCGAGCCCCTGCGTGAGTCCCCCCGGGTCGGCGATATAGCGTCCCCTGACAACTTTCTCGGAGTGCAGGGAGCGGTGTGAGCGATCGACCAATGGGTGAGGGTTGGTGGTTGGCCAGCGACGGCAAGTGGTATCCGCGGGAGTCACATCCCGATGGATTCCATGAAGCGCCGACCAGGGAGACCCCGGCAACTAGCCAAGGATCAGCAACCGGACCGGGTTTGGCAGGCCCGGGTGCGGCGGCTGGGTTCGGCCCACCGACGGTCACCAATCCCGTCGTCCCGGGCGGACCTGTTGAGGGTCCGAAGAACTCGAACCGTGGACCGTTGGTAATTCTGGTCGTGGTGTTGATCCTCGTCGCAGCCCTCGCTGGCGGGTGCGTAGCTTTTGTCCTCAGCTCGCGGCAGGGTTCCTCCGACGACGCGACCGCCCCGGCCGAGAATGATCTCGCACCTCCGACAACGTCCGAACTCGATGGTCCGACAGGTACCCTTCCGGAGTTCTCACCCGAGCCCGGGACTCCGTCGACCTCGCCGGAGGAATCCGTACCCGAAACAACGACGACGACCACGACGTCGCTGGTTCCCGCCCCGCCGGGGACCGAGCCGCAACGGGCGATCATGCCCGAGGTTGTCTGCATGGACCTTCAGCAGGCACAGGACACGATCCAGGCCGCTGGAGTGTTCTTCTCCCGGAGCTTCGACGCCACCGGCGCCGGCCGGAACCAGATCGTCGACCGAAACTGGATCGTGGTGTCCCAGGACCCGCCCGCCGGGTCGCCAATTGATGAGCGTGAGCCCAACCTGGGCGCCGTCAAGAAGAACGAACCAAGCCCCTGCTGAGGCCTGATCCCACGTTTGTCGGGCCGGCGATCCATGTAGTCAACCCCGGTTAGGCTACGCGTTCTCCGAGGAGGGTTCCATGTAGTCAACCCCGGCTAGGCTCCGCGTTCTCCGAGGAGGGTGTAGTGACCGAAGACGAGCCGGAAGCCGGATGGTGGGTAGCGAGCGACGGAAAGTCGTATCCGCCCGAGCAGCATCCTGGTTACCAGGCGCCGAAACCGCCCGCGCCACCGCCTCCCGAGCCGGGGTCGCAGCTGCCAGGATTACCGCCCGCCAATAGTGGGCCCGCAATTGGGGCACCCGGGCCTCGCGGCGGAGTTTTCGGAGCGCCACCACCCGGAGCCGCACCGGGCGGAGGTTTTGGACCACCACCCGGAGGCTTCGGATCTCCACGTCCAGGCGTCGCGTTTGGCGCACCCCCTCCCGGTGGTGGGTTCGGGTCGCCGGTCGGAGGCTTCGGAGGGCCGCCTCCAGTTGGATTCGGAGGTCCGCCGATATCACCGCCGGCGGCGACGAGCAACGCCTTGGCGGTCATTTCGCTCGTGGCAGGGCTCGCCGGGTTCTGCTTCTGGGGCATCGGTGGCATAGTCGCAATCGTGCTCGGCCACATCGCCATCAGCCAACTCAAGAAGCCGGACAACCAACAGAGCGGAAGAGGGTTCGCAGTCGCCGGTCTATGCCTCGGCTACTTCCAAATCGCAGCGGGGATCGCCATGGTTGCCATCGTCTTCATCGCCGGAGGAACGGTCCGTGACGAGAACATCGCTACCGACTGCCGGATCGAATTTCGGACCGTCAAGACAGCCGCTGGGGCGGCCTACGCCTCGGGCCAGCCAGCGCAGAGCCTCCAGGACCTGGTGGACTTCGGCTACCTCAGCGACAACGAGCCGTTGGGCACCTACATCGTGAACGGTCAAGACGTGACACAGGTAGAGTGTCCGGCCTCCTGATTACGGGACAGTATCGACTGAGCAACCGGCATTGACCGCAACGAAAACCGGCTGACACAGAATGGACGTGCGGGATCCACGGTGGCGGGTCGCCTATCTGCTCCCGGGCGTGGCTGGCGAACCGAAGTGTTTCTGGAGCTGGCGGTGACGATGGCCGAAGAATGCTCGGAGGATCCGACGGAGCAGGGATGCGACTCCGGGGATCGGCAGGCGCGGTTCGAAGGTGACGCGGTCGTGAACCCGGGTGCTCTCGCCGAGCGCGCTGAGGGTTCGCTCGTGTTCCCAACGGCGCATGCTCAGCATCGTGGACTTTTCATGGAATCGACGGCCCGGATCGAGTTCGGCGACGGTAAGGGCGTCGTAGTCGAACGGGATCACCCCAAAGAGTCGTAACCATGCGCGACCCAGGGGTTCACCGACCCGGACCTCGTCGATCGAGAGCCCGCTGGCCCCCTGAGGCAGGCTCATCGTCATCCAAGGCCGCATCTCATCGTTGATCCCTTCGGCGGTGACGACCCGAGCCCAAACGTCACCGACTGGAGCCGAGACTTCTACTTCACGCTCAAAACTTGTCAGTCCCACACCCAGTCCTCCTTCGTCCACGGTCATCATTCTGACGCCGGTAACGCAGGTCGAATGCCCGTCCCCCTGAGTACGGGCGGTGCGACAAGATCAGAGGTCGCGGCGACTGAACCAGCGGTTGGCCAGCAGACACCACCCAGCGGCGTAGACAACCGTCCAGATGATTAGCGGGAGGCCGGGCTCGGCGCTGCCCACAAAAGGTACCGAGTTCTCGGCGCTGGTGACCGCCACGTAAGCGGGTGACTGCATGTAATAGGACCCGGCGCGCCACAGGGCGTCGGACGGCATGACGATGCTGACCGCGACCCCGATCCTCTGCAGCGACAAATTCCCGAGCGCGACCCCGGCGATTTCCATGATGCCGGCGATCCAGGCAGCGCCGTAGAGGGCAACGACGACGACGCCTGCCGCGATAGATGACAACCTCACCGACAGGGCGGTACCGAATGCGACCAGCACGACGACCTCGACCGCGAGGAACAGAACAGCCCTGACGGGAGCGATCGCACCGTATCCGGCAACAACTTTCGCTATGAGCAGGATCGCTCCCGACATGACGATGATGTACCCAGCCGCGAGTGCCGCGAAGGTGCCCGCGCGCTGAGCGAGCCACGAGGTCCGCGACAGCGGTCGGGCGAGAACCGCGTGCAGCCTTCCGCTCTCTATCTCGGGTGCGACCGAGCCGCTGGCGAGCAGTATCGCCATGAATGCCGCAAGAAACTGCACCGCATAAAGACCGAGCACGGTCATGATCGTCCCTGCCGCGTCGGTTGCAGTCACCGACTCGGGATCGGTCGCCGCCTGACTGAAGCCGACCGTGAATCCGAGCCAGAACAACAGCAGGAACGCCAGGCTGATCACACCACCGACCAGTAGGACCTTTCTGTTGGCGGCTTCCCGGAACGTCAGTTTCACGATGGTCAATCGGGCGCCGATCACTGGCTCGCAGCTTCCGAAGTGACCCCGATGAGGTCGACGAAAACATCTTCGAGGGATCTCTGCATGGGCACCAGCGCCTCTATCTGGGAGCCGCGCGCCGCCAGCGCCGAGGCCAAGGCGGGTACGGCGCTTGCATCGTCGAGTGCAACTAGGACTGTCTGGCCGTCACGAGCCGCGATCCGCCCGAAACCCTCCAACACGGCTATCGCTTCGGCGTCCATCTGGCGCAGCGTCACCCGGACCTCGGCACCACGGGCGAGGTCGCTCAGGGAGCCGGAGTGCACCACAGTCCCATGGTGGAGGATGACGACATGATCACAAACCTGTTCGACCTCGCCGAGCAGGTGGGAGTTGAGAAGCACTGCGGTCCCGCGGTCACGGAGGGCCCTGATGATGTCTCGCACTTCTCGTCGACCGATCGGATCGAGAGCCGATGTCGGTTCGTCGAGGATCACCAGGCTCGGTCTCCCCAGGATGGCCGTGCCTAGACCGAGGCGCTGTTGCATGCCCTTGGAGTAGCCGCCGACGCGGTCGTTACCGCGTCCCGCCAGCCCGACCAGTCGAAGGGCGTCGGTTACCGCGTCGTCGTGCTGCCCGGTGGGCAGACCCAGCAGCCGGGCGTGGGATTTCAAGACCTGCCGCCCGTCGAGCCATGCCGGATATTGGAACTGCTCGGGAAGGTAACCGAGCAGCCGGCGTGCCTCGGGATCCCCCACCGGACGACCGAATACCCGGGCCTCCCCCGCGTCGAGGTGGACCATCCCGAGTAACGACTTGACCGTCGTGGTCTTACCGGCACCATTCGGCCCGAGCAGACCCACCACTTGACCCGCGCCCACCTGGAGGTCCACCCCGTTCAGGACGGACCTGCCCTTATAGGACTTGTGCAGTCCGAGCGCAGAGATCGGTGCTTCCCCGACAGCTATCGGGTCGCTGTCTATGGTCACGCTCCCCCAGCCACTTCGAGTGCACGAGTAGCGGAGATCCGCCCGCCCACGACCGTAACTCCATCGGGGTCATCACGTAGCACGATCGCTCCCAATCCGGAATCGTCACCGAAGGCGATCGCCGGTCGGCCGTTGACCTCGGTCTTCTTCCAACCCGGACCGTCTATCGGTACCGGCACCGGGATCGTGGACCTCCAGTCGTCAATATCGGCCAGTTGGGAACGCAGGTCCTCTGGCAATTCCTCACGAGACAACAAGAACGAGCGGATCCTTTCGAGAGGAGCGCCTTCGGCACGTACGCGCAGCGTTCCGCTCCGCCCGATGACCATCAGCGGCGGACCATCCTCGGGCCCATAGATCGCCCCGATCGCACCCGGCACGTCGACCAGGAGAGATGCTCCGTCCAAAGCTGCGGGAACGCCGTTGTCGTTGCTTGCCAACACAATTCGGACCACACCCGGCGCCATCGCCACGATGCGATCAGGTTGGTCGGGCCACGCTGGCGCTGTGATCCCAGCGAGCGCTTCGGCCTTTGTGACGCTGAGGACCATCGAAGGCTCCGACAGGCCACTCGCATCGACTTCACCCAGGGAGTCAAGGGCCCGGAGTCCGGCGTAGACAGAGCCCTCGGACCAGCTTCCGAAGTCGACGCTCATCGCCTGGAGGCGTTCGCCGCGGAATGCGTCCAGCGTCGCCGCCACCGCCACGCGCGTCTGTGGAGTCACAGCGACCACGACCACCGCCAGGACCGCTGCTGCGGAGAGAAGGACCTTCCGGTTCAACCCGACCTGGCGGCGACGTGGCCGTGCCGCTGCAATCCTGGGTACTTCGACTGGAGCTTTGGCCCGCACAATTCGCAGCGCCGCCTCGACATCGATGGCGGTCCGCTCCAAGTCAGCGTCTGTGCCGTCGTCTGTGTTTGTGCCTGTGTCGAGCGACTGGATTCGGCGGCGCGCCAGGCCGGCGTCCTCGGCGACCGACCGGAGGAGTCCGGCGCAGACGTCACAGCCATCGAGATGACGATCAAGCGCTGGGTCCGGGTGGTCCAGATGGGACCGGAGCATCGTTGAATCTGCACAATCAGTCATCGGGTCATCTCCTCATATGCACGTCGGAAGGCTCGCTCACCTCGAGCGAGCAGAACCCCAACCGAACCTTCGGCAACACCGATTGCGTTAGCAACCTCTCGGTAGCTGAGGCCCGAGTGTCGCAGCAGCAGGGCGGTCGCCTGGCGATCCGGTAGGACCGCGAGGCATCCACGAACCCGCTCGCGTTCATCGACTTCGATCACCGCGTCCTCCGTCTGGTCAGGGGGAGGACGGAGGTCCGTACCCGCTACCACCTGGGCCCTCGCCTCGGCCCGCCGTCGGCTCCTCAGCCGATTCAGCGCTCCGTTTGTGACGACGCGACTGAGCCACGCCGCAATATCGTCCTCGCTCTTGGTCTGCACCTTGTCGTTGCGCAACGAGACGAACGCCTCCTGTGCGGCGTCCTCGGCCTCGCCTGCGTCCCCGAGCACCCTGCGGGCCAAGCCGACCAGCCGTGGGTAGTGACGGCGGAACACCTC
>JBATWQ010000193.1:0-8059 GCA_049672765.1 Microthrixaceae bacterium | reverse complement strand
GGGTGGGAGCGGTCAGTCGAGCGGAGTGCGGCCGATTACTCCCGAATAGATCAGTCGTGCCATCGAGTGACGAAGGCCGTCACGGTCGATGCCTGATTCGATGATGCCGCGCTGGTGCCCGGCGACGTGGGCCAACATCGATACCAGCACGACCGCTGTCGCATCGGGGTCCAGGTCCTCGACCGTGAAGCCAGCCTTTCGCTGTTGCTCGATCACCTCGGCCGCCGCCCTGGTGAACGCGCCGAGTAGACGGTTTCGGCACTCTCTGAACCGCTTGTCGCCCTCGAGCGCCGCAAGGTCGATCACGGCCATCAGCGCCGAGTTCTCGGCCCAGAACCCAAGGAACGCGTCGGCCACGGCCTGACATCCGGCCATCGAGTGTTCGCCGTGCCAGATGGCGCCATCGAGTGGGGCAATCAGGTCGGAACCACCGTCAGTGACCAGGTCCTCGGCCAGGGCCAGGACTGCGGTCTCGGCATCGGCGAAGTACTGGTAGAAGGTCGCTGGGGAGGTGCCCGATTCACGGGCGATGTCGACAACCTTCAGGTCCCGGTAGGCGGTCGTCTCGATCAGCCGTCGGGTGTGTTGCAGGAGTCGCTGGCGCGTCGCCAGACCCCGGCGCCCGGGGACGCGTCCGTCAGCGGCGCGCAGATCGACTTCTTCGTTCCCGGTCACGACGCGAAGCTAATCCCAGATCGGGTGAACTTTGGAAAACACGAACTCGTCCCGGGCCTCATCCGATGGCCTTCGAGATCAGCCAGATCGTCAGCAGCACGGCTGCGACCCCCAACAAGATGATCATGACGATCCCGACGACCACCACGAACGCGGTCAGAACCAGAATCGCGATGCTCGACCGCCGTGTCGCCCGGCGATCGGCCAGATCCCGCTCCATCAGCACGACGTTTCGGATGTTCGCCTTGAACACCATGTCGAACAGCGCTCCGCCGAACGGGATCAACCCGACGAGTCCTTCGATGCCTACGTTCAGGAGCATTCGCAGAATCGTCGGAAAGCTCACACCGGCGCCGACGCCTGTCAGGACCACCAACAACGAGATTGTGACGCCGACCGCATCGCCGACTCCCGGGATCAGCGTGATGAACCCGTCGATCCCCACACGAGCGCCGGTCCCCGGCACCTTGATGCTGCTGTCGAGCAGCCAGGCGACCCGATGGGCCCAGGCCGGAACCGGACGGGAGTTGGCAACAGACTTCCCACGGCTATGGCGAATGTCGTGGAGGATCGCCAGGAACGCAGCTTCGTCAGGGGCTCGGCCCGCGTTGGTGACCTGGAGTTCCTGGGACACATCCGGTGACTCATCGGGACTCACATCGGGGCTCACATCTGGGCCCACATCCGATGACTCATCCGGGTTCACCGTATGAAGCGCTCGGCGTAGGCCGCGACCATCTCCTCGGCGCGTCCGATTTCGGGTGCGGTCAGCCCGGTAGAGAACCATGACGACGTGAGAATCGTCGTAACTCCGGCCGCCTCGAGTTCTTCGAGGACGTCGGCCTTGGGCGCAACCAAAGGAGATGCGATGACCTCGAACGGCTTGTCCGCGGTGCCTGCGTCCTCTCGGGCCCGGTTGAGGGTCGTGCAGTGCGCAAGGAGTTCTTCGACCGTGTAGTGCATTCCCAGCCAGCCGTCACCGAGTTCCGCCGCACGCCTGAACGCAAGATCGGAGTGTCCGCCGACGTAGATGGGCACCGGTTCGCTGACCGCCGGTCGCATCTCAACCGGATCAAAGTCGTAGAACTCGCCGTGGTGTTCGACCATGCCGCCCGCCCACAACTTCCGCATGACCGTGACCATTTCCTCCATGCGGGCGCCCCGCTTGGCGAAGGACTGTTCGAGCAGCTCGAACTCCTCGCGCATCCATCCCGCACCGATGCCGACTGCGACGCGGTTGTTCGACATGTAGGCGGCCGTGCCAATGGCCTTGGCCGCAACGAAGGGGTTGCGAGCCGGCAGCACATAGACGTTGGTGACGAATCGCAGCCTGGTTGTGACAGCCGACATTGCGCCGATCGCCACCCAGGCGTCGGGCCAGTCCTCGTTCGGATCGAACATCGGTTTGCCGTCTGGGGTGTAGGGATACTTCGAGTTGAGCGTCTTGGGGAACAGCATGTGATCAGACACCGCTACGGAGTCATATCCAACCTCTTCGCACAGCTTCGCCAGCCGACACCAGTGCTCGGGCCGGGCGCCGATCAAACCGTGGCAGAACTTCATTGGACAAGTCCTTTCATTGAGCACAGCCCTTCAATGGATGTCTCGGATCACTGGCTGGCGACCGACGCGACCGCGCGGTCACGTAGTTCGAACTTGAGCACCTTGCCGCTCGCGTTGAGCGGCAACTCGGTCACGACCTCAACGGTGCTCGGAACCTTGTAGTTGGCCATGTTGGCCTTCGCCCACGTGATGATCTCGGCGGGGTCGGGCGTGGTCGCCTGGGTGGCAACGACATATGCGTACCCGACTTCGCCCATTCGTTCATCCGGGACTCCGACGACAGCAGCCTGGGCGATGTCGGGGTGGACCAACAGGAGACGTTCTATCTCGGCCGGGTACGCGTTGAACCCGCCGACGATGAACATGTCCTTGATGCGGTCCGTGATCCGCAGGTAGCCGTCCTCGTCCATGATTCCGACGTCCCCGGTGTGGAGCCAGCCGTCCTCGTCGATCGTCTCGGCGGTCTTCTTCGGATCATCGAAGTAGCCGCTCATGACGTTGTAGCCGCGCACGACGACCTCGCCGGCCTCGCCGGCAGGAAGCGTCCCACCGTCCTCGCCGACGACGCGCACCTCGACGCCCGGATAGGCCCGTCCCGAAGTTCCGGCGATCGTCTCGGCCGAGTCCTCGCGTCGACATGTGGTGGCGATTCCACAGGCCTCTGTCATTCCGTAGGCGGTCAGTACCGTGTCGAACCCCAGGGTGTCTCGCATCTGATGGACCAACTCGACGGGGACCACTGCGGCACCGGTGACGGCAAGCCGCAGCGACGTCGCCCGGGCCGGGTCGAAGCCCGGATGGTTGAGCAGGCTCTGGTAGATCGTCGGAGCGCCCGGTATGACGCTGATCTGCTCGGACTCGATGAGCTCGATAACCGTTGGCAGGTCAAAGGTTGCTACCGGAACAAGCGTCGCGCCTGCGATGAGGGATGAGATGATCCCGGCCTTGTAACCGAAGGCGTGGAAGAACGGATTGATGACCAGGTAGCGGTCTGTCGATTCGAGTCCGACGATGTCGCCCCAGTCGCCGAAAGCACGCAGGGTCTGGGAGTGACTCACCATCACTCCCTTGGGACTTCCGGTGGTACCCGAGGTGAACAACAGGTCCGACAGGTCTGCGCCCGAGAGGGACGCGATTCTTTCGTCGACCGCGCCCAACGGGGTGGACGACGAGGCGACCAGTTCATCAATCGTCGAGATCCCGTCGGGTCTGGTTCCGGAGTCGTTCAGCAACACGATCCGCTCCAGGTTGGGAAGCTCGCCGACCGTGGGGTCGGTGAGCATCGACACGTAGTCGTTTCCCAGGAAACCCTCGACGGTGAACAGCAGCCGCGAGCCGCTTCGCCGCAGGATGTCGGCGGCCTCGATTCCCTTGTAGCGGGTGTTCAAGGGAACCAGAACTGCGCCGGCCGACTGCAGGCCCAGCAGCGCGACGACCCACTCCCAGCAGTTGGGCGCCCAGATCGCGACGCGGTCACCTTTGGCGATCCCGAGCTCGATCAGCGCCGCCGCGAGCTGGTCCACACGCTCCCTCAGCTCGGCGTAGGTGAGCCTGGTCGCGGGATTCGTTGCGTGGTCAACGAGAACTTCCTGGTCCCCGTGTCGCTCCGCCGCCGAACGGAGCAGTGCCGGGATGGTTGCGTACACCAGATCGCTGCGGGCACCCTCCTCACCTGTCATCTTCAGCGTCCTTCGCCGAAGGCGTTGGAGGTACGTAGGCTCTCGATCCGATCCGCGTCATAACAGAGCACCTGCGAGAGGATCTCGTCGGTGTGTTCCCCGACGGTCGGCGCTGGTGTGGGGTCGACCGGCGTCTCGCCGACGAACTTGACCGGGTACGGCTCCATGTCGGCGCCGTGGGTCTCATACGGGAGGAACCCGAGCCGGTCCTTGAACTGGGGGTCCTCGGCCAGCGTTTCGGGAGTGTTCACCGGGGCAATGGTCGTGTTGTGCTCACCGGACCAGAGCACCCACTCTCCGGTCGTCTTCGTCTTGAAGATCGCGGCGAGCTCCTTGCGGAGTTCCAGGTTCCCCTTCGCGTGGTCCGCAAACTTGGAGCCGGGCCAGCGTTCGAAGAGGTCCATGCGCCCCACTCCCTCACAGAAGTTGCGCCAGAACTCCTGCTCGGAAGCCATGAACAGGATGTGGGTGTCAGCTGATTCGTAGATCTGGTAGCGGACGCCGTCGCGCATGCCTGCGGTGCCGGGCGCACGTCGTTCGTAGTTGTCGGACTTGTTGCCGGTGACCTCGGACTCGGGGCGCTCATACGCCTTCCAGGTCTCGGCCCGGTACCAGTCCATGCCGGCGGCGGCATCCGACTGGGCAATTTCGAGAAAGCTTCCCTGACCCGTTTCCCGGGCGCGCAGTACGCCTGCGAGCAGACCGAACGCGCCGAACAGCGGTCCTGCGTGGATGCCCACCGAGGGGTGCTCCGGAATGCACGGGAAGCCGTTCTCGTCGTACTCGGGCTTCACGAGTCCCGCCCACGTGTCGTACGCGATGCCGTGACTCGGCAGGTTCGCGTAAGGGCCGGTCATGCCATAGCCCGAGATCGTGCAGAAGACGATCTTCGGGTTGATCTTGACCAGGTCGTCGAAGCCAAGGCCCCGCTTGGCGAGCGCCCCGGGCCGCATTGCCTCGACCACGGCATCGGCGTCACGGACCAGATCGCGGAAGACTTCCTGCGCCTCTTCAGTGCGCAGGTCGAGCGTGATCGATCGCTTTCCGCGGTTCACGTGCCAGTGCATCAACGAGGATCCCTCGACGATCGGCCAGGTCATCTCCCGGATGTAGTCACCTTTGGGCGGTTCGACCTTGATCACGTCTGCACCCAGGTCTGCCAGATGGACTCCCAGAGCGGCTGGTCCGAGCATCGATACCTCGATGACCCGCAGCCCTGCCAGTGGTGCCTGCTGAGTGTTTGCGTCACCCATTGATGAACTCCTGTCCGGTCTGTGGACCGCCTGAATCTGACGGGTCGTCAGATCGTACGCGCAGTGGCGGCCCGGTGAGCCAGATTCAGAGGATCCAGACTCCGTCGCCGTCGCGACGCTTCCACCCCGAGGACGCAAAGGTTCCGCCATCCACATGGATCGTCGTACCGGTGACGAACCGGCTCGTCGGACCCGCCAGCCACACCGCTGCCGAGGCGACGTCGTCGGGATGTCCGTCCTCGGGCCAGGGTGTCGGCTCCCACGTGGTGTCGCTCATCGCGCCGGATTCCAAGGTAAGTGACGAGTCGCCCGGGGTAGGGATCATGTCGGGTGCGATGGCATTCACCCGGATCCGGTACTGGGACAACTCCAGCGCCAGGGTCCGGGTGATGTTCGCGACAGCGGCCTTCATGGCCGAATAGATCCCGAAGCCCGGTCCGGCGCGGTGCGCCTCCACCGACGTGATGTTGACGATCGAGGAACCCCCGCAGGTCCGACCGACGGACTCAGTTCCGCGGACGTCTTCGACGGTTCCGTCCATCGGATCATTCGCCGCCCCCGCCTTGAGCATGGGAATGCACATTCGGGTCGTGTCGACCACCTGGGTGAAGTTCTCGGCGATCAGCGCCGCCTGCCCCTTCGCCGAGACGTCGACGACATCAGAGACGAATCCACCGCCTGCGTTGTTGACCAGAATGTGCAGGGCTCCCCACTGTTCCTCGATCGAGGCGACCCAGTTGGCGACAGCCTCGGTGTCGCGGACGTCGAGCACGGCAACGGGTGCATCGCGGCCGAGGGACTTCAGCATCGTGACCGTCTCGTCGAGTTCGTCCTCGAGCCGGTCGCACACTGCGACGTGGGCACCGAAGCGTGCCAGGGCCAGCGCGGTCGAGCGCCCGATCCCTCGGGCAGCGCCGGTGACGATGGCATTCCGACGGGTCAGTAGAACCGATTCCGGGCTGAGCTCCATATCTTCGACAGTACGCGACTCACCCCGCCGTGCCTGTTCGGTAGCGACGGGGTGAGTTGTACGTCTCAATGTCGGTTTTGATACTGCGTTCCGGGAAAAGCGGTGATTGAACGCCCGTTCCTCCCGGGCCGGAATCAGTCGGCGACAGCCAGGGCGGTGACCATGCCGAACATGCCCGTATCGGACTCGGCGTGGTTCAGGATGTGGCAGTGCCAGACCCAGATTCCGGGCTTGGTCGCTTGGAACAACACGGTGTAGCGCTCGCCCGGACCGACGCTGATCGTGTCGGCGAAGTAGGGCGAATCGAGCGGAATTCCGTCCCTCGCCACGACCAGTTGCGGGAACTGGTGCAGGTGCATCGGGTGGTACTGCAGACCCTCGTTGTAGTAGTTGACGAGCATCCACTCACCCGTCTTCAGCGAGTAGGGCTCGGTCGCCGGGAAGGACTTGCCGTTCAGGCTCAGGCCGATGACTCCGGCGTCATTGAGCACCATGTTGTGCTCCTGGGCGACCTTAAGGTCGGCCGGAATGTTGACGCCGCTCACCGTCTTCCCACGCGGGATCGTGTACTCGCTCGTACCTCCGCCGCCCTTGGGCGAGAAGATCATCGAGCCCCACATGCCGTTGACCACAGTCATCTGCCCGTGGTGGTGGGGGTGGTACATGGCGATCGCCGGATCGGTGACGTCGTACTCGTAGGTGAACTCGCCGCCCGCTGGAATGAGTTCCTGGGTCAGAGGAGCGACGCCGTCCATCTCGTTGGGCAGGATCATTCCGTGCATGTGCACGTCGGTTGCCATTGGCAACTTGTTGATGATCTTCACCCGGATGTGGTCGCCGACCTCACCCCGGAGCGTCGGGCCGGGGACGACACCGTTGTAGCTCCACGCCTTCACAATCTTGCCCGGTTCGACCTCCCAGTCGGTGATCTCGGCGGTCAGGGTCCACTCCTTGGCCCCATCAGCCGCAATAGTCGGCTCGAGGGTCTGGCCGCCAAGGCCCTTGGTGTTGGCCTTGCCCGAGGTGACGACCTCGACGAACGGCTCGAAGGAAGCCAGCATTGCCTGGTCCATCGCGGCGTAGTCGTCGGCGGTCATCTCGTCACTGGAATGCGATCCACCGGCTGCGTCGTGGCTCGTCGACCCACCAGCGCTGGCACCGGCGCCTTCGGCGACGGTGAGGGTGGCCTCCATTCCTGCCTCACGGTGACCGGCAATGTTGCAGTAGACGGTGTACTCGCCAGCTGGCACGTCGACCGGCAGGGTGGCCGAGTCACCTGCATTGATTGCCGGAGTGGCACCACCGCCGTCGATCGTCAGGTCGTGGGTCTGCGAGCCGTCGTTGGTCACCAGGAGCGAACCACCCGGGGCGACCTTCAGGTCGCCGGCGATCTTGAACTCGCTCAGCGAGACCGCAACCGGGGCGGAATTTGCTGCCGGTGCGGCGGCGGAACCGCCGTCCCCATCGCGACCGATCAGGCCGATCGACAGGACGATGAGAGCCATGGCTATGCCGCCGGCCAGAACGACCAGCATGCCTGCGTATGGACTCTCACCTCGTTTGACTGGTGTTGCCTGTTCGTCTGACACGAAACTCCCTTTGAGACGTTGGACAAGGTGATCGAACGGAGCCGACGACCTTGATAGTCATCCCTCTAAGCGATGATATGAAGCAGTGTAATCACAAAGTGCGTTGATCGTATAGTCGGGCAGTAGAGAATTCCGGCACTACGATTCGCCCGTGCTCGCCCAGACCGTATTCGACGCCGCCGAGCGGTTCGGTGACCATCCTGTTGTGGTCTCCCCGGAAGGGGAACTGACCTACGCCGCCCTGCGAGCGAGCTCTGCGAAACTCGCCTCAGAGCTGCGATCCAGGGGCGTCCGCGAAGGAGACGTGGTAGCGCTCGTTCTGCCATCAGG
>JBATWQ010000192.1:0-12629 GCA_049672765.1 Microthrixaceae bacterium | reverse complement strand
AAGCCGTCCCGACGCAAGCCGTCCCGACGCAAGCCGTCCCGACGCAAGCCGTCCCGATCCGATCCGATCGAAGTGCCGCGCACACAGAGCGGCACTTCGACGCGCCCGAACATCGCCCATGGCACCGCCGCGCGAACAAGTAGCTCCAGAAGCGGCACGAACATCGCGGGCCGAGCGGCGCGAACAAGCTGGGGCAGAAGCGGCACGAACAAATAGCGGCAGCACGGGAGGGGCCGCTCGCACGATCCCGAACGTGCTGCTTTCGAAATTCCGACAAGATCGTTGACAAGCGGGGCTGTGGGACACATATTGCACTTATGTCCCACGTAACTCCCGGTTCCGTAACCCACCCCGGCCTCCTGTGGAAATGGGCGACGGACTGGCGGATGGGCTTATCAGGACTGAGCAACGGCATCCTGCAGTTGATGCACCCAGGTTTGGGGGCAGGGGTCATAGACCATTCGGATTTCTTCTCGGACCCTTGGGATCGCATCAACCGGAGCCTGGGTCCAATCGTGGCATCGATCCGCGATGACGACACGGCCCACGCGATCAAAGAGATGCACCGCCATATCAAGGGCATCGATGGCAACGGGGACGGCTACCACGCCCTCAATCCCGAAATCTTCTGGTGGGCGCACATCACGCTCTACCGGGCGGCCGAACAGGCGGCCCGACGGTTCTCGGCCGATGGACTGAGCCGGGCCGAACGCGAATCGATGTACTCCGAGGGAGTGATCTGGTACCAGCGCTACGGCGTGAGTGACCGTACGGTCCCGGCGACTTGTAGTGAATACACGGAGCGATTCCGCCAGATCTGCACCGACACGCTCCAGATGACACCGGCTGCGGAACGGGCGGTCGACATGGCTCTCCACGAGCGGGTCGAGGGGATGCTCCCGCTCCCGCGGTGGGCCGCGACGCCGATCGAACTCGCGGTCACGCCGACCGCAAGACTCTCGGCAATCGGTGGACTACCTGCGGTGGTCAGGCGGCGTTTCGGAATCCCGTGGTCGATTTCTGACGACCTGCAATACAGGTCGCTGATCATGGCCGCCCGGGGAGGGTCGCGTCTGATGCCCGAAGGGCTCAAGCACATCTCGATGCGTCGACTGGCCGAACGCTCCAGACTCCCTGCCGGCGCCATGGGCTCAGCAGCTTGAGACGAGCACCCCGCCTGGACCTGACCCCGCTGATCGGAGCCCTTGCCCGACGTACCGGCGACAGGACCACCGGCGCGATCCTCGACGCGGCCGTGACGGTTCTCGTTGCGGGAGGACTCCGACGCTGCACCGTGGAGGAGATTGCAGAACGGGCGAACGTCGGTCGCAGCACGATCTACCGTCGATTCGAGGGACGCGACGAGATCATCTATGCGGTGATCGCCCGGGAACTTCACCAACTCCTCGATGACGTCTCGGCCACCGTGGAACACCTTGAGCGACTCGAGGACAAACTGGTCGAGGGCTTTCTGGCCGGGCTCAATTCGGCCGAATCGTCACCGCTGCTCCAGCTGATCCGATCCGAGCCAGATCTGCTTCTCCTGCTGGTCGACGACGGTGTTTCCGCGGTCAAGATGGTCACGCAGATTCTGGTCGCCCAGCTGGTATCGCTTATGGGTGCCCAGGCTGTCGATGTGGAGCGGGCCACCCACGGAGCAGAGGTCCTGTTCCGGCTAGGCATATCGTTCGTGCTCATGCCCGGATCGACACTTCCGCTCCAAGACGACAAGGAGGCACGATTGGCGCTTCACGCGGTCTTCGATCCGCTCCTGAGAGGCGTTTCTTCATGACAATGCAGCCCGTAATCAGAGGGCCGCTGGCCGACGGACCGGCGCCCGAGATGCTCGAGGCCGTCGAACCGGATCTGAACCGCGTCGGACCGAGCGAGGCTGTGCGCGTCGTCCGGGTCGCTGCGCTGATCACATGGTGCATCGCGCGCCGCAGCGCCATCGGCCTGTTCAGACGGCTGCGCGGCAGCAGCGACAGCTTCATAGACTCGGCGTCGAACGGTCTCGTCGACGCGTTCATGAAACTGGGCCCCACCTATGTGAAGTTGGGACAGGTCATCGCCTCGTCGCCCGGGCTGTTCCCAGAATGGCTCGCCCAAGCAGCGCGTCGTTGCCTGGATGAGGCGACGCCATTCTCGGGTGAACTGGTACGTCGAACCGTCATCGAGGACCTGGGCGTCCCGATCGAAGTGGCCTTCGCATCCTTCGACGACACTCCCCTGTCTGCCGCTTCGATTGGACAGGTACATGCTTGCGTCCTCAATGATGGTCGCGAGGCCGTCGTCAAGGTCCAGCGACCAAACCTGCGCGAACAGATGACGATCGACCTGAAGGTTCTCAACCTGATCGCCAAGATCGCCCAGCGCACCAAATGGGGACGTAGCGCCAATGCGACCGGAATGGTCGCCGACGTATCACGGCTGACTGCCAGGGAACTCAACCCGGTTCTTGAAGCGTGGAATCAGCAGCGCTTCCGAGAGAACCTCTGGGCGTTCGGCGACAATTCCCATGTGACCGCCCCGGAGGTCTACTGGGACCACTGCGGGATGCGCACCATCTGTATGGAGCGGGTCCGCGGCATTCCGATGGACGACTTCACCTCGATCGCCGAACGGGGGGTCGACGGGGAACTCGTTCTTCGACGCGGGGCCAAGGCATGGGCTGAGGCAGTCATGGTGCACGGCCCGTTCCACGGCGACATGCACGCCGGCAACATCTGGGTCCTAGATGACGGCCGCGGCTGCTTCCTCGACTTCGGGATCATGGGGGATCTCGGGGAGCAGTGGCGTCAGGTGATGCGCGACATCTATTACACCTGCGTGTTCGACCGGGACTTCTCCCGAGTGGCGGCCGCCTACCGCAGCGTCGGCGTCTTCCCCGACGGCATGGGCACCGACGAAGAGATCGGCGCCGCCATGGGGATGATCATCGGACCCCTGATCGACTCGGGAATGGGTTCGGTCAACCTGGGCGATCTGATCACGTCGAGCGTCACGTTGATGAAGGAATTCGGGGGAACTCCGCCACAGGAGTTGATGCTGGTGGGCAAACAACTCCTCTACATCGAGCGTTACACCCGTGAGTTGGCCCCCGACTACGCCGTGATCAGCGACCCCTTCCTGGTCAAGAACATCTTTCCCGAAGCGGCCAAGAAGCTGGCGGCGAGCACGGGCAACGCGTACCCGGACTGAATCATCAAAAGGCGGCTGCCGGAAGGCGCCGGACTGAATTGTCGGAAGACCCCTGGTGAAGACCCCTGTTGGACGGCCCCAGCCGGACGGCCCCTGTTGGAAGGCGCCTGCCGGAAGGCGCCTGCCGGAGGCTTCTTCGGCGGGCTCAGCCGAATCGTCCCGTCACGGCAACCCGTGGAATCGTCCTGTCCCCCGCAGTTGCGTAATCTGCCGGGGTCGAAGCTCCAGAACCCCGGGGGAAACACGTGTCACCTGAAGCAACATCCACAGAGGAGTCATCAGCAACGCCGGAACCGGCAGTTCTGACTGAACGACGCGGACACCTTCTGATCGTCACGTTGAACCGTCCGGAGCGCAAGAACGCGATCAACGGCGAGATGCTCGTCCGCATGCTCGACGCCTTCATCGAGGCCGACACCAACCCTGATATCCGGGCGCTCATCCTCACCGGCTCCGGCGGCAACTTCTGCTCCGGGGCAGACCTCAAGGACATGGCCGGTGGATTTGAGAACAAGCCCGGTGAGATCGACGTCGCCGCCCGCATGGCCGAGGACCCGGATCTGCACTGGAAGGCGCTGCTGCGTAGCTGGCAGCCTGCGGTTCCGATCATCCTCGCCGTCGAAGGCGTGGCCATAGCCGGAGGCACCGAACTGCTGGGAGCCACCGAGATCCGCGTCGCAGGGCGTGGGGCGACGTTCGGCATCTCCGAGGCTCGCTGGTCGCTGTACCCGATGGGTGGCTCGGTGGTCCGCATCCCGCGCCAGATTCCCTACACCGTCGCATGTGACCTGCTGCTGACCGGTCGCCACATTTCAGCCCAGGAAGCACTGGACCTGGGCCTGATCGGACACCTGGTCGACGACGGCGATGCCCTGGAGAGGGCCATCGAGATCGGTGAGTCGATCTGCGAGAACGGCCCCCTGGCCGTCAAGGCGATCCTCCGTACCCTGCGCGAGACCAACGGCATGCGCCTTCAAGAGGCACTCGATCACGAGTTCACCTACGGCTGGGACGTTTTCGGCTCCAAGGACGCAAAGGAAGGCCCCCGGGCCTTCAAGGAGAAGCGCAAGCCGAACTTCGTCGGCGAGTAGTCACAAGGATATGGATTGAGCTATTTGGCCCGTGGAGAATTGCGATCGGGCCACTAGCCTCACTGGGCAGGGAGCTGCACCTACTGCGGTGACGCGCCCGACCGGACTGACGAGGCGGTGGAATGAGCCAAGGCGATAATTGCGAATTGGACGATCCGAAGACCTCGGATCCGCTGGTTCACCTCAAGTCCGCGATCTCGACGGTCGAACAGATCATCGCCGGGCTCGACGACCAGGGACCCTCGACCGAGGGTCTGATCGAGGCAGCGTTGAAGAGGTTGGCGTCGTTGACCAACCATGCTCTTGCTGCGGTTGAAGGCAGCCAGGTCTGGGATCAGGCGGTTCTCCAATCCGAGGAGCGCTTCCAGGATGCCCCCGTCCCCCTCCTGGTCACCGACCCGATGGGTTTCGTCCTGCGCGTCAACCAACGAACCCTCGATCTGGTCGGTTTCAGTGCTGGCGATGTTCTGCAATCTCACGTGGGCGACTACATCCACCACGATGACTACAACTCCTTTGCCGACGCCTGGGTCCGCATGCAGGTCGAGACAGATTTCGATTCCACTGTCATCGAGTTTCGGATGCTCACGGCGCTGGGGCCCCGCTGGCAGCGGGCGGCCCTGCGAGCGTCGAGGGACGACGAACTCCGTCTGACGAATCTCACCGCCCATTTCGCAGACATCGACGAGAAATACGCTGTCGAGAAGGCGCTCGACCGCAGTGAACGCGGCTTTGGCAACCTGCTGGACAGCATCCCCGATCCGATCGTCCGCCTGAACCGGACCTTCGAGGTCCAGTTCAGCAATCCCGCTGCGACCAGCTATCGAATGCCCAACGCCGAGAACGACGGCTGGCCTCTCGTTGCCGAGGCCGACAGGTCCAGATACCGGGGCGCGGCCGAGGAATGCTGGGCATCGGGATCGTCGACGACCATCGAACATTCAATGTCGGTGCGCGGCGAGATGCGGTGGTGTGAGTCCACTTTCGTCCCCGAACTCGGAACCGGTGGGACGGTCAAGTCCCTGCTCGTCATTTGGCGTGACCAGACGGTGCGTCGGGAGCACGAACGGATCCTTGCCCACCGCGCCAGCCACGACTCACTGACCGAGCTACCCAACCGCGGCCGCTTCGCCGAACTGCTCGAATCCGCAATTCTGCGCCAGGCCACCCTGTTGGAGTTGGGCCAGATCAGACCCCTGGCGGTTCTGTTCCTGGACCTCGACCGCTTCAAGTTCGTCAACGACTCCCTCGGACACGCCGCGGGCGACCAGCTGCTCTGCGACGTCGCCAACCGGCTCTGCGACGCCATCCGCCCCGGAGATGTCATAGGACGACTGGGCGGAGACGAGTTCACGATCCTGGCGGAGGACATCAGTTCCGACGACGCCGTGATGATGGCCGAGCGGATCCAGGACCAACTGCGCACCCCCTTCGACCTGAACGGCCGTGAGTTCATCGTCAGCGCCTCGGTCGGTGTCGTCAGCTCCGACAAGCCCGAGGCGGCGGCGGATCTGATGCGCTGGGCCGACTCTGCGATGTACCGCGCCAAAGCGATGGGGCGCAGCTGTGTCGCCACCTTCGACGACGTACTACGCCCCGAAGCCCTCGAACAACTCGAACTCGACCAGATGCTGCGCAAGTCGATCGACCACGGCGAGCTTGAGGTCCACTTCCAGCCCGAGGTTCACCTCGTGACCGAACGGATCGTCGGAGTGGAGGCCCTGGTGCGCTGGAACCATCCGACGCTCGGTGAGATGGGTGCCGATCGCTTCATTCCGCTCGCCGAGGACAACGGAATGGTCCTTCCCATCGGCCGGTGGGTCCTCCGCAGGGCCTGTGAACAGGTCATGGACTGGGTGGCGAGGGGAGTCGTCGACGCCGATTTCATGCTGAGGGTGAACCTGTCGGCGCGTCAGTTCGAAGATCCCCGACTGATCGAGGACGTTTCGAGACTCCTCGCGGAGACGGGATTCGACCCCAGGCGGCTGTGCCTCGAGATCACCGAAACCGCGCTCATGCGCGACGTGGACGAGGCTCTGGTCGTGCTGACCGGGTTGCACGATTTGGGGATCGAACTGGCGGTCGACGACTTCGGTACCGGCTACAGCTCGCTAAGCATGCTCAAGCGGTTCCCGATCCGGGTTCTGAAGATCGACCGCTCCTTCGTGGATGGATTGCCAGGCGACGCCAACGACCTGGCGATCGTCAACACGATCCTCAGTCTTGCGACCAATCTCGGACTCATCACCACCGCCGAGGGCGTCGAATCCCAGGAACAGCGCGAGGCGCTCATCTCGATGGGATGCCCAACTGCCCAGGGTTATTTGTTCGCCAGGCCCCAGGCGGCGGCCAAGATCGAGGGCCTGCTCGCCGGAGCGTTGGTCTGCGACGAGTTCGCCTAGATTCTCTCTGGCCGATCAGCCCGGTATCGTCACCGGTGCAAACACGGGTCGAACGGCCAGCGGGACAGATCCACTGCACGGATTGTGGGTGACCTCGCGACACAACTGGTGCCGTCCAGAACCGGCGCTCGCCACAGATCAGGGAGAATTCGATGCAACTTGGACTGCAGCTCGGCTATTGGGGTCAACTCCCTTCGCCCGACTGGGTGGAGCGTGCTGTTGCGGCCGAGGAACTCGGCTTCACGTCGGTGTGGACCGCAGAGGCCTGGGGATCCGATGCCCTGACGCCGCTCGCGTACCTCGCCGCACGCACCGAGCGGATCCAGCTCGGCACCTCCGTGATGCAGCTCGCCGCCCGGACTCCCACCGCGACCGCCATGTCGGCGATAACGCTCGACCATCTTTCGAACGGACGATTCCGACTCGGACTAGGAGTCTCCGGCCCCCAGGTTGTCGAGGGCTGGTACGGCAGACCATCGAACAAGCCGCTGGCCCGCACCCGCGAGTACGTCGAGATCATCCGTCAGGTGCTCGCCCGGGAAGAACCCCTCAACTATCAGGGCGAGTTCCATCAGCACCCCTACTCCGGACCGGGCAGCGTGGGACTCGGCAAGCCACTCAAGTCGATTGTCCACCCGCTTCGCCGCCACATCCCGATCTACCTGGGCGCCGAGGGACCCAAGAACGTGACCCAGACCGCCGAGATTGCGGACGGCTGGTTGCCGCTCTACTACTCCCCCTACCGCCAGGATGTCTACGCAGATCAGCTCGAGAACGCCGCCGACGATTTCGAGGTCGCAGCGATCACCGCATTCATCGTCACCCCCGACGACAAGCCCGAGACGATCGAGGAGTCGCTTTCGATGACTCGGGCCATGCTCGCCTTCTATATCGGCGGCATGGGGGCCAAGGGCCAGAACTACCACACGAAGTTGGCCGCCAGGATGGGATTGGGCGAACAGGCGGAGAAGATCCAGGAGATGTTCCTCGAGGGTAAGGGCGACCAGGCAGTCCACGAGGTGCCGGTCTCATTCGCCGACGAGATCTCACTTGTCGGAACGCCCGCCCGCATCGCCGATCGCATCGCTGCATGGAAGGAGTCAGCCGTGACCGAGATCCTCGTGCACGCCGGAAGCGTCGACGAGCTGCGTCAGGCAGCCGAACTGGTGCTGCCCGCCTGACGGCCTGTCGCCCATTCGACGTTCGTTGCGGCCGCGAGCGGTCAGCGACCGACGGGAGCGACCCGCCGGCTCAGACCGCGCTGAGGTGGGACCGGTCGGACCGAGCGGGTGCGACCATCGGCCACGGCGTGGCCTCTTCACAGGACCTTGCGACGTCAAAGAGCAGACCGTCACGGTGGTGGCGGGCCATGACCTGCATCCCGATGGGCAGACCGTCGATCGTTCCCGAGGGGATCGACACCGCCGGGTTGCCATAGATGTTGGAGATGATGGTGAGCCCACCCATCGCCACCATCTCGGGAAAGCGCTCCGTGACCTGGTCGACCAGCTTGTTGGGCAGCCCGGGGAAGAAGCTGCTGGCCAGCCTCGCTCCACCGAGTGCGCCTCTGAACGCATACTTCGCAATTGAGCTGGACTTGGCCCACTCGAGGAAGTTGTTGTCAGTGCTGCTCATCGCTGCCTCGGCTGCGAACGCCGGGCCCGGGTTGGTGGCAGAGATGATCAGGTCGACCTGCTCGAAGGCCTTCGCCATCGCGACGTTGGCCTGGATCCTCTGCACCTCGGCCACGGCGGCGACGTCCAGGTTGTAGAGCGCCCGGGACATCATCAGCCCGTAGGCGACCTCTTCGGTCAACATGTCGCCGTTCTTGGGCCAGTTGTCTCCGAGCTCCACCAGCAGCGTCGCGAGGTTGCCCATCATCCACTGGACCGCCAGGTTGGGAAGCTTCAGGTCGACGTCGACCTCGACCATGTCGTGACGGGAGATCAGCTCCTTGGCTGCGGTCCGGATGTGGGCACCGACACCGGGCTCCAACTCGATGACACCGAGGTCGGGAAGGACTGCGACACGCAGGCCGTTCAGGTCACCCGTGCCGATGTTCTTCTCCCACCCACCGGGGTTGGGAATGGTGGAGGGGTCGTAGGGGTCGAGACCGGCGACGACGTCGAAGTGACGGGCCGCGTCACGAACCGAGCGTGCCAGACAGCCGTTCACCACGGTTCCGGGGGTGAAAAAAGCGTCAGGCCCACGGGAGATTCGACCGTAGGTGCCCTTCATGCCGAGTAGACCGCCGTAACCGGCGGGGATACGGATCGAACCTCCGCCGTCACCGCCCGAAGCGATGCTGACCAGTCCTCCGGCGACCGCCGACGCGCTACCGCCCGAAGATCCGCCGGCTGTACGGCCGTGACGCCACGGATTGTGCGCCACGCCGTTGAGCTTGGTGACGCTGACGTTGAGTCCACCGAATTCGCTGGCCGTCGTCAGGCCTACTGGGACGACTCCGCCGTCCTCGATGAACCGACGGGTCGCCTCACTGGTGTGGTCCGCCTTGCGGTCCTTGAACACGAGGGATGCTCCGGTGTCGGGCCAGCCCTTGACCTGTTCCAGCTCCTTGATCCCCACGGGCACCCCGCCGAACGGCTTTGTGAGGTCAGCAGACTTGGCTGCTTTCAGCGCCGACTCTGGGTCGAGGAAGGAGAAGCAGTTCAGATCGCTCTGTTCGATCGCCGAAAGGCTGGCCTCGAGCTCCTCAACCGGGGACCTGTCCCCTGCTCTGAATGCATCAACGAGTGAGCAGGCATCAAGTTCCCAAGGCGCATCAGTCATACCCCAAATCATGCACGAACATGGTTCAATTTGTCACGCGGTGACATTTCACTGTGTCGGGGACACGTCGGTGTGCCTGCGATAATCGGGAAACGCGGACACACGGGTGTCTGCAGATTGGGGTGGGGACGATGGCAGATCGATCAAATCGCTACGAGTGCAAGGTCGTGTTCATCACGGGTGCCGCGCGGGGCCAGGGACGCGAGCACGCGGTGCGCTTCGCGGCCGAGGGCGCAAAGATCATCGGCGTCGACATCTGCGAGGACATCCCGACGTGTCCGTATCCGCTCGCCACCAAGGCGGACCTGGACGAGACGGTGCGACTGGTCGAGGCCGCCGGCGGTTCGATGCACGCCGAGAAGGCCGACGTGCGGGACCTGCCCAGGCTGCGCGAGGTCGTCAACACCGGCTATGAGCGCTTCGGTCGACTCGACGTGATCGTCGCCAACGCCGGGACCTACTCGCCCAATCCGACGCAGTACCTGACCTCGGAGCAGTGGGACGACACGATCGAGGTCAACCTGACAGGTGTGTTCAACACGGTCAGATCCTCTATGCGCAAGCTGATCAACCAGAACGAGGGCGGCGCAATAGCCATCACGTCGTCAACCGCCGGCCTGCGCGGCTTTTACGGAAGCCCCGCATACAACGCCGCCAAGCACGGGTTGGTCGGCTTCATGCGGAGCCTGGCCCTCGAACTCGCTCCCAACCAGATCCGCGTGAATACGATCCACCCGACGTCGGTGGGCACGCCCATGATTCTCAACGACACGTTTCCGAGGCTGGTCCGGATGGACCTCGAGAACCCGACCTACGACGACGCTGCAGACTTCTTGCGTCCACAACAACCGATGAACGTTCCGTGGCTCGAGGCCGGCGACATCTCTGATGCTCTGTTGTGGATCTGCTCCGACGAGGCCCGCTATGTCACCGGGGTGACCCTTCCGGTCGACGCCGGAGCCCTGCTGAAGTAGCAGCCACTCAGGTCAGTGGCCAATAGCCCGGCACACTGCCGGGGACGCTGTCCAGATAGACCTTGGCCTCGGGTGGTCCACCGAACCGACCGTGGCTCCAGCGGATTTCGACGTGTCCCAGAACCTCGCGCTCCCTGCCGCTCCTGATCTCGTACACGCGTGCACGCCATCCGACCCGGGCCTGGCCACCGGGTTGGTGCGAGATCTCGAAGCCGGTCAGCTTGTAGGAACGGTTGAAGTCCCAGGGGGTTCCCACCCGCAGGCGTGTCGTCCCCGCAGCCGAAGTTCCCAGGACGAAGTACGGCGCAGGCGCCAGTCTGAGCAGACGCCACAGCGTCAAGGCTCTGGCACGGCCGGAGGTCAACTGACGGCTCCATAGCTCCGCAGAGGCGGCCGCCGTGGTGTCGACCAGACGCTGGTACGCCGCGACGGCCGCGTCCGATCCCCAGTCGGCAGGAATGCGTAGTCGCAGACTTTGACGCTGTTCCTTGGTCAGCAACCGCACAGACTCGGGTAGGTCCAGGTCCTCACCGATGACACGGCGGACAATCTGATACAGCTGCTGGTGCTCGGCGGCTGCGACCACGTCGAACCAGTCGTGGTCGGACCGCCTCCCCTGGGCACCCACCAGGTTCCGCTCGAAGATGGCACTCGGCGACGCATTGTGAAGGACCTTCGACAGGTACTTGCAGCTGACGAGATAGACGTGATCGATACGCAGATCTGCCGGCGCCGCCACGTCGCCCGGGTCACGGTGGGGACCCTTCCATTCAACCTGAAGCGGAAGTCGTCCGCGCAGTCCGTCATCGGCGTTCAGGAACGCCCGGCCGTTGTTCCAGGCTGCGAGGAAGTCCGCTTCGTTCTCCCGATCCCGGTGGGCATCGCGCAGTCGGAACCAGGTGGCATGATCGACGTTGAGCAGCTCTGCGGGTACCGACTCCGACAGCGCGGAGTCCAGCGACTCTGCGCCGAGCATCGCCAGGCCGGTGATGATCTCGGTGATCTCGGTCCGTATCGCTGCCATCGACCCTGATCTTGGCCCAGATGGTCGCCCTCCACCGAGATCCCCGCTCCCGACGTGGCGCTAGTGTCGGCCCATGCCAAGCATCGACGAGATCAAGTCCGCCGTAACCGCCTATGCCGCCGCCCACACCCGTGGAGATATCGACGGAATCGTCGCTCTCTTCTCGGATGACGCCGTGGTCGCGGACCCGGTCGACCAGCCCGCCTACGTCGGTGCCGAAGCAGTCCGGGCGTTCTTCGCGGGAACCCACGAGATGGCCGACTCGCTGGAACTGACAATCACGGGAGCCATCCGGGCGGTCGACAAGTTCGCAGCGGTTCCACTGCGCGCGGTAACCGACATAGGCGGATCGAAGTTCGGGATCGACATCGTCGATGTCTTCACGTTTGACTCCGAAGGCAAGATCAACGACATGAAGGCCTACTGGTCCGGCAGCGACATAACGCCGCTGTGACCCGACGGACCGGACGACTCTTATCAGGCGCCCTGTGAGCGGGCATCGCCACGACCAACGGGTCGACATTGTTCGGGCGGGCAACGTCCGCGCCACGTTGGACATCCCATGACGGGAGTCGCCGCCGGCTTGGGGCTGATCATCGCGGGGGCCGCCCTGTTGGGGCTCGCCTGGGTCGGGTCTCAACGCAAGCTGAAGCGCACCCGCTGGGCCGGAATCCGGACCCGGACGACCATGGCGAGCGACGAGGCCTGGTACAGGGCGCACGAGGAGGCCGCAGGCCCGCTAGGTCTGAGCGGTGGGCTGGTCGCCCTGTTGGGTGCCGGGGTGCTCGCCACAGGCTTCGACGTTTTCGGACTCGTCGCGACCGTCATCGCCGGGGTCGTGTTCTTCGTCGGTCTGGGCTATTCGGCGGTCGTCGCGAACCGGGCAGCCAAAGCGGTTGCCGGGCCTTCCGATCGCAGGTGACCTGCCACGACCTGCACCTCTGCGGCTGCCGCTACCGCTACCTCGCTCGGACCGATGCTCAGCCTCTGCCCGGACCGATGCTCAGACACATGTTCAGACTGTCGCTCAGACCGACGAGATCGCCTTGAGCACATCCAGTCGCGAGGCACGCCACGCCGGCACCAACGCCGCCACAACCCCGGCGACCATCGCTATCACCACGATCGCCACGAGCGACCCGACGGG
>JBATWQ010000191.1:0-3309 GCA_049672765.1 Microthrixaceae bacterium | reverse complement strand
ATCCAGTTGCCCGCCAGTGTGGGTCGAGGCCCGGCGCGCTGAGCACCGGTACAGCGGTCGACGATCCGGTCGACGACGTCCCGACCCCCGGCTCGATCTCCCACAGGATCGCCGGGCGTTCGCCATGCCAACGCACCGCATAGGACACCAGGCCCCACGCTGTCCGGACGCGGTTCACCTCGACGGGCTTGTCGAACCAGTGTGGTGACCATGAGGGAAGAATCACCGGCCCGTCGGGTCCCTGGGCGCACAGAAGGTCCATGACTGCACCCGCCCGCGCTGCAATCGCAGCAGGGTCGACCGCGATCTCGCCGACAGAATTTCCGTGGGCATCGGCAAAGGAACCCACTACTCCGAGATTGCCGACTCTGGAGAATGCCAGGAGGTCATCAACGGCGGTTGCAACTCCCGAGACGACCGACGCCCGTGCAGCAATCGACCTCCAAATCAGAGATGGTTGCGAACTCAAGTTCATTGGATCCAGCGACCTTGCAGACAGCTGAACCTGTTGGGAGCCGACCTGCGCCCATAGTCGCTGCGCGGTCAGCTCCGCGGACTCAGCAACTTCAGGTTGATCTACAGAACGCAGAGCCGGCGCAATGCGGGCAAGAGCCACCGCCGCTGAGCGGGTGAGGGCCCAGTCCCCCAATGCAGCGTCCAGTGATGGACCGTGGGATGTCGGGTTCGTTGACGTCCGCTCCTTCGACCTCGGAGCACCAATGCCCGAAACAAGGCCCTTGCCCTGGCCGACGCGATGGATCCCCTTTGCGACCGCTCCGATCAGATCTTCGGTCCAGGCCCCGGAACGCGGGCCCACCATCAGGGGCGCCGCCGCGTGGAGCAGTGCAACCACGGCGTCGCTGCGGTCAGGCATCCGGATCGAACCGCCCATGCGCTCGGAGTCAACCAGCGCCCTGGCGATCGGACCGAGCGGCTCATGGATACCGGCAGTCACGAGATTCTCTACCAGTTCGGCGTTGCGAAGCGCTGTAGGGACGACTCCGTCCCCGTCGAGGAACACATCGGTCGATGCGACCAACAGGTGGCTCTCGGCAACCTTCAACAGGCTTGCCAGTAGCGGCTCGGGTGTTGTTATCGAAGCCGCGTCGCGGGTGTGCACGGACCAGCCGCTGCTGATCTGCTCCGATGTCGGCGCGTTCCACGTCGCTCCGGGAACCGGGCGCGCTTCGCTCCGTCGTCGACCCCACCGGTTGGCGGACCCGACGGCTCGATCTGCTATTCGTGGAATCAGCAGACGGACAACCGCCGTGTGGGGTAGCGGAACGACGTACGCACCTTCGGCCACTTGTCCGGGGACGGCCCAGGTACCCTCCGGGTCCTCGTCATCGGTCATGCCCAGTCGGATAGAGGCTGTTCCCGGCGGGCCGACGACACGCCTGGACACGGGCCGGGAGAGGACTCCTGCCACCTCGCCGTCGACCCAGACGGTGTTGCCACCGACCGCCAGTTCGTTGATCTCACCGGGACCGGACAACTCCAGCGGAACGAACGCGAAGGCGAGTGCCACCGGTGTCGAACTGCGATTTTCGACCTCGATCACCACCGCCGAGTCGTCCCAGCGAGGCGTCTCGCCCGGGCCAGACACGGGCCCTACCCCAGTTGAGGACTCGTCGCCGGTCGGCGGAGCAGGGACCGTATCCGGGGCCGAATCCGAATTGGCCCTGACGGCGAACGCCCGGTGGACGATCTCGCCTCCCGGGACGTGCATCGCTGTCTGCACGACTGGAGTCGAATCGACAAGGGACTGGACGACCGTCGCGTCCTGGGAAGGAAAGTGCCAGCGGTCCGCTGCACCGATCCACCAGTCGACGCTCCACGAAGCGCCGCGCATCTGCACAAGGCCCCCCTGGTCGATATCGGCAATCGCGCCGGCGTCGATCGTTCCGAGCGGAACCGCACAACGCACGGGCTCTTCCCGGTCCAGCTCTCGTGCCCGGATGAGGCTGCGTTGCTCCACGCCCACCGCCCGGCGCTCCTGAACCTGGTTGGGACCACTGCTGCGCTGCTCAGACATCGCCGCAAGGCTAGGAGGCGATGCACATCGGGCCCCAAACGGCTCGCCCTGTCGAGTCCGAGGGTCTGGTCAGTGGAACTGCAGAGAGCTGTGTTCCAGACCGCCGATCTGGCGGCGGATGAGGCCACGGTAGGCATCGAGAGCTGTCGCACCCTCGTGGCAGACGGCGAACACCTCCGATGCCACCGGCATCTCGACGTTGTACTGCTTGGCGAGCGCCATCACGACACGGCTTGTCTTCACCCCCTCTGCCACCATGTTCATGTCCGAGATGATCTCCTCGATCGTCCGTCCCTTGCCCAGTTCCTCGCCGACGTGGCGATTACGGCTCTGCTGGGACATGCACGTCGCCATCAGATCGCCCATGCCCGCAAGCCCTGCGAACGTTGCGAACTGCCCGCCCATGGCTTCTCCGAGCCGACTCAGTTCAGCCAAACCACGGGTGATGACCATCGCCTTGGTGTTGTCGCCCGTTCCAAGTCCGTCGGCCATTCCGGCGGCGATGGCAATGACGTTCTTGAGCGCCCCTGCGAGCTCGCAACCGATCACGTCGGGGTTCGTGTAGACCCGGAACAGGTTCATGTGGAAGATCTGCTGTAGGTGATCGGCAACCACAGGGTCGGCCGTGGCGATGACCGCGGCCGCAGCGTCTCCCCGAAGTATCTCCTTGGCCAGGTTCGGCCCGGTAAGAACGGCTGCAGGGTGCCCGGGCATCACCTGGTTGATGATCTGGGTCATCCGCAACTGCGTGGTCTGTTCGCGGCCCTTGGTGAGCGACAGGACCGGAACCCACGCCCGCACGTGCGGAGCTACCTGCTCAAGGGCAGAACGGAACCCCTGCGACGGGACTCCCATCACCAGAACATCGGCCTGTTGAACCACCTCGATCAGATCCGAACTGCAGGAAAGGTCCGGGTGGAGACTGAACCCCGGCAGATACCGCTCGTTGGTGTGGCGCTCGTTGATCTCCGTCGCCAGGTCGTCCCGGCGTGCCCAGAGCATCGTCGGGACCTGATGGGCCGCCAGGTGGGCGACCGTCGTTCCCCACGAACCACCACCGATGACCGCAGTTCTAATGCGCATTTTCCAACCCTAGATGAGTAGCTCCAAGGGCTTCGGGTCCCCTGCGGCCTCAACTGGCTGTCATCGCTGTATCTGTCGCCGCCTGGACGACGGCCAGAACGGTTGCCTGGGGTGAGCCTGCTGGGGCCAGCCCACCGGGGCCGCTGGGTGCCCCGGTGTCGTGGGCTGGAGATGGGTACCTAAGCTCGCGG
>JBATWQ010000190.1:0-16242 GCA_049672765.1 Microthrixaceae bacterium | reverse complement strand
ACTTCCGAATGATTTCGTCCCGGCCGAAACAAGAGGTGTATTCGAAGGCGACGATCTGATCCCAATCCGTCCGCAACGATCCCGAGAACCCTCGCCTTACTGCCGAGAGCGTCTGGTCGCTCCCTTTCAAGTATCCGCACCTGACCAGCGGAATCCCGTACAGCGGAATGTACCGGTTATCGAAGTCGTACCAATATCGCTGCGTCGAGACCTGGACCACTTCCTTCTGGTCCAGGAGTCGTGACCTGAGTTCGGACATGCGTGCCGGACTGGTGCCGTCCAACATCTCATCGACGTCACAGACCATGATCCAGACGTCCGGGTCAAGGGCGCTCACGTGGTCCATGGCAAGGTCCCGCTGCCAGTGCTCAACCTGGAATGCAGCCAAGTCGGCTTCGTTACCCGGGGGAAACGCCCTCACCGCCCGTTCGGCCGAGATCACGGTAATTCGCTCCCGATACGGCCCGAACCGGTGGTCCATGTCGACGAGTTCCTGGGCGAACAGACCTATATGGGTTCCCTGGAAGGAGTACGAATTCTCGACGATGATCCATTCGGAAACCACCTGCGACTCCAGACGCAACTTGAGCAAAAGCAGATCTGCTTCGTAGCGCTCGCTCATGGGAAAGGTCGCGACGATCCGGGGCTGAGTCACTTCTTGGGAATGGTCTGTCACGGGGTATTGCCCGACCGAAGAGGTAACTTCATCAACGTGGGTTTCCGCCATCTGGTCAGAATCTGAGTCCGAAGTTTACTGTGGCAACCAGGCATTTCCGCGGCCCGATCGAGGGTCAACCCAACCCCGGATTCTGGGCAGCGATGATTGCGCTCCTGGCTTCGGCGGTGACCCTCAGCTTCGTGTACCCGTGGGTCTTTGCGGCTGACGACTCACTGTTCTACTTGGTCATAGGGAAACACATCTCTACGAGCGGCGCATGGACCTTCAACGGGTTGATCCCTACCAACGGCGTGCAGCCTCTCTGGCAGCTGTTGACCGCAGGAATCGTCGGACTGACCGACCTGGTTGGAGTGCGAGCACCGCTGACCCAGCTCCGGGCGTTGTTCGTTATCAACTGGGCCCTCGCTGTGGTTGCGCTCACACAGATGTGGCGACTTCTCGGGAGACTCGCCGTCAGCGAGGTAAGCCGCTTGGTCGGCGTGGTAGTTCTCGGCAGCTGCCTCTGCGGACCTTGGGGGATGTTCGCCTCCGAGGCCCACCTCGTGGCCGTGACATTGCTTTGGCTGCTACTGACAATGGAGCGGTGGTTCAGTGACGGGCCCAGCCCTGTAATTGCGTTCGCAACCGGATGTGCCAGTGGACTTATGATGCTGTCCCGACTGGACACGCTATGGGTGGCGGCAGCGGCGGTCGTATCTCTACTCCTGTTCTCGTCGGGATCCTCGGCCAGGAAACGACTTCCGCTCGTGGCACTCGCCGTTACCACTTCGGCGGCGCTGCTCCTCCCCTACCTGGCATGGAACGTGGCCCGTTTCGGCAACCTCAGTCCGATCTCAGGCTCCATCAAGGTCGATGTTCTGTCCCCCCGATTGGCGCTCGAAGGCGTGGGGCTCTTTGGCGTGGGGATCCTTGCACTCCTCTGGGTCGGCGGTCTGCTGGGCGTCCTCCGGAAGCCACGGATGAACACCCAAGTGGCCATCTGGCTAGTCCCATGTCTTGGAGCGACCCTCTCGTCGGCCTTCTACATTGCATTCTCGCGAGGACCCTTCACGCAGTGGCTGTGGTACTTCATCCCTCACGCCATCGCTCTGTCACTCACCCTCCCGCTGCTGGCAGACCGGATCATCGAGAGACATCCTGGCGCTGCAAAGCTGGTGCCCGTCACCGCCCGTGTGGCGTGTCTGGGGCTCGCCGTTGCCTCAGTGGCCCTCTGCCTCAACCGGGTCTTTCTCGGACCGTCAGACTCCCTGTGGAAGGACGCTCGATCGTTCTCCACCGAAATCAGCCGGTCGGTACCGGACGGCGCTGTTCTGGCAACGGTGGACATGCCCGGCGTTCTGGGTTTCATATCCGGTCATCCGGTCGTCGCATTGGACGGGCTCACAGGAGACTTCAAGTTCCAGGACAGGTGGCGCGACCACGGGGTGGCGTGCGCGCTGGCCGACCTCAACGCGGACTACCTGGTTACCGTCGACGACATAGGGATCGTCGATCGTGATAACGATTCGGTGACTCTGGAGCTATCCAGTTGGCTGCACCGCGAAAGCCCCAGCCCACTGCTCGGACGAGGTCCGATAGTGGCGTCACCCAACCAGAGATATGCCCTGTGGCAACTAGAACCCAGATGCTGACAACTCGGGACGACTCCGCTCCAAAATCGCTTCGCCTCGATAGGATCATCGAACCATGGGCCAAGTAGGAAAGTTGGACGCGTGCCTGATCGGTGCGCAGAAATCGGGGTCGAGTTCCCTCGCCAGATGGCTCGCGGATCACCCACAGGTCTGCCACTCGAAGACCAAGGAGACGCACTTCTGGCGCGAACAACGAAGTGAGTCCGAGATAGCCGACTGGTTCTCGGAGCAGTTCGACGACGACGGCAGCAGGTTGCTTGTGGAGTCCTCGACCAGCAATTCGATGTATCCCGAAGTGCGGGGCATCCCGCAGCGATTGCGCGACCACAATCCAAAGATGAAGATCCTCTACGTCGTGCGCGACCCCGTCAGGCGCACAGAGTCCCATCTGGTCCACAGCTACCGCAACGGCGTCATCGGCTCCGACTGGGCGCGGGCAATTGCAAACGACGCAGGCTTCCTCAACCGCAGCCGCTACATGATGCAGTTGGACCAATTTCTCGCTGTCTTTCCGGACGAGCAGATACACGTGGTGATTTTCGAGAACCTGATCGCAGACCCCGGTGGGGAACTCGACCGCATCGAGGATTTCCTGGGAGTTACCGGCGGACCTGCCGAACTACCACGAATTAACGTTTCCGCCGTCCGGCCAGGCGTCACCGGATTGGAACTGGCGCTCCGCCGAAGGGGAATTCGTCTCCCCCACAGGGTCAGGCAGGCGCTTCGTCGCCGCTTCGGTCGTACCGAACCAACGACCGTCTTCAATGATACTGAACGTTCGTTGATCCGTGAGGAACTGCGGCCCGATACCGTGAGGCTCGGGGAGTACCTGGGAGCCGAGCTCCCCTGGCCCACTTCGTGACTTCGCGGTTCCGACGCCCAGCAGTTGAGGTCCTTGGAGCGAGGAATAAGTTGCCACGCCGATAGGCTCATTCCTCGTGAGCGAGACCGTCGACGGCCGAGCCGATACCCCCGTGGCCGAGGCCTCGATTTCGGTTGTGATCATCCACTATCGCGCCCCGCTCTGGTGCGCCGAGGCGGTCAGAAGTGTTCTCGAATCCGAGGGGGTCGCGACTTCGGTCGTCGTGGTCGACAACAGCGGGGACCTATCGGCTATGCCGAACGGTGTCCGGGTGATCCGCCCCACTGAGAACGTCGGATACGCGGGCGGGGCAAATCTTGCGCTCCGCGAGTGGCTCTCCTCCGGCCAGCAATACTGCTTCGTAGCAGCGCACGACCTGACGGTCGAGCCCCACACTCTGGCAAGACTGGTCGGCGTTGCGGAATCCAACCCGGATTTCGGGGTGATCGCGCCCTGGTTCACTCCAAGGGTCGCAAGGGTGGGAGAACTCGGCGAGGTCGCTGGGATCACCGAGTTCACCTGGGTGAGCGGATCCGGATATCTGCTGCGGCGAGAACTTCTGGAACAAATCGGTCTCTTCGACGAGGATTTCGGCTCCTACTGCGAGGACCGCGAACTTTGTATGCGGGCCCGCATCAACGGTTGGCGGGTGGGAGCCGTCCGCGGAGCCGGTGCGTCATCGCGGGGATCCGCACACCACGACACTGCCAACGTAATGATGCACGGGAACCAGATCCTCCTGCGCATCAAATATCGCGACTGGAGGGAGGCGTTGAAGTTGGTGCTCCACGAGATCCGATCGATCCCTGCGGAGCTTCTTGCCGCTCTGTCACCGTCCAGGAGCACCCGGGATGCCCTCAGGCGGGCAAAGATCCATGCGAGAACCATCGCTATGGCGTCGGTGAAGACGTTCCGATGGAGAATTCGCGGAGGACAGCGAGGCGACCCGCTATCTGCTCAACGACGGATGCCGGTAGCTTCCGGGGACCACAGATCGTGAACTGGACGGCGGCGAAGATACGGGTCGAGTGGTTCCTGACCGACCTGGCGGGCCGGAAGATCTCAAGGGACACTCCGGCCGACGCGGTCAATGCGCTAAAGGTCATTCGACGTGACCTGGCTCTCGGTGCCGCTGGCGCCGACATCGGGCCACCGGAGTCGAACCTCGTGTTGATCGTGGATCTGACCTTCCCCGATCCCACCAAGGACTCGGGCTCGGACCGAATCATCCGCCTGGCCAAGATGGCCCACGACCTGGGCCACCCAACGGTGCTTGCGTCGATCACCCACAGACACTGGACCGCCATTAGCTCCGCCGAACCAGATGATCTACGGGTGACTCGGGACGCGGAAAGATTTACCGACGAGCAGTTCTGGAACTGGATCAGAGATGCATCGGTGATCTGGCTGTCCCGACCAGACGTGGCGGGAAGGCTGCTCCCTGTTCTGGCCGATCATGTCGAGAGCCGTCGGATAATTTTCGACACGGTCGACCTCTACCACGTTCGGCTGAAGCGCAAAGCCGCTCTGACCCACGACCGCACCGATCGCCGTGCTGCGCGGGCGTACAAACGGCTGGAGAGATCTGCCGTGAAGGCGGCGGACACGACGCTGGTAGTAACGAATGTCGAACGTTCGGCCATCCATGATCTGGTTGGCTCATCATCGGTCCAAGTTATTCCGAACGTCCACGAGACTCGTTCGGAACGGGTGCCCCCACGATCTGGGCGAAGAGGTCTGGTCTTCTATGGGAGCTACCGTCACGCGCCCAACGTCGACGCGGTAAGGCACCTGTATTCGACGATCATGCCTGCTATTTGGAAGCAGATCCCAGACCTCGAGTTGACGGTCGTCGGGGACCGTCTGCCGGAGGATCTGGCGTCGCCACCTGATCCGAGGATCCATGCCATCGGCTGGGTCGAGGACCTACATCCCATAGTCGATTCATCCTTGGCGCTCGTAGCCCCACTGCGTTTCGGTGCCGGCCTGAAAGGAAAGATCGGCTTTGCCATGGCCAACGGGTTACCTGTGATCACCACCTCGGTCGGCGCAGAGGGGATGGAGGTCATCGACGGGGCCACCTGCCTCATCGGGTCCGACGACGAAGACCTTGTCCGCAAGTGCATCAACCTCTTCGGCGACGACGATCTCTGGTCGACTCTTTCGAGGGCCGGAATTGCGTCCATCGAATCGACACTCTCTGCCGACGCGGTTCGCCCCCTACTGGGCGCCGTCCTAGACGGACATGCGCACTAGGACCGCCAACGACGAGCCCTGATGGCTGCGGCCACGGTTGAATGGCTGGCTGAGACCTACCCGTTCTCGCCGGTCTCGTAGAGAGCGCGGAAGGACCAGTCGTGGATCTTCCGCACCGTCCGCCGGACAGGGGTCCGGCTCAGAAGCTTCAGGTTCAGCGGCTTGCGCTCGCCGTGGGTTGCCCACTCTCCGGACAGCTCCTGGAGCGCTGCCCTCTGGTCCGGCTCGAGCCGATTTCCAACATGTCGAAACACGGGCTTCTCGACGCTGACCCGAAGGAGACCCGTCTTCTCGGTAGCCCTGTCGTAGCTGTGTGTCTCGGCCGGATTGAGCGCCTTGGTACCGACCTGTGACTCCATCTGGCGACGAGCCTGCTCGGTAATCAGGAAGTGGGCATGTCCCGCACCTGCTATGGCCGAGACATCGCCGCAACTGAGCCGGGTCACGTTCTCATTGCGTAAGAGCTGGAGTCGTTCCTCCACGCCCTTCTCGTCATAACCCGTGTCCGCCAGAAACTCCCGCATGTAACCCTCGTCGAGGAACTTCCCGGATTCGGAAGTCACTCCCTCGGGCAGTTTCGAAGCATTTGCACTTTCGGGTGTTTGCTCGACAGCGACGCCCGGAATTCCTGAGTGGACCGATGGCAGTGCCGGGGCCCCACCCACAACGCCAACGTTGGGAATTCCCCGTGCGATCTTCAGCATGGGTTCGAGCCAGTTGGGTTGGAAGAACAGGTCCCCGTCGGAATAGACGACGTCAGGGCCTGGAGCCCCCAGGACGATCTGTGAAAGAGCCGTCAGTTTGCCCAGGTTCCGGCGATTGAGGATCAGTTGATCGATGGTCCCGTCGTTGAGGGCAGCGACAAGCCACTCTGTCAATTCCGGACCGGACCCGTTGTCAAAGACCATCAGGTGGATCGGCATTGCGGCATTCGCCCGCGCGCTCAGCACCGCCAGACGGACCACGTCCAGTTGGTCGGCGTGGTAGCCGGCCACATAGGGCACATGGGTCAGGAGACCAACCGACACGGGGGGTGGCGGCTCGACGGCCACCGGCGCCTGATCGATCTTCTTGGCAGGATTACGACCAACTCGCATGAATCTCCATCTGGTGCTTTACAGACCCTCGCCGGGCCGAACCCATGCCATCAGGGTATGGCGCTACCACCGAAACCGTCACGGCTCCGTCGGCGCAAAGGCCAGCGCCAAGCCATCTTCCGCCACCGTGAATCTCCAGTCGGCCATGCAGCCCCGTTGCGCGACCGCAGCGACCCGGACCGGAAGGACTGCCCAGCCAAATTCAGACCCGGCGATCTCCTCACAGAAATCTTGGGGACGGCCAAAAGCGGAATCGACCAACTTGTTGTTGCGATGCCATTTCAGGACCTCGTCAGAACCGATGGGAGAATTTTCCCTGTCACCGGAGACGGCCACCAGCGCAGCCAGACGTAGGTCCGAGAGCCCGGACGGAATCAACCCCACGGTCGCTGGACGGTGATCATCCAAGGCGCTCACCAGCTTCGGATACCTCACTGCGAAGCTCTCGGGATCGGCTACTCCCCACGACCTGGCCCCCGACAGGACGGACAGGACGATGGCCACTGCCGCGGCACCATAGAGCCCGACCCGCGCTGCCGGAGTGGATTCCAGTTCGGCAGGAAGCAGATGGGCGAGGCGCCCAACCAGGTAGCTCAAGGCCAGCGGAACCAGAACTGCGAACGCATACCAAGGTGCCAGTAGCGAGAGCATCGGGACGCCCGCCAGCCACGTGACCAGCGTCAGAACACCTCCGATCGCTCCGCCACACAGGAAGAATCGTCCAACCCGGCGTTCGGGTTCGGCTTCTGCGCGCACGGCAAGCACTCCTGCCCCAAGCACACTGGCGAGAGCGAGGGCGGAAACCATCAACAACGCAAATGGCGGAATCAGCCCGTGCTTCGGGGCAAGTATTTCTGCGGCATCACCGTTCAGGTCGACGAACGCGGACAAGGCGTTCCGGTTGAGCACCGCAACTGCTCCGCCGAGGGCGAATCCCACGATCACGACCCTGGCAACTGAGCGAACGCATGCCGCCCGTTCCTGGGATCGACCCCAAATCTCGGCGGACACGAGTGACAGAACCAGCACTAGCGAGCCTGCTGCGAAACTCGGACCGAGAACAACAGCGAGCAGAATCATCGCGACGCCAAGGGGAAGCGCTCCATCGCGCAACTTGCGCTGCCTTCGAACAGCGATCGCGGAGCCCAGAACTGCCAGCGCCAGGCCTGTCTGTGGCACAAGGTATGCCCTGAGCCCCAGCGGCGACGTGAACCCGTCGAATCCCCTCCAGATACTTTCCAGTACACCCTGGGCAAGGGGACCGGCGAGCAGACCCATGACCGCCGTCCAGAGGAGCAGGCGGGCCTTGTTCCGACCAACGTGTCGACCGTTGATCGACCAGAGTGCGCCGAAGAAGACCACACCGGCAAGTATCCAGAGCGTTCCGACAACAAGACTCGTGTCAGCCACATTGAACAGCGGACGGAGGATCGCCGAGAACACTGGAGCGGGGTCTACCGATCTGGCCAGTCGGTCAGCTGCGATCGGACCACCCTCCGATCCGGCAATGACGTGGATCAGGTACCGGTTCTGGGAACCGGTAAAGGGCGGTCGGAGAGCCGATGCGACAACGAGGGTCGCCAAACCTGCAGCGACGCTCAACAGACTCCAGTCCCTGGAGACGGGTTCGGTTTTGGATTCAGCCGGACGGCGACGAACCACCCTTGCCGTGGACGCTAGGTCGAGATCAGTAAGGTCCCCAGACACTTCAAGATCTGATCTTCGACAACTCGATGGCGTGCCGATAGAAGGCGTTGTCACGCTCGAGTTCTTCCCGGTACCCGAACGCCTGAAGTTGTCCCTCGTGCATGACCATTATGCGGTCGCAGGTATTCAGCGTCGTGAGTCTGTGAGCTATCGCAAACAAGGTGACTGATCCCTGCAACTTGGTGAGGGTCTCGTGGACAAGAGCCTCCGAACGCATGTCGAGGGCGCTGGTTGGCTCATCTAGAACGAGTATGGAGGGGTCACTGACCAGTGCCCTGGCGATGGCCACCCGCTGGCGTTGCCCTCCCGAAAGAGCACCGCCATGACTGCCGAGTTCGGTGTCATAGCCTTGGGCCATCGCCATGATCTCGTCATGTACATGAGCCCGTTTGGCAGCCATCTCGATTGCCGAGTCGGTGACTTCGGGACGGAAGAACCGGATGTTCTCACGGACCGTACCGCTCAGGACGCGACAATCCTGGGGAACGAATGCGATGCGCTTGAACCAGGAGTCATCGTCGATCTCGCCGGCGTCGATTCCTCCTACCAAATACCGGCCCACGTCCGGGTAGCGGAGTCTCAACAGGATCTGGATCAGCGTCGACTTGCCGCTGCCTGACGGACCGATGATCCCGACGGCCTCGCCGCTGGCGACCGAGAAACTCACATCGGACAGCGCCGGTACCCCCGGGATATAGGAATACGTGACGTTCTCGAACACGAGTGAATCCGCCTCCTGGAGCTTCCGGTCACCCGAGGGCGGCGTCGACTCCCGGAACCTGGCACGTTCAGTTTCCAGGCGGTGGGCGTATGGCACCGACTCAGACAGCGAGTGGTACGCAGACTGGACCCCGCCGCTCTGGGTCAACGCGCGAACAAGGATGATCACAGTTGCACCAAGCGTGCCGAGGGTTCTGTCAAGAAAAGTGTGCACCGCGAACAGGCCCGCCAGGATTATGACGATGGCCGCCAGTGAATACACCGCCGCCACCATTTTGGATACGAGTCCAGCCTTGTAGGTGGGCTCCACCTCTGCCTCGGTGGCGATCCGGAGACGATCTGCCACCTCTTCGCTTACGCCGAATGCACGAATCTCGACGCTGAAGTCGATCGCCTCGCGCGAGCGAATGCCGTACTCCAGGCCAAGGTCCAGCTGCTGTTTGGCGAGCTTCTGTGCGTATTTGGTGAGTGGACGGAGGCCGAGGAACAACACCGAACCGGTGACGACGATCAGAGCCGCCGAAATCGGGTCAACCACGAAGGCGCCAACCACAAGTGCTACCAGCATGAATCCCGTTGAAATGGCATTGGAGAGGGTAGATACCGCCGACTGCGCCTTTCCAACATGGCGGAGCAGAAGGTCCTGGACCATGGCCTCCTCCTCGGCGGCCTGAACGGCCCAGGAGGCATGCACATAATCAGCGAAAGTGCCCTCGCGAATCCGCTGGGTTAGTCGTGCCGACATAGCCGAGGTCAGGTGTGCGGAGAGAAACTGGAATACGAGCCTTGCGGTCGTGAGCACGATCGAGACCAGGAACATGGTGTCGACGCTCATGTCGAAATTGCCGAACTGGCCCAGGTTGCCCAGCGCTCCGGAGACACCGCTGATCCCCAGGGCCAAATTGGCCACGACCACCAAAAGGATTGCTTCGGAAATGCCCGCCAGGAAAGAGCAGACCGCCAGGCCGACAATCGGAAAGAACTCACCGGCGAAGAACGGTTTGAGGGTGGTCCACATCTTCACGTCTGTGGACTTCACCAACTTCAAGCGTCCCGCGACGTCCCTGGCCGCCGTGGCGGATTCGCTCTTTGACTCAATTGTGGTCACGGTCGTGCTCGCATGGGTTCTCCGCCCCGTCCAGGCCTTCGATAAGTACGGTCCGGCCCGGAACAACCGCATCGGAGGCGGTGCTGACCAGCGTCACAAGTGTATCGGTAGGGCCTGATCATTCATCTCTCTTGGATAACGCGACCAGCTATCGACGGCGATCAGCTATCGACTCTCGAGTCGGTCACCGAGAACGGGTGCCAATGTCCGGTTGAATGTATCCGTCATATGATTCTCATCGCTGTACAACACCAGACCACCTCGCCAAGGGTCGCAAATCGAACTGGGACAGATGACATCGGTGAAGTCGAGCCAGGTTCCCCCGAATGTCGCCGCGGCCTCGCTCTCAATCTCTGCTTGCGGAATGCCGAGCGAGCGCGCACGGTCGAAGCGACAGTCCCGTCCCCCGATGATGGCACCGTCTGATCTGGACAAGCATGCTGGGACGTCGAAACCGGGATCAGGTATGTCGGCAATTGCGAAGAATGGGATTCCCGCATCATGCAGTTCATCGAATGTCGAGCGCACCCCGCCTCGCCAGGCCTCCGAAGGGACCTCCAAACGGCTGACCTTTCCAGTTCTTGACACATAGCTGCCGTAGTTAGACATCACCACATAGGCGGGATCAATCTCACGAATTTTGTCGAGCGCCCACTCTCGCCATTCTGAACATTCGTCATACTGCCGTCCGAGTTTGGCATTGAAGAGCTCGACCTTCGCGTAGGGACATGATGCCTTGGTGAGCAGAATGAGCCGAAGGCCTTGCTTCTCAGCCACGAGACTGAGCGCCGGGGCCCAGTGTCCAGCGTGCGAGTCTCCGAACAGGACGATGGCACGACTGCTGGCGAGACTGTCCGTCGAACATATGGGGTCGGTCTCAGTATCCGACAGGACAGCCAGACAACTGGAGGGGAAGACTTTGGGAATGTCTCTGCTGGCGTTCAAGAACAGCTCCTGATTTGGCGAGGAGGACCTTGCCTCGGCGCTGCGCAGCACGAGAGTCGCGGCACCGAAGCACACGAGGGTGACTGCCAGCCCGCCGATTATCGTGGGACCTGTTCTTGACGAGAGCCAGCGGTTGTACCTGACCCGCTGTTCCACCAAGTGGAATGAAGCCACGGACGGGATCAGCGAAAGCAGCGCCACAAGGGCTAGCCACCAACGGCCAGAGGCTGGCCAGAGCAACCCCGCAAAGACCAGCATCGGCCAGTGCCAGAGATACCAGGAATACGAGTATTGTCCGAACCAGCCAACGACTCTGCCCGAGAGAAGCCTTGACGACACCGGGGATGCATCTGAAACGCCGGCGACAAGTATGAGGACAGTCCCCAGGACTGGAACCATGGCTGTCCATCCGGGGAATGGCGTGGTGGCGTTGTACGCGACCATCGAGAACGCGACAAGAATTAGTCCCGCACAGCCTGCAACTGTCGCTGCGTGGCGACGTCGCATCGCGTTGACAGGAACCATCGCTGCCAATCCGCCGATGGCGAACTCCCAGAACCTCGGCGGAGCTGCGAAGAAGGCCCAGTTCTGGCGCTTGGACATGAGTACGATGCTCAGCCCGAACGAGACCACCGCCACCGCTACGATTCCCGCGGCCAGCGCTCGGCGGACACTCAACCAGCGCCTTCCGAGCCACATGAGCAGGGCAAGAGTCAACGGCCAGACCAAATAGAACTGTTCCTCAACAGCAAGTGACCATGTCTGTAGGAATGGATTCGATGAACTGTCACCCCGGAGATAGTTCTGAGCCTTGAGGCCAAAGAACATGTTGCTGACATAGGCCGATACGGCCTGACCCGTTCTGCTTACGCTTTTCAGTTCCAGTGGGGAATAGACAAGCGCGGCCACAACCAGTGTGGCGAGAAGAACGACCGCCGATGCCGGTAGCAGCCGGCGAATCCTCCGGGCCGAGAACCTGAGCAGACTGACCCGGCCAGAGTTCTGGAACTCTTTGATCAACAAGCCGGTGATCAGGTAACCGGATAGAACGAAGAATACGTCGACGCCCGTGAACCCACCTTGAAGGACGGGAACACCTACGTGATACGCGACGACTCCGAGTATGGCGAGGCCTCGCAGGCCTTGTATGTCGGCGCGAAACGCCTGAGGCACGGCCACTGCCCTGGGAGGCTCCACCTGCGAAGCCCGATCAGACACCTCAACCACCGCTGGCTCCTCCGAGCGGCCGCAGATGGGTTTGTGCCCAGAGTTGGAGCGCCAAGAGGTTCCAGAGCCCCCGAGACAGGTCGAGACGACCGGACCGGTGATCCTCGTAGAACTCCTTCAAGGCCACACGGTCGAAATACCCATGTGGGAAGGGATCTCGATCGACCAGGAGGTCGTTGACAGCCGGAGCCAGATCGTCGCGCAGCCACTTGCGCATTGGAACGGTGAATCCACGTTTCGGCACCGGGATCCGATCGGCCGGTACGTGCCGTGACAAAGCATTTCTGAGCACCATCTTGCCCGCCCCGGAGTTCATACAGGCGCTTGGATCTACCCGAAATGCCAAGTCGACAAGGTCCAGATCCAACAGCGGAACCCGAACCTCCAGGGAATGGAACATCGCCGCACGGTCGACCTTCTGTAGGACCATCGGTAGGTGGCCGCGGAGTTCGTTCATGCGCATCCACTGCATGAGTCCGTCGTCGTCGATGTCGCCGTCCAGGCTGAACAGATCGAAGTCCTCCGGAAGTGGCGCGATGTCTGGGACGATTCGGGAGAAATCCCGTTCTCTGAGGCCCGAATGCGCATCCAGGTACCAGTCGCCGATCGAGTCGAACATGATTCCGCGTGCGGGCCGACGAGCCGGCGGCAAAGGCTTGGTGGCGCCGTATGCGGCGACACGCGCTGCCCTCGGAAGCGAGAACCATCGGCGAGCGGCACGGACCTTCGCGAAGCGGGGATAGCCCCAGAACAGTTCGTCTCCGCCGTCGCCCGACTGGACCGTCTTGACGTGTTCTGACGCAAATTCCGAGACCAGAAGGGTCGGAACTGAGGAGTAGTCGCCGAAGGGCTCGGTGTTGGCTGATGCAACGTCGTCGAGCATTTCAAGCGCGCCTGCACCGGTGATCGTCCGGGTGTGGTGATCGAGCCCGAGAACGTCGGCGTACTCGGCTGCCGGAACCGTCTCGTCGCTGGCCGGATCGTCGGTCCCGATCGTGAACGCGGGAACCCGGGAGTCGCTACCGGCCTGCATCGCAGCGGCGACCAGCGGCGAGTCGACTCCGCCGGAGATGAAACACCCCATCTGCACGTCGCTGACGGTCTGACGTGCGACCGCCGAATCGACCGCACTTGCCACAGCTTCATCAGCTTCCCGGCCAAAGAGCCTCTCCCCACGCGGAACCGGGGTGGGAGCGGCCCGGAACCTCTCAACCCGAGGGGTCGATCCGGGCTCCACGATCATCAGGTGACCTGCTTCGACCTGGCCCGTGGAGCGAATGAGACCTCTGTCGAGGGGCAGGTAGCCGAGACGCAGGTAGATATGGAGCGCTCCCGGGTCGACATCATAACGCCGACATCTTCGGTGACGGACCACCTGGTCATACTGTGACCCGAAGACGAACGCATTCGGCGATGACCACCAGTGGAGGGGCTTGATCCCGACGGGATCCCGCGCCAGAACAAGGCGACGCGATGCCGTGTTGTACCAAGCGATGGCGAACATGCCGTTGAATTTTGAGAACGCCGACCTACCCCACTGGGCAACGGACTGGAGTACGACCTCGGTGTCGGAGCGTGACCTGAATGTCCGGCCCAGAGATTGCAGTTGATGACGCAGTTCGCCGAAGTTGTAGATCTCGCCGTTGAACACGATGACGTCACGGCCGTCGTCCGAGACCATCGGCTGGTGTCCGCCCTCGGTAAGGTCGATGATCGACAGGCGCCGAAAGGTCAGGCCACACACGTCGTCATTCCAGGCGCCGGAGTCGTCCGGGCCCCTCCGCGCCATGAGTTCACCGAGTTGATGCAACTCGACCAGATCCTCCGCGCCGAGTCCGTCGGAGACCAACATCCCCGCTATCCCGCACATGTCAGCTGTCTCTCCGGAGTTCGTCTACGCCGAAGGCGGAGTGACCTTGGGAACTTGTGGTCCGCGGTGATCCCGAAACATCGGAAGCCGATCCGCGGCGCCTCTCGACGGAGTCGCTCAGAAAGCCGTCCCAACCGTCGATGACTCTGTCCCAGGCGAACTCGACCTCGGCCCGGGCCCTCCCCTCACGTCCATAACGCTTGCGACGAGAAGGATCGTCCAGAAGCCTACCGACCTTGGCGGCCAAGGCTGCGTCATCATCGACACCTACGAGGTCGCCATCGATTCCGTCCCTGATGATGCAGCGCACCGCACCGATGTCACCGGCAACGACCGGGCGTCGGGCACACCAGGCCTCGATCGTGATCATGCCGAACGACTCCTGCTTGGACGGAAAGGCAACCACGTCACACGCCGAGAAGACGTCAGACCTTTCGGACTCGTCGAAGCCTTGGCGCACCACCAGCCTCTCGCCCCCGGACTGGCGCAGTTGATTCTCGATCCGATCGAACTCAAGCCAGCCGGTCGGTCTACCGACCAGAAGGATTGTCGTGTCGGGATGGGTCTGCCAGATCCTCTGGGCAGCGCGGGCGAAGGTGTCGACGCCCTTGTTGGATGCCATTCTGCCGATGTAACCCACGGTGGGACGCTCGGGTAGATCGAGTGCCTTTCGAGCAGCGACGGCATCCGTGTCGGAGTAGTTCTCCGGGTCGCATCCGGGTGGCAGGACCGCGGTCGTCGCGATGTCCACCCCGTGCTCGACCAGCCAGTCGCGCTCGAAGGACGTCATGCAGCAGACGCCATCTGCGCGGGCGAGCGAACGTCGAACCCACATAGGCGGAGGTGCCACCGCCAGATGCAGCAAGGGCATCGCGACGTACGCCGCTGAAGTGCCACGAGTGCCGAGATCCGCTTCGAGCAGCGTCAGGAAGGGCGAGGCGACGCCGACCACCACATCGCTATGTCGCGCGGCGGACCGTGTCGCGGCAGCGAGTCGGACTCCGAGTGGGCCCGTCGCCAATCGCGATGGCGTTCCGGGTGACGATGATCCAAATCGCCGGCCGAGTCGGCGAGTACTTCTCACGACGGAGTGGGTCCTGCGTGCGATGGGAAATCGTCGGACGTGCACTCCGCCTATGACCTCGTCCGCGACCTCCACCATGCCCGGATTCCGGGCACCCGGTGAAGCCAGCGCGTCAGTGGTGAGCACTTCGACGTCGTATCCCCGCACGGTCAAGCCTTCGGCGACGCGTCGAACAAGCAGTTGCGCTCCACCTATCGACGGGTGGTAATTGGAAGCCACGAACGTGATCTTCACCGTGAAGTCAGGGCCTCCACGATGCGGGTCTGATCTGATTCACTCAGATATGGATGCATCGGAAGGCTGAGCACCCTGCCCGAGAGACGCTCCGATACGCCGAGCCCACCGCTCGCGATGGGATAGTCGCGGTACGCGGTCTGCAGGTGGAGTGGGCGGGGGTAGTAGACCGCCGTGGGCACGTCGTTGCTTCGCAGGTGTTCGATCAGCCTGTCCCGATCGTCTACCTGGATCGTGTACTGCGCCCAGCTGGAGGAGTAGCCCTCCGGTATCACCGGCACCGTCACCAGGTCGGCCAGGGCCTTCGAGTATCGGTCGGCGACAGCCTGACGCTGCTCAAGTTCAGTTGGAAAGAGCTTCAGCTTCTCGATCAGGATCGCAGCTTGGATCGTGTCGAGCCTTCCGTTGATCCCCAACCGGACGTTGTCGTACTTTTCAGTTCCTGAGCCGTGGACACGTACCGAGCGCACCACGGTGGCGTCCTCGGCATCCAGGGCCATGACCGCGCCACCGTCTCCGTAGCAGCCGAGAGGCTTTGCAGGGAAGAACGACGTGGTGGTGAGCTGTGCCATCTCCCCGACCTTCACGCCATGTGCGACTGCCCCGAAGCTTTGGGCGGCATCCGCGATCATCCACATCCCGTGTGGCTCGATGACGTTGGCGATTGCCGGATAATCCGCAGGCAGACCGAACATGTCGACACCGATTACACCGACGGGATGAAGATCGGCCGGAATGCCATCGATGGCCTCCGCCAGCTTGGACGCATCGAGGTTGTACGTGGTCTCGTCGACGTCGACGAACACGGGGGTCGCACCCAGT
>JBATWQ010000189.1:0-3848 GCA_049672765.1 Microthrixaceae bacterium | reverse complement strand
CACTCGTAGCCGCTGTCGATCGACTGCTACGCGTCCCTGGCCTGCCACCGCAGGTGCGGACATCACTCGGTCGGCTGCTGCAACGATTCGACGACGTGCAACACGTGGCGGTCGATCCGTCGCAGATCGACCGATGGCAAACCACCCGACTTGATCAGCACTATCAGGCGCCCATGCGGCTGGCGTCGGTGATCTTGCGCAACCTGACGCTCGCTCACGCCGTTGGGTCCGCCGCCTCAGCGACGTTCCTCGTCGACATGAACGAGCTGTTCCAACAGTTCGTCGCCGACCGGCTGAGGCGATTTCTGGCCCCACAGCTCGATCTGGTCGAGGAGCCGCCGACGGCGCTCGCGACCGCTGGGCGGCTCACCATGCGCCCCGACCTTGTCATGCGTCGCGGTCGTGCTGATTGCTACGTCGGCGACGTGAAGTACAAACTCGCCACAGGCGCCGCGCGGATGACGGACTACTACCAACTGCTCGCCTACACCACCGCGATGCGTCTGCCCGAAGGTGTGTTGATCTACGCGCAGGACCCGGGTGATCCGAATGATCCACTCACCCAGGTCAGTGGCATCGTCGATCCCGTTCACACGGTCCGCATCCGCAACTCGACGATCGACGTGCACGTCTACCGGCTCCGCCTCGACGGCACGAACCAAGAACTTGATGAGAGCATCGAGCGGCTCGCGGAATGGGTTCTGACCCGAGCCCGGGTCGCCGAGCTGAAGGCGGCGGCGTGACCGGCGTGAGCGGAAGAGCGACGGCATCGAGTTGGGCCACCGCATTTTCGGAGAGTTCGGTCCGATCGCGGAGCTAGACCCACAGTGGAGCGGTTCACCCTTCGTTGTCACACCCCGCTGCGATGCTGTTCCCAGTGGTCGAATCCACCGCTCCGGCGGTCGGGAACGGAGCAATCCGGTCCCTTTCGAACCTGCCTGGAGAGGACGGGTGAGAACGGATGAGATCCACTGCGCCTCGGCGCTGCCGGATCCGGCGATTTCGCCCCATCTCGCTGGATCCGGCTCCAACAAACCAAGTTGAGGAATCGGTCCACCCTGTTTGGGCAGGCGGTCCGACTCAGGTTGCGCTCTGTGCGCCGATCTGGTGCGCCGCTCCGGTACCGGCCAAGACCAGCCCGCTGGCTCAGTTCGGCCGAGACCAGCCCGCTGGCTCAGTTTGCTGGCTCAGCTAGCGGTGTTGCTGGGGTGGGCCAGGCGCGGTCGGCGCTCGGTGCGATCGGTGAACGCCCCGACAACTTCAAGGGTGTCGGCGGTCAGCCGGTAGACGGCTTCCTGGCCATAGCTACGGGCGATCGCCAAGATCGTCTCGGTGTCGAGACCCCAGACCAGGAACCCGCTGTCGACGAACTCACCGACACCGCCGTCATTTTGGACCCCTCCGGCGGGCGCCTTTAGCTCGGCCCCTCCGACTTGGGCAGCCCGCTCATCCGGCTCCTCGCCGGACTCGGGTCCAGGCTCACCGCCGGCAACGTCGACAGGCGTGTCCTCCCGAGCCGCAACGGGGGCGTCCGGAGGCGTATAGCCCGACGACTGCAATAGTGACCCGCCAAGGCGCATCACGTCAGCTGCCAGCAGCGCGTTCTGCTCGTTGTTCACCTCGGTTGGGCGTTTCCGACCGGCCGGATCCCATGCGGTGAGCACATGGACCTCATCCTCGAATGGCCACACCGCCTCGGCCGAAGGCCCGGTCAGATCGATGGTGATACCGGGTCCCACTGAGACGAGTACGACCGTTCGCAGGTACTCGGCCCACCTGGCGATATCACCACGTTGGGTGCTGACGCCGCCGTAAACCGCGGCAAGCGACGGTCCGAGCTCTTCGGCGACGTGGCGGACCCGCTCAAAAAGGGCTGTCACCTCGGCAGGGTCGATCGTCTCTGCCACCAGGTCACCCTCGACGACCAGGCTGCCTTCGATCCAGAGGACCTTGACGAAGCCATACCCCAGGTTCAGGGCGTTGAGTTCATGCAACAGCTCCGGGGAGGCCTCGATCTCGGCGATCAGCTCAGCGAAAATGCGGACCCTGGGAGGTTCATCGGCGACGACCCGGGCGTAGACCGGCACGCCGTAGGACGACAACTCATAGTCGCCCGCCAGGTTCGGAACCCTGACGTCGATCCCGAAGCACTGTTCGAGGACCTCCTCGACGGTGCTCACGATCGCCAGCATCTCGTCCATCGGCATCACATAGGCGGTGAAGCCCTCCTGGGTGATGACCAACGGCGTGTCCTCTTCTGTGGGGAGGCGGACCCTCACCGGCCCCGGATCCAACACCTCGACGGCCTCGGCGATGAAGCGCGGATTGACCGCAATCTCGCCAGCCCCTTCGGTGAGAGCGGGGGTGGAGTAGGTGTTCATCCCGAGCTCGTGCCACTCGACCCGGGCACTCAGCGCTCCCGGAAATATTCCGAGTAGAAACGTCGGCTCTTCACGGGATTCGTCGAGGAACGGGCCGGTCGGCGCATCCCTCGAAAAGCTCGCAAGCAGGTGCAGGCCTGCTGCGTCGACCTCTGCTGTGGGCCCACCCTGGCGATCATACTGCGCCGCGAAGTCATCCACCGGTGGATAGACCACAGGCAGCAGCGGCAGCGAGAAACTTCCACCGGCACCGGAAATGACGACCAGCTTGGTCTGGTCATCTGGGTCGTCGGCACCGAAGCCGGCAGGCCCCCGTTCGGGCGGGTCCTCGCTCACGATCGAGATCGTCGCCGACTCGGTATCACCGGCGGCCAATGGCCAGGCGGCGAGGATCCGCGGGGACACGAGCAGCAGGTAATCACGGTCATCTGCTGCTCCGTCGAGCCTGGCCATTCGATGATTGTCTGTGGACCACCAGCGACGCAGACCGTTGCTGCCTGCGATGGCGACCATTCCCTTGCCAAAGCGCTCGTCGGGTGCGCAGAACGGGATGACCTTGGACATCACCGCTTCCCACTCGGATTCCTCGAGTTGCAGCTCGAACTCAATCACGTTGACTCCCGCTCCAATCCAGCAACGCCGGTGGACGCCTACCCAATATCTCGGACCAAGTTTCGCACTTACCCCGCTCGGTCGAGGCGCAGCCATGAGCGCACCCGGGAGCGATGGAACTCGCTGTCCCCGTACTCCCGTGCAAGCGCCCAGGTCCGCTTCATGAACAGGTGCAGATCGCACTCGACGGTGTAGCCGATGGCGCCGTGAACCTGTAGAGCGGTGGCGGCGGCTTCCAACGCCGCGACCGACATCTTGGACTTTGCCATCGAGACGTTGATCGACTGCTCCGGATCACCAATTGCAATGGAGTGGGCCGCCCGCATGATCAGCGGCTCACAGAACTCGACCTTCAGAGATGCGTTGCTGAGCTGGTGCTTGACGGCCTGGAAGCTACCGATCGGCACCCCGAACTGGCGGCGCTCGGTTGCGTAGGTGACCGCCATTTCGAGCATCGTGCGACTGAGACCCAGAAGCTCGGACGCCGCGCCCAGCGCAGCCCGATCAAAGGCATCGGCCGTGGCCTCCGAGGCCAATTCACCGCTCAACAGTCGTTCGACTCCGGCACCGCCCCAGGCAACCCGGGACAGGCAGCGGGCGCCGTCCACGGATTCAAGTGGGGTGAGCTGGGCCGCTGAACTCTCGACAAGCAGCACTTCCCCGGCCGTGAACACCAAGAACACGTCGAGCGATGCTGCACCTGCCACGATGTTCGACCGAGCAACGTCGAACGGCCCGGTGTCTCCCCGTCCAGCGTCGACCTGTCCGGCGGGGTCGTGTTCAGCCTCGACCTGTCCGGCGACACCGGGAGACGAACTGTCCTCGCCCGCCGCAAAGAGCACCCCGACGCTCAAC
>JBATWQ010000188.1:0-2087 GCA_049672765.1 Microthrixaceae bacterium | reverse complement strand
CTCTCGCCCGAGCCGATCGCGCTCCTGTGCGGCATCCTGGACGAGGTGCCGGCGACACCGATCGTCGAGGCGATTCTGCACACTGCGAGCGTCGTCTCGCTGCGCCGTACCTCCCTCACCCCGGCCGAGAGCCGGGTCGCCGACCTCGCCGTCTCCGGACTCTCGAACAGGGAAATCGCCGCGCGCCTCTTCGTGACGGTCAAGACCGTCGAGTTCCACCTGTCACGCGTCTATCGCAAGCTCGGAGCGCGGGCGAGGGGCGACCTCGCTGCGCTCATTGCGTCAGCCCCTTCACCGTGAATCGGGCCGGGATGGCGAAAGTTCGCCGCCCCGGCCCGTTCTCCCACCACAGGGCTGGGGGAGCTTCGCGACCCGGCTAGAACACCGCCTGGAAGCTGTTGAGGATGTTGTCGAGCACGGCGCCCTTGTCCGAGTCGGTGATCATCTGCACCGTGAGGAGCATGAGATGCGTGTTGCCCGTGTCGTTCGCTGCCACCACGGCGAAGTCGGTGCTCCCACCGCCGCATCCGGTGAAGTAGACGAACTCGCCGATGTAATAGCCGTCGTCGTAGGGACCCTCGCTTCCCACGGTGCAGTCGGAGCCGAAGCTGGACTTGTAGTTCGAGATAATCTCCGTGAGGTCGGAACCCAGTGCGTCCTGGCTCGCGGCGACCCGCACGCCGGGGACGTTCCAGCTGGTGTTGTAGTTCGCGATATCGGTGGTCGCAGTCAGGTCGTAGTAGGTGGCGCCGCTGTCGTCGGTGAAGCTCGACCCGTCGATCTGGTTCCAGGTGTTCGGAACCGTCACACTCACCGCTCCGCTGTCGTCCGTGACCGTGACGAAACTGTCGACGGTCCCGCCCGTTCCACCTCCGCCCTGATTGCCGGAGGAGGTGAGCTTGAGCTCCTTGCCGTTGAACTGGCCTTCGTAGACCGCATCCTCAACCGGACGGTAGATCTGGAAGTCGATCGTCGCGTCGACCCCCTGGGTCTTAAGAACCTGGCAGTAGTCGCCGAGCGACCCGTCGGGCGCCATCGTGACACCCGCCATGTCGAACAGCACGTCACCGGGCTCGATCCCGGCGGCATCCGCTGGGCTTCCCGCAGCGACCGACTCGATCCAGATTCCGAGTGCCGACCCGTCCTCTGCAGGCTGCCTCGCCTGCGCGTTGAGTCCGAGGGAGAGCACCGGAGTGCCGGCCTTGAGATCCTCGAGCACGGGCAGGACCTGGTCGCGGTGGATTGCGAAGTTGTAGTCGAGGTCATCGCGACCGGCGTAGTTCACGCCGACAACACGTCCCTCCGGGTCGACGAGCGGCCCGCCAGAGTTCCCACCGCGGATCCTCGCGTCATGTTCGATAACATGGTCGAGGGATGCCCACGAGTCGTCCTGGGGCACGTCGTTCTTCGAGACGATCCCGCGCGTCATCGTGAAGTTCGGGTCGCCAAGCGGGAAGCCGGCCGAGTACACATCGAGTGCGGTTTCGATCTCGCCCTTGTGCCATGCCATGTACGGGTACTCTCCGGCATCGAGCTGGATGACGGCGAGGTCGAGGCACTCCGAGGCGCCGAGAACCTTGGCGTTGTACTGCTTCCCGGTGTCGCCCCCGACCCAGACCTTGAGGGTCCCGGCCCCGACCACGACGTGATTGTTCGTGACGGCGATGCCGCTCGGGTCGATGATGAAGCCCGACCCTCTTCCGGCGCTCTCGGATGCCTGGGTCGTTCCGGGCGGAACGAAGGTCCCCTGGGCCTGGATCTGGATGGTGGCCGACTGGACGCCCTTGAAGTCGACCGGTGGCGGCCCCTGCTGGACGTTGATCGGAAGGCACGAAGTGAGCGCGAGCGCCACGATGCCTGCCGTGGCGACCGCGCTCATGAGCCGGGCGGTATGCCGGGTCGAACGGGTGTGTGAATACACGAATTCCTCCTGGTGCGGCCGGTGCACCTGACCCGCCGATGAGGAAAGCATTACGGTTCGCGGCACGGTGCGCATGAGGGAGCGACCCTAGTCTTCGATTACTGGGGTCGCTTCCAGTGGGGCGACCGGTTCAGCCGGCATCGACGGGTCGCAGCGCGCTCACGAC
>JBATWQ010000187.1:0-33964 GCA_049672765.1 Microthrixaceae bacterium | reverse complement strand
GACTCGTCGTGTTCAGGTCGGCTGCGTCGAACCTGGTCCCGGGAGACCTGAACAGTCGGGCCGATGTGTTCCTTCGGGACACGACGACCGACTCCACTACACGGGTGTCGATCGCCGACGGTGGTCTGGAAGCGGATGACTACTCCAACCGACCGGCTATTAGCGGGAATGGTCGCTACGTCGCCTTCTCCTCCGTCGCAACCAACTTGGTGCTCGGTGACTCAAATGGTTGGGAGGACATCTTCGTCTACGACATTGCAGGAACGACAACAACCAGAGTGTCTGTTGGGGTCGGGGGACTTCAGGCAGACTCCATGTCCTACCGTTCAGCCATCAGCACCGATGGTCGCTATATCGCCTTCGGCTCGGATGCGTCGAACTTGGTCGATGCCGGGGATGGTTCAGTACCGCAGGTCTACCTGACGCGAAGTCCCGCTCGGTCCTGAGGCGTGCAGTACTGCTTGAAGCTCAACCTTGGCTGTCCGCGGGCGGCCATGCCACTCAGGGCCCGCGTACCGAAGTGTGCAGGAGCGAGGAACCGCTGTTGGCTCCTCGCTCCAGTGATCAGTCGATCAGGATCTCTTCTTCCGGCGGGGTCTTGCGGCTGTGGTACAGCCCGAGCGCCGAAAGGATCAGCATCAACCCACCACCGATGAACGCCGCGATCGCGGCTATTCCGGCGATGTGGCCCATGGTGCCGAACGCATAGGCGTTCAGGAGCAAGCCACGAAGTGTCTCGCCGCGGAACTGGGTCTGGACCTGGGCAGCGAGCGCCTCGTCATCCGGGTTGGCGTTTGATTTGGAGGAAAGCTCTGCGTAGGTCAGCCCGCCACCAGACTCCTTGAGGTGTGCCGCAATGAAGTCATCGGCGTAGGTCCTGGCCTGGGCTCCGGTCAGGAGTTGCTGGCCGCTGTAACGCCGCATCTCCTTGAACTCTGGACCCGCCACGGCCGGGCTGTCCGCCTCAGGAAAGAAGATCTTCTGGGCCGCTAGCTGGTCGTGCACCTCTCCGGTTATGTAGTTGTGGCCCCACGTGAGGAGACCTCCGGCAACTATCAATACGGCTGCCAGAAGCAGTCCGGCGATGCTCATCAGGGAATCGAACGTTCTACGTCGCATTTGCCAACTCCTACGTGTCCGGCCGTGAGGCCTGGGTAAACCGCTAGCTGGATCAACAAACTGCTGGATTCACTAGATTCCGGCTCCTCGCCGGCTTCCTGAGAACAGTCTTAGTACATCCTCAGGCAAGGGACCCTGTGAAATGCGCTATACGACGATTGAGTCTGTCTATCACTCACATAGGGAGAATCGATTGACTCCCTCTATGGAAGCTGGCTATAGTCATTCATGTCAACTATGACAGTTCCCAAGACAAGAGGTGCAGCGATATGCCAGTGATCAACTCACAAATCAAGCCGTTCTCGACGACCGCCTTCCACAATGGCGAGTTCATCGAGGTCACCGATCAGACTCTCGCCGGCAAGTGGGCCGTGGTTTTCTTCTACCCCGCAGACTTCACCTTCGTGTGTCCGACAGAGCTCGGTGACCTGGCCGACCACTATGAAGAGCTCCAGAAGCTCGGCGTAGAGGTGTACTCGGTCTCGACCGACACCCACTTCACCCACAAGGCCTGGCACGAGACCTCCGACACCATCGGCAAGGTCAAGTACCCCATGCTGGGTGACCCCACCGGTCAGATCGCAACCAACTTCGACGTCCTCCGCGAAGGACAGGGCCTGGCCGATCGTGGCACGTTCCTCGTCGACCCCGACGGTGTCATTCAGTTCGCCGAGATCACCGCTGAGGGCATTGGCCGTAACGCAGCCGAACTGCTCCGCAAGATCAAGGCTGCCCAGTACGTGCGGACCCACCCCGGAGAGGTCTGCCCCGCCAAGTGGGAAGAGGGCGACGAAACCCTCGCCCCTTCACTGGACCTCGTTGGCAAGATCTGAGCTGACACACCGTTGACGACGGCTGCTGGAACCGGATCCTCTGATCCGGTTCCAGCAGGCCCGTCGACCGTTCCCCAAGGATCAACCCCGCTGATCCACCCCGCCCCCAGCGTGCCGTCCGCGGCTCGCGCCCCGAAGAGGCACACGCCCACCGCGCATTGAGAGGAGTCAAAATGCTCGACCCATCCCTGGCAACGCAGTTGAAGACATACCTGGAGAAGGTTGTTCACCCAATTCAGTTGGTGCCCTCCCTCGATGACGGTCCCAAGTCCGCAGAGCTCGACGAATTGTTGGTCGAGATCGCGGCGATGTCCGACAAGATCGAACTGGTCCGCGACGAGGCGTCCAACGACGTCGACGGTCGTCGCCCGGCATTCACCATCCGGCGCACCGGAACCGATGTCGAGGTCCGTTTCGCCGGCATCCCCATGGGTCATGAGTTCACCTCGTTGGTGCTCGCCCTACTCCATGTGGGAGGCCACGCACCGAGTGCAACCGAGGAAACCCTCGAGGCGGTACGCGACCTCGAGGGCGAGTTCCACTTCGAGACGTTTTTCTCGCTGTCGTGCCAGAACTGCCCCGACGTGGTCCAGGCCCTCAACGTGATGAGCGTTCTTAACCCCAACATCACCCACACCGCGATCGACGGTGCCGTGTTCCCCGGCGAGGCCGAGGACCGCGAGGTCATGGCCGTGCCGACGGTGTTCCTCAACGGTGAGCTGTTCGACACCGGCCGCATGAGCCTGGAACAGATCGTCGCCAAACTCGACACCGGCTCCGCGGCGAAGGCCGCAGCCAAGCTCGCCGAGAAGGACCCCTTCGACGTTCTGATCGTCGGCGGTGGTCCCGCTGGCGCAGCCGCGTCCATCTACGCAGCACGCAAGGGAATCAACACCGGTGTGATCGCCGAGCGGTTCGGCGGTCAGGTGCTCGACACCCTCGCCATCGAAAACTTCATTTCGGTCCCCTACACCGAAGGCCCGAAGTTTGCGGTGGCGCTTGAACAGCACGTGCGTGAGTACGAGATCGACGTCATGGACGTTCAGGTAGCGAAGAAGCTCAAGCCCGCCAGCAAGCCGGGTCAACTGATCGAGGTCGAACTCGAGAACGGGGCTTCGCTGAAGGCCCGCACCGTTGTGCTGTCCACGGGTGCCCGCTGGCGTCACATGAACGTCCCGGGCGAGGACGAGTACCGCAACAAGGGCGTCGCGTACTGTCCCCACTGTGACGGCCCGCTCTACAAGGGCAAGCGGGTTGCGGTCATCGGCGGAGGCAACTCCGGGGTCGAAGCCGCGATCGATCTGGCCGGAATCGTCGAGCACGTCACCTTGATCGAGTTCGACAGCATCCTGCGCGCCGACGAGGTGCTCCAGGCGAAGCTGCACAGCCTTCCCAACGTCAAGGTCATTCTGAGCGCCCTGACCACAGAGGTCCACGGCAATGGTTCCAAGGTGACCTCGCTCACCTACGAGGACCGAACCACTGGCGAGTCCCACGACCTCGACCTCGAAGGAATCTTCGTCCAGATCGGGCTGTTGCCCAACACCGAATGGCTCGAAGGCGATGTCGAACTTTCTCCCCGCGGCGAGATCGTCATCGACGACCGGGGCGCAACCTCGGTGCCGGGAGTCTTCGCCGCAGGCGACTGTACGACGGTGCCCTACAAGCAGATCGTCGTGGCGCTCGGTGCGGGTGCAACCGCCTCGCTCAGCGCATTCGACCACCTGATCCGCAACTCGGTCTCGTCCGTCGAGAGCGAGCCGGTACCGGTGTGAGTTCGGCCGCCGTGGGCGGCCGTGGACGGAGTTCGACATGAACCTTCGAGACCTTCACTACCTGGTGGCGGTTGGCGAGTATCTGCACTTCGGCAATGCCGCCGAAGCCTGCTTTGTCAGCCAGCCGACTCTCTCGACCCAGATCAAGAAGCTCGAGAAGGAACTCGGCGTCGAACTGATCGAACGCGGATCACGCCAGGTCATGCTCACCGATGTGGGTGCCGAGGTCGTGGTTCGGGCCAAGCGGATGCTCGCCGAGGCGGACAGCATCCGGGACATCACCATGCGCGCCCAGGATCCAGAGTCGGGCAGCCTCCGGTTGGGGCTGTTCCCGACTCTGGCTCCATACCTGCTTCCCCACGTGGTCGGGGAACTCCACTCCAGGTTCCCCAAACTTGAACTGCTGCTCGTGGAGGAGAAGACCGAGATTCTGCTGCAGCGTCTGCGTGACGGGCAGCTCGACGTCGCGCTGATGGCGCGTCCGATCCGCCACGAACAACTCCACGAGGAGTACCTCTTCACCGAGGACTTCGTGTTGGCGGTTCCCAGCAGGCATCAGCTGGCCGACAGCAACCGACCCGTGAGTATTGCGACGCTCGCGTCCGAGCCCGTACTGCTGCTGGAAGAGGGCCATTGCCTGCGCGATCAGGCGCTGTCGGTCTGCCAGATCGCCGGCGCGTCGGAACGCAGCGGCTTCAGAGCCACGAGCCTGGAGACCCTTCGACAGATGGTTGCCGCCGGCGTAGGGGTTACCCTGTTGCCGGAGCTGGCGACACAACCACCCGTTCCCCAGTCTGAGGACGTGTCGCTGTTGCGATTCACCGAGCCGGTTCCGAACCGTCAGATAGCGATGTACTGGCGTAAGAGCAGCGTCTACCACGACCTCCTTCCCGGGGTAGCCGCCGTGATCCGGGACATAGCCGGCTCGTTGGTCACTCCGCGACCGGGCGATCCGGAGGTTCCGCCATCGGTGTCGGAAGCGTTGATCGACCCGCTGCTCGACCAGCTGTCCGACTCGTTGTTGGAATACCCTCGGGGGGTATAGGGTCACGGGTGTAGACACTCACAACGGAGGCCAGGATGGAAACTGTCGACTACAAGGTCCAGGGCATGACGTGTGGTCATTGCGTCAAGGCGGTTACCGACGAGGTGAGTGCTGTTCCCGGAGTGGAATCTGTCAAGGTCGACCTTGATACGGGAACGCTGAGTGTCCAGTCACCGGGCAACGTCGGTGTCGAGCGGATCCGGGAGGCTGTCGACGAGGCCGGATACGAACTGGTCTCATGAAGCCCACCCCTCCCTCGGACACCTTGCAGCCCGGCATATTGCGTTCGGGGCCGTCGTCAGCTGACTCGACCCATCCCGAACCCTCGCAGTTCAACCTCCAGGGCCCGGGTGGCGGAGAGCGGGGCGAGGGTCAGCTGGATCTGAAGAAGGTCGAGCTGGCGATCGACGGAATGACGTGCTCGTCGTGTGCCGCCAGGATCGAGAAGAAGCTCAACCGGATGGAGGGCGTCGAGGCGTCGGTCAACTATGCAACCGAACTGGCGTCCATCAGCGTGTCACCCGACATCGACCCGGGCGATCTGATCCGGACTGTCGAAGCAACCGGCTACCACGTCCGCCAGAGTCGTACGCAGGCCGCCGCGGGCGTTGCTGCGTCGAATCACGGCAACACGGACGCTGGCTCCCGAAGCGCTTCTGCGACCGACGAATCGGTAGTAGCCAACCCTGACGAGGCCGTCGACCCCGAGACGCTGGCCCTGCGTCAACGACTGATCGTGTCCCTGCTCCTGGCACTTCCGGTCATCGTGTTGGCCATGGCACCTCCGCTGCAGTTCGACAACTGGCAGTGGTTGTCGCTCGTGCTCGCCTCACCGGTCGTCGTCTGGGGAGCGCTTCCGTTCCACCGGGCGACCTGGCTCAACCTGCGCCACGGCGCAGTCACCATGGACACTCTGATCTCGCTCGGAGTGTCAGCCGCGTACGGCTGGTCCCTCTACGCACTCTTCTTCGGTGAAGCGGGGATGCCTGGCATGACCATGGACTTCAACTTCGCCATCAGCCGTGGAGGGGCCCAACACGAGATCTACCTCGAGGTGGCCGCTGCGGTCACGGTCTTCCTGCTGGCGGGTCGCTACTTCGAAGTGCGCGCCAAGGGCCGCTCGGGTGCGGCGCTACGGGCTCTGATGGAGCTAGGCGCGAAGGAGGCATCCGTACTCCGAACCCACCTCGTCGACGGAGCCGAGGTGACCGAAGAGGTCAGGGTGCCGATCGGCGACCTGGTGGTGGGAGACCTGTTCGTCGTGCGCCCCGGTGAGAAGATCGCAACCGACGGAGTGGTGGTTGAAGGCGCATCTGCAGTCGATACCTCTCTCGTCACCGGTGAGCCGATTCCGGTGGAGGTTTCCACCGGTGACGACGTGGTTGGCGCGACGCTCAACGCGTCGGGTCGCCTGGTGGTCCGGGCGACCCGGGTCGGTTCAGAGACGGTGCTCGCCCAGATTGCCGAGTTGGTCAAGGATGCCCAATCCGGCAAGGCGCCCGTGCAGCGCTTGGCGGACCGCATCTCGGCCGTCTTCGTGCCGATCGTGATCGTGTTGTCGATCGCGACGCTTCTCTACTGGCTGTTGACCGGTGCCGATACCGCGATGGCGTTCACTGCCGCGGTGGCGGTTCTGATCATCGCGTGTCCCTGCGCCCTGGGCTTGGCGACCCCTACCGCACTTCTGGTCGGCACCGGCCGCGGAGCGCAGCTGGGAATCCTCATCCGCGGACCAGAGGTCCTCGAGTCCACCCGTCGGGTCGACACCGTCGTGCTCGACAAGACCGGAACCGTCACGACCGGGCAGATGAGCCTGGTCGAGGTGATCCCGGCTGCGGGTTCCGTCGACAGTCCCAACGGCTCCGACGCCAGCGAGGACGCCGACGAGTCAGAGCTGCTTCGGATCGCCGGTTCACTCGAACACGCATCTGCCCACCCGATCGCCTTCGCGATCGCCCAGGGTGCACGCGAGCGTCTGGGCTCGGACTCCCTGTCCGAGGTCGGAAGCTTCGAATCCCACCACGGTGGAGGGGTCAGCGGCGTTGTTGACGGTCACGCCGTGATCGCCGGCACCGAGCGACTGCTCGCCGACTGGTCGGTGTATCTATCTGATGGTCTCCGCGTGGCCAAGGCCGAATCCGAGGCGCAGGGTCGCACCGTCATCGTCGTCGCCTGGGACGGTCAGGCAAGAGGTCTGATAGTCGTTGCGGACGCACCGAAACCGATGAGCGCCGAAGCTATCGCGCACATGAAGTCCATGGGTCTCACACCGGTACTGCTGACCGGTGATAACCAGCGGGCAGCCCGCGCCGTGGCTGAGCAGGTCGGGATCGACGAAGTCATAGCCGAGGTCCTGCCCGCCGAGAAGCTCGACGCCATCCGTGAACTACAGGGCGGGGGTGCGGTCGTCGCCATGGTCGGCGACGGCGTCAACGACGCCGCGGCGCTGACCCAGGCGGACCTTGGAATATCGATGGGCAGCGGTACCGATGCCGCTATCCAGGCGAGCGACCTCACCCTGGTTCGCGACGATCTGCGTGCAGTCGGTGACTCCATCCGGCTTTCCAGATGGACCCTGCGGACCATCAAGGGCAACCTGTTCTGGGCCTTCGCCTACAACGTCGCGGCACTTCCGCTGGCTGCCGCCGGCCTGCTGAACCCAATGATCGCCGGTGCGGCGATGGCGTTCTCGAGCGTGTTCGTGGTGTCCAACAGCCTTCGCCTGCGCAGGTTCAAACCGGACCGCTGATCCGGTCCACCTGTCAGCGGGTGTCCATGACTCGCCGAATGAAGTCATCAAAGAGGGGGACCGTGAAGGCCGTGTCTCCGTGCGCCGGGCTGTAGATCATCCCCTTTGTGATGAGTCCCGAGCGGCGTGGCGCCACGGATTCCACCCGCACTCCCAGCTGAGCGGCGATGTCTCCTGAACGGTGTGGACCGCTACCAAGCTTCGCCATCGCGTGTAGGTAGTCCTTCTCCTTGGGAGTCAATCGATCGAATCGAACCAAGAAGAAGTTTCTGTCGAGTTGGTCGATCACCGAAGGAGTTACAGACTGCACATCGTCGGCTGTGATGGGCGATCCGTGCGAGTAGTTCCAAACGTGGTAGCCCCACTCCTGTAGGAAGTACGGGTAACCCTTCGACATTCTGACGATGAGGTCGAGCGCGGCGCTGTCCATCGACACGTCGTTGTCGGCAGCAGGTATCTCCACGGCAGACCGGGCTTCTTCGTGAGTAAGTGATCCAATCATGGGAAAGTCGAAGAGCCTCTCTGCGTATGATTTGGCATCTCCAGCAAGCCCGGGCAATTGCGGTAATCCTGCGCCGACCAGAACCACAGGTAGTTCGAGCTGTGTGGTGCGATGGACGGCGGTGATCAAAGCACCCAGCTCTTCGGCAGTTAGGTATTGCACTTCGTCAATGGCCAGCAGTAGTCCTGACTGCTGGCCAGCTGCGGCCTGCCCTGTGGCGATCAACAAGTCCGTGAGATCCTCCGCCAGCAGGCCTGAATCGGCGATTCCAGGGGAAGCGTCGACGTCTAGGCGGATGCTCGAGCCATCAGGAAGCTGGAGTACAAATGACTTCAACGCCCGCAGCGCATTCACGGCCGCCCGCTTGGCGGGACCTTGTTCGAGAGCAAGCAGAATCTTGCGAAGCCGGATTGCCAAAAGAGTTCGGAAGTCGCCGGTCTCCGGCGCCTCCACGAATCCGACTTGGTAGCCCTCGTTCTCAGCGATTTCAACGAACCGGTTGATCAAGACGGTCTTACCCACGCCCCGAAGGCCAATTGGCATGAGGCTTTTACCGGGGCGACCATCCAGAGCTCGCCGCGCAGCTACTCCAAAATCGTCGATCAGTTGATCACGGCCGATCAAAGCTGGGGGCCTGGTTCCGGCTCCCGGTCGAAACGGGTTATCCAAGCGGTCCATATTGATATTTCTTACCATAACTTATGGGCCTTAGTCCTGAGCTGCATAAGATTTGTTGAAACTGGGCTGGTGATCCAGTTTCAGACTTTGTTCTTCGCGTGATCGGCGCCCCCGGAAACTGATCCGGAGTGGTGCAAGACTCGACTGCATGCTGCTGTCGATCTGGCCCAACCCACAACAGCCGTGGTCCGATCTGTTGGACGTCGTCCGGCACGCGGATCGAACCGGCTGGCACTCAGCGTACGTTTGGGACCACTTCATGGGCGACGCCGGCGATTTCGGAGCAGCCTCGGTGCCCACACTCGAGTCGTCCGGAGTGCTCGCCGCCCTGGCCGCGGCGACTTCGACGATCAGGCTTGGCCCGCTCGTCTTCGGCAACACCTACCGTCACCCCGCGGTCGTCGCCAACTGGGCCGCGACGGTCGACCAGATCAGCTCGGGTCGACTCACTCTGGGCATGGGCGCCGGGTGGCAACAGAACGAACACGAGCAGTACGGAATCGAACTGCCTCCGCCCGGTGTCCGCATCGCGATGTTGGAGGAGGCCTGCCAGGTCATCCGGATGCTGCTCGACAACGAGACTTCCACTTTCGACGGCGCTTACTACACGCTCAAGTCCGCGCTATGTGAGCCGAAGCCGGTGCAGTCCCGCCTTCCGCTGCTGATCGGCGGAAAGGGCAACCGGATGCTGCGATTGGTCGCTCGTCACGCGGACCAGTGGAACATGTGGAGCCTGCCCGAACTGATGCGGGAACGATCTGCCGAACTCGAGCGGGCCTGCGGCGAGATCGACCGGGACCCGACGGGAATTCACCGCTCCACACAGGCCCTCGTTCTCATCACCGACGACCCGGCCAAGGCAAAGGAGTTCGAGCAGCGGTCTGCACCACGCGCAGCGGTTGCGGGTCCCCCCGAGCGCTTCGCTGAGATGGTCGACGCTTGGCGCGGGGTAGGAGTCGACGAGGTGATCGTGCCCGATATGTTCCTAGGCCGTGGATCACAGAGGGCGGAGAACCTCGATGCCCTCAGGGCAGCAGCCAGAACCTGATCCGACGGCTGTCGGGAACACGCGGCGTGCGGTGCTCGCTGCGGGTATCACCGTCATCGTCCTGGCGGTCGTGTTTGCCGGGATCCTGCCGAAGTTCGGCGACTACGGAGACGCCTGGAATTCAGTGACGCGTATGAGCGGGCTTCAATTGACGGTACTGGCGGTGGTGGTGGCGATCAGCATCGTTGTCTACGTCTTCCCGCTACAAGCTTCGCTCCCCGGTCTGAGGTACTGGCCGGCGTTCATGACCAGACAGACTTCGTTCACGATCAGCAACGCCGTGCCCGCAGGGGGAGCGGTCGGTCTTGGAGTCCAGTACTCGATGCTCTCGGGCGTCGGAGCGTCCGGACCCGCCATCACCGCTGCTATTGCGATCGTCGCCGTGTTCAACCTGTTCATGACCCTGGCGCTACCGGTCCTGGGAGTGGCGGCGATGTTCCAGTCCGAGGCGCCGAGCACCGCCCAGATCGCAGGTGCCGTCGCAGGTCTGGCGCTTGTCATCGTTCTCGTTGTCCTGTTCGCCGTGGTGTTGCGCAGCGAGAAGGGCGCGCGCAGGGTCGGTGAGACATTGGATCGTGGCGCGGCGAGACTGCCGGGGCGTCTCAGACGACCAGAGTCATCGTCGGGCGCACAGCAACTCGTAGCGTTCCGGGACTCAACCGTTGAGGTGGTCCGCAGACGCTGGGTTTCCATCACGATCAGCTCGTTCGTCCAGCAGCTAGCGCAGTTCGCCGTGTTGTTGGTGGCTCTGAGGGTGACCGAATCGAATCAGGCGGCTGGGATGTCCGTGCTCAGCGCGTTCGCGGCGTTCAGTCTTGCCCGGCTCGCGGGTTTCATACCGATCACCCCCGGTGGGCTCGGCACGGTGGACGCCGGCCTCGTCAGCGTGCTGGTCACCCTGGGTAGTTCCCGCGGTGACGCCCTCGCCGCGACCCTGCTCTGGCGGGCGGCTAGCTGGGTGCCCCAGGTCGTCATCGGATTGATAACCCTGGTCCTATGGCGCTTGGGCCCAAGGGGGAGTGGACGCGGCGGGAAAGGACCCAGCGAAAAGCCCTTAGGGAATGGACAGGGCGCGAAGCTGCGTGGCGCCGAGGGGCCTGTCACCCAAGGTGGGGTTAACCCCACCTGAAATTGACCGGCCTCCATGATGGGCGGCGTCGCGGCCAAAACGTACGCTGTCCGGGTGAGCCGATCCCTCTTTCGTCCGTGGACCCAGGAGTCCATCTGGTGGAGCCTCGTCCACCTGCTCTGCGGGCTTTTCATCGGCTATCTGGTCACCGTCTTTGTATTCGTCGGGCTGGTTCTTTCGGTATCGACGCTCATAGTTCTGCCGGTGGCGATAATCCTGTCGTGGCTGGGATTCATGATCATCCACGGCATGGCTCGCGTGGAGCGTTCCAGGTACAGGGCCCTTCTCGGAGTGGACCTGGCCGATCCGATGGCGCTCCAGTTCGCGTCGGAACCCTCCCAGGAGTCACTCCGGAAGGCCCGGCGGCTCGCGACGATCTGGTCGCGCTACAAGGCGAGGCTTTCATCGGGCGGACGGTGGCGAGAGCTGCTCTATCTGCTGCTCCGCCTGCCGGTCTCGGCCATCGAAGCAGGTCTGCTGGTCGTCCTGTGGCCAGGTTCCCTGGTCCTTGCGACCCTGCCGTTCTGGGCGGGTCGACTCCCGAACCGCTCCGCGGACTTCGGGCTGTTCGCCATCGGCTCCGGGCCGGGGGTGTGGCTCGGCGCACTCATCGGCGTTGCTGTACTCCTCTATCTGGCCCCATGGGGGACCGTCGTACTCGCCCAGGTGGACGTCACCTTCGGAAGGTCGTTGCTGGCCTACGGATCCAGGTCCGAAATGGAACAGACCGTCGACCGACTCGAGACGAGCCGGGCCGCTGCCATCGAGGGCGCTGAAGCCGAGCGACGCCGCATCGAACGCGACCTGCACGACGGTGCTCAGCAGCGTCTGATCGCTGCCGCCATGGACCTGGGAGTCGCCAAGGAACGTCTGGTGCTAGACCCGCCGGCGGGCAGGGAGTTGGTCGATCGGGCCCACGTCGAGGTCAAGGCAGCAATGCGCGAACTTCGTGACCTGGTCAGGGGGATTCATCCGGTCATCCTCGAGGACCGTGGGTTGGACGCGGCGCTGTCGGCCGTGATTGCGAGAGTGAATGTTCCGGTGGAACTGAACGTGGTGGTCGACGTGAGACCCGGACCGGCGGTGGAAAGCGCGGCCTATTTCATCGTCTGCGAGGCGTTGACGAACATCACCCGACATTCTCGGGCGACCCGGGCGGCGGTCGACATCGAGCGCAGGCGTGACGACCTGTTCCTGACGATTCGCGATGACGGTGTCGGGGGCGCGGATCCGACGCGGGGCACGGGTCTTCACGGACTCGAGGAACGGGTCGCGTCACTGGGCGGAACCTTCAAGATCGAAAGTCCCCGACACGGACCGACAACCATCGAAGTGGAGATCCCGTGCGGATCGTGATCGCCGAGGACAGCGTGTTGCTCCAGGAAGGACTCGTACGCTTCCTGACCGAGAGTGGCCATGAGATTGTCGACGCCGTCGGAGACGCGATTGCCCTGGTCGACTCGATCGAGCGTCATCAGCCAGAGCTGGCGATCGTCGATGTGCGCATGCCGCCCACCCTCACCGACGACGGTCTGAGAGCGGCGCTGGAGATCCGGTCCCGCTGGCCCGAGGTCGCGATTCTGGTCCTGTCCCAGTATGTCGAGGAGCAGTATGCGAGCGAGTTGATCGCCGGCGGAACCGGGGCGATCGGCTACCTGCTCAAGGACAGGATCGCCGAAGTCTCGGAGTTTCTGGACGCGGTCGGCCAAGTTGGTGGCGGTGGTACCGTCCTTGACCCCGAAGTCGTCGCGCAGATCGTCGCACGGTCCCGTCGCCAGGACCCGCTGGGCAACCTGACCGCCCGTGAGACGGAAGTACTCGGGTTGATGGCCGAGGGCCGGAGCAACTCGGCTATCGCAAAACAACTCGTGATCAGCGAGGGTGGCGTCGAGAAGCACGTCAGCAACATCTTCACCAAGCTCGATCTGCCCATTGCGGCCAATGACCATCGACGTGTGCTCGCCGTTCTGAGGTGGCTCGAATCATGACCGACTCGACGAAACAAATCACGAACAGGTCGACTAGGTGGTGGCGGGTTCTCGGCAGTCTGGTAGCAGTCGTAATGCTGGGTTGGTCGTTGCTCTTGGTCGTCACGCTGGTCGCCAGACACACCGAGGAGTTCGAGAAGTCGGTACCCGCCACGGCGGCCACCTCGTTGCGGGTCGAGATCGGTTCCGGAACCCTGGAGGTTGTCGGAAATGATTCTTCGATGATCTCGGTACGCGCTACTTTCACCGACGGCCTATTCGACAGTGACCACACAGAATCGTTCGATGGAAACACCTTTGTCGTCACCTCCCAGTGCCCCTTCAGCCGGGGACCGCTCGCCGGAGGACCCTACGGATGTGAAGCGGACTATCGGATCGAGGTCCCCAGTTCGCTGGACGTTCACGTTGTCGCGTCGGACACCGCTGTGTCGCTCAGGGGCCTGGTGGGCAAGGTCGACGTGCGAACCTCGAACAATCGGATCAGCGCCGAGGATCTGGCCGGGAAGATCGACTTGGAGACATCCAATGACGCGATCGAGGCGTACCGTCTGGGCGCCGGACCCGCTCGGATGCGTACCTCCAACGACAGGGTCACAGCCCAGTTCTCGGTGTCACCCGATCAGGTCGATGTCCGGACCTCCAACGACTCGGTAACTCTGACCTTGCCCGACACTCCCGCGGCGTTCGCAGCCGACGTGTCGACTTCCAACGGGGACACGAAGACCAACATCCGCACCGACCCGGACAGCCCCAGGCGGATCCGGGTGCGGACCTCCAATGACGACATCTCCATCACCTATTCGAACGACTGACAAAAGCCAGAGGTAGATAAATGACCACGACATCGACGAACGCGGCGCGAGCCGTAGCTGCGTCAAAGACCTACGGAAGTGGTGACACGACCGTGCGAGCGCTGGACGAAGTGACCGTCGAGTTGCCACGCTCGCAGTTCACAGCGATCATGGGCCCATCGGGCTCGGGCAAGTCGACGCTGATGCACTGCGTCGCCGGGCTCGACCACCTGAGCTCTGGCCAGGTCTTCATCGGCGACACCGAACTCGGTTCGCTCTCCGACAAGGAGTTGACAATCCTGCGACGGGAGCAGATTGGCTTCATCTTCCAGGCCTTCAACCTCATCCCGACCCTCACCGCGAGGGAGAACATCCGCCTACCGATGACCCTGGGCGGCAAGACCCCCGATGAGGAGTGGCTGGACCTGGTTATCGAGACCGTCGGTCTTGGCCCGAGGCTGTCGCATCGACCATCGGAACTGTCCGGTGGCCAACAGCAGCGGGTCGCCGTGGCGAGGGCCCTTGCGAGTCGACCGGAGGTCATCTTCGCCGACGAGCCCACCGGCAACCTCGATTCCCAGTCCGGAGCCGAAGTGTTGAAGTTCCTCCGCGAAGCGGTGAGCATCCACCACCAGACGATCGTCATGGTCACCCATGATCCCGTTGCAGCGTCCCACGCCGACTCGGTGCTGTTCCTCGCCGACGGGAACATCGTCGACCGCATGGAAGAGCCGACCGCCCAACGAGTGCTCGACCACATCAAGTCGTACAGGAGCTGACATGTTGAGCATCGCACTCAAGGGAATGTGGGCGCACAAGCGCCGATTGCTCCGAACCTGTTCGGCGGTTCTGCTGGGCGTTGCGTTCCTCGCAGGGACCCTCGTCCTCGGCGACACGATGCGCGCAGGGTTCTCGCAAGTATTCGCCGACGCATACTCCAAGACCAACGTCGTTGTTGAGGCAAGTAAAACCATCGGGACCGACCAGCAGCAGAAGCGGCTGATCCCGGAGTCCGTTGTTGGCCCCATCCAGGGGCTGGACACCGTAGAGGCAGCCGTACCGTCCATCGACGGGACTGCACAGGTCGTCGGCAAGGATGGCGAACCAATTGGTGGAGACGGACCGCCGACGCTCGGCGGATCATGGGTGGTTGGCGACCCGACGGCCGCCTACGAAATCGTCGATGGCCGAGCACCGGAGGCACACGACGAGGTCGTGATCGATCGGGGCACCGCCAAGGCTGGTGATCTGGGTGTCGGCGACACCACCAGTATCCGAACCCCGACTCCGGTGGAGGCGAAGATTGTCGGAATCGTCGCCTTCGGCAGCCAGGACTCCATCGGAGGCTCCGGGTTCACCGGGTTCACCCCTGACGATGCCCGCGAGTACCTGCTCGGCGGTGCCCCGGGATACTCGGGCATTTCGGTCTCTGCAGCGGACGGCGTCTCGGACAATGCGCTCGCAGACTCGATCCAGCCGCTGTTGCCGGACGGGTTCAGCGCGCGCACTGCGGCGCAGATGCAGGCTCGGGCCGAAGAATCAATCGGCAAGGACTTCCTGAACGCGTTCGAGATCTTTCTGCTCGTCTTCACCGGGGTCGCCCTCCTAGTTGCGACGTTCAGCATCTACAACACCTTCTCGGTGATCCTCGCGCAGCGCTCGCGGGAATCGGCACTGTTCAGGGCCATAGGGGCGACCCGATCGCAGGTGCTGGGGTCCATCGGGGTCGAGGCCGCAGCGGTCGGCCTGGTTGCGTCCGTCGGTGGTTTCCTCGTGGGACTGCTGCTGGCGGTGGGGTTGACCGCCCTCATGCGCAACTTCGGAATCGACCTACCGGGAAGTCTGGAGATCAAGCCGAACAGCATCGTCGTGTCAGTCGTCGTGGGACTTCTCGTGACCCTTCTAGCGAGCCTGGTTCCCGCAATCCGGGCGTCGCGTGTCCTTCCAATGGCGGCGCTGCGAGATGCAGCGATCGACCGGAGCGACACTTCGCGTTCGCGGGCGATCGTCGGAGGTTCCCTGGCGGCCATCGGCATCGTGCTGGTACTCGTCGGGGCGCTTGGGAGCCTCAAATCTGCGAGCGCAGTCGTCGGAATCGGAGCGGTTCTTTCGGTCATCGCGGTGGTGGTTCTGGGTCCGGTCGTCGCTAGGCCGGCATCCAAGATTCTGGGTGCGCCGATCGCGGCGTTCAGGGGAGCACCCGGGGAACTCGCGGTCGGCAACGCAATGCGCAACCCGACGCGAACCGCAGGAACGGCCTCGGCGCTGATGATCGGCGTGGCCGTGGTTGTCTTGTTCACCGTCGTCGGCTCGTCGCTCACATCGATGGTCCGCGACGTGCTCACCGGCTCGGTGAGAGCAGAACTCCTACTGGTCGAGACAGGCTTCAGCGGCAGCGGGATGAGCCCCAAGCTCGCGGATGAGTTGTCGCAGGTCCCTGGCGTCTCGAGGTCTGTCGGGTTGGGCTTCGGCACCGTGCTGGTCGGCGGCAAGGCAACGAATGTCACGGTCGCCGATCCTTCCCAGATTGAGATGGTGCTCGACAACGAGGTCCTGAAGGGAAGCTTCCGCTCGCTGGGCGACGACAAGATCGCGGTGTCCGAGAGTGAGGCCGAGAAGCACGGCTGGTCGCTGGGGAACTCTGTCGACGTCGGCTTCATCGACGGGACGACAACACCGATGGAGGTCGGTGCGATCTACAAACGGGCTGAGTTGACCGGCTCGATCGTGTTGCCTCGTGCGACGTGGCGAGAGCATTCGACCTTCGACGTCGATCTGGTCAATCTGGTCGCTCTGGACAGCGGAGCCGATGTTGGTCAGGTGCAGAAGGCCATCGACAAGGTCGGTCAGAAGTTCGGCGCACCCGAGGCCCAGACGAGGAACGAATACGCTGACGAGGCCGCTGGTCAGATCACTCAGCTGCTCGGCATCGTCTATGTCCTGTTGGCGCTCTCGATCATCATTGCCCTGATGGGCATCACCAACACCCTGGCCCTGTCGATCCACGAGCGGACCCGAGAGCTCGGGTTGTTGCGGGCCATCGGGCAGACCAGGGCCCAGATGCGCTCGACGGTCAGATGGGAATCGGTGATCATCGCCGTGTTCGGCACGGTGGGCGGAGTCGGACTGGGGCTGTTCCTCGCCTGGGGAATGGTCAGATCACTCGCATCTGAAGGACTGTCGGGCTTCAGTGCTCCGATCGGCCAGCTCGTCGCCATCACGCTGATCGGTGCAATCGCAGGAGTGATCGCGGCGATCCGGCCGGCTAGACGCGCCGCCAAACTGGACGTACTCGAAGCGATCGCCAGCGAGTGACCCAGCCCCTGCGGCATTGCCGTGGTGACGCGGATCGGGGAGGAGCCGGTGGCTCCTCCCCGATCTAGTGCTTCCCAGAAACCCATCGACACCAGGGAGACCCGGTCATCCAGATGGAGTGGGGGAGGGTTCGCTATTAGCTCCCCATCGTCTGAGCGACCAGACAGTGACGATGGATCAAAGCATCCCCGGCTTGCTGCTTTTCGTGTTCCTTGTCCTTCTTGGTACCGACCATCCCGGGAAGATGCAACGAATTCTTGCCGCGGTGGGTGGATTCGCCCAGCAACGTCGATAGGTATTCCACTTACGTCCAGGAGCGGACCGAGGTCGACACGTCGTCCTGAAACTCGATCGGGCTCGGAAGTCGCCTGGCCAAAGCCGCGAGTTCGACGTAGCGATCGCGTTCGATCTCACGGACTCCCAGGGTCTCAAGGTGCGGAGTTGCCCATTGGACGTCGATCAACGAGCCGGACGTAGCTGACATGATCCGCGCCAGCGCGACCACAGCGGCCTTCGATGCGTCGGTTCGGGTGTGGAACTTGGACTCGGCGGCGAAAAGCCCACCGATGCAGATCCCGTAGAGCCCGCCTACCAGTTCGCCGTCGAGAAAGGTCTCGACGCTGTGCGCCCAGCCCAGTTGGTGGAGCAGCGTGTAAGCGGCCTTGATATCGCTTGTGATCCAGCCGTGGGGACGGGATGGGTCGGCGCAGCCGTCGACCACCTGTGCGAAGGAAGTGTCGACCCGGAACTCGAACCGGCGCATCGAGCGCGCGAGCGAGCGGCTCTGATGTGCTTCACCCGGGACGAGCACACCGCGCGGGTCGGGTGACCACCAGCCGAGTCGACGTCGACCGATCGGCATGGGAAAGAGGCCGTGTCTGTAGGCCGCCAGCAGGGTGCCGGGATTCAGGTCGCCGCCGACGGCGACCGGGCCGTCCGGATCGGCTCCGTGAACCGGTGGAAAGACCCACGCGCTCGGTTCCGGTTCTACAGGCACGGCCCAAAGCGTAGGCGGCGCCCGCAGATGTGGAGCTGCTTGGTCCTACTTGCGCCTGTAGTCGTAGAAACCCTCGCCGGACTTACGTCCGAGCTGTCCGGCCGAAACCATGCGACGAAGGACCGGAACGGCCGCGTAGTTGGGATCGCGGAACTCGTCGTACAGGGCGTCGAGTATCGACAGGGAGGTATCGAGCCCCACCAGGTCGAGCAGGGCGAGAGGCCCCATCGGGAAGTTGCAGCCGCCCTTCATGGCGGTATCGATGTCCTCGGCCGAGGCAGTCCCGGCCTCGAGCATCCGTACCGCGTTGTTCAGGTACGGGAAGAGGAGTGCATTGACGATGAATCCCGCCCGGTCCTTGACCTCGACGGCGTTCTTTCCGCACGTCTCGACGAAGGCCCTTGCTTCAGCAACGGTCTCGGCCGAGGCGGTCAGCGGAGCGATGATCTCGACCAGTGACATCGCCGGAGCCGGGTTGAAGAAGTGCACGCCGAGGACCTTGTCCGGGCGCTGGGTGGCGACGGCCATTTCGATGACGGGCAGCGTCGAAGTGTTGGTTGCCAGTATCGCGTCGGGCTTGACCACGCTGTCGAGTTCGGCGAACAGGGCCCTCTTGATCTCGAGGTCCTCGACCACCGATTCGATCACCAGGTCACAGTCGGTCAGGGCGCCCAGATGGTCGGTTGCGCTGACACGTGCCCGAACGGCGTCGGCATCGGCCTGCTCGAGCTTGCCGCGCTCGACCTGCTTGGCGAGCGACTTCTCGAGAGAAGCCACCATGGCGTCGGCACTTTCCTGCTTCCGTGACCGAAGCACCACATCGAAACCGGACTTTGCCGCAACTTCGGCAATGCCGGAACCCATGATGCCGGACCCGAGAATCCCCACTCTTTGGATCGTCATGGGCGCAGATGTTACCCGCGAGTAACTAGACGGTCCCAACTCCGCTGTCGTCGGGGCGCCCAACTCGGCATAACTTGGGTGCTTGTAGCTTCGGCTGCTCAACCGGTGGGCCATTTGCCGGTGCTGCAGTAGCCGGTGGCGGTCGAACTTCTGGAGGACACGCGCAATGAACGGAACGCTGGTGCTGATGGGCGGTGAGGAGTTCACCGACGGGTGCACCTTCGATTCCGCACTGGTCGAAGGTGCCGACGAGGTCCTTCTGATTCCGGCGGCGTTGGCCTACGAACAGCCGCGGGCGACCATCGAACGTGCCCAGAAGTGGTTCGGTGGAATGGGGGTCGGTGTCAACGCTCTGGATGTTTACAGGCGTGCCGAGGCCATGGACAACGATGTCGCAGAGACCGCTGCGGCAGCCAAGGTTGTCTACGTGACGAGCGGGTCGCCGATGCATCTTCGGTCGGTCCTCAAGGACACCCCGCTGCTTGGGGCACTCGTCGAGGCGTGGCGCAACGGAGCGGTCGTCGCCGCTGCCGGGGAAGCTGCATCGGTGCTGTGTTCCAACATGGTCGATAGCCGTGGAGGCGCCTACACAGTCGGGTTGGACCTTTTGACCAAAATGACAGTCGTTCCCCGTTACAACAGGTGGTCACCCGACAAGTGGGACCGGACGGTCGACCTCGCCAAGGCTGGTCTGCCGGTCGTCGGGATTGATGAGGCAACAGCGCTGATCCTGTCACCCGAGGGGGAATGGTCCGTCGAGGGCGCCGGCGGGGTCCACGTGTTTGTCGACGGCGTCCGCAAGGACCTGTCCGCCATCCCGACCGATCTGGACCGCTGATCCGTCAGTCCCTCCAGGCCGCCGGGGTCGCGGCTCAGCGGCAGCCGTGGCTCAACGGCAGCGGCGACGGAGTTGTCGCAGCCGATCTTCAATCTCGCAGCGGAGTCCGACGAAGCCCAGGTCCAGACTCAGGCCGGCGGCGTCTCGTTGATCTTGACCGAGTTGATCAGGACAACCTTCGTGGGGTTCTCGGCCCCGTCGTTCAGGGCCCCGATCGCGTCGATCACGTTCTGACCCTCGGTCACCTGCCCAAACATCGTGTATGACGGGGCCAGCTTCGGGCCGCCTCCCGGCAACACGACGAAGAACTGGCTTCCGTTTGTGTTCGGGCCGGAGTTGGCCATGGCCAGCGAGTAGTCCTTGTAGGCGGACGAATCCTTGGGCAGTTCGTCCTCGAAGGAGTACCCCAGGTCGTTGTTGCCCCACGGTTCGCCGTCGCCGTCACCGGCCTGGATGACGAAGTCAGAGATGATCCGGTGGAAGGGCACACCGTCGAAGTAGTGGTACCGGCTCAGCACGACGAAGTTATTCACGGCCTTGGGGGCGACGTCACTCGCCAGCGTTGCGGTGAAGGAGCCTTCGGTCGTGTCGAAGGTGGCGCTGTAGGTCGCACCGGCGGTCAGGCAGTCCGGTGGGGGACCGGCGAACTTCTGGACCCTGGTTGCGGACCCGTCAACTGGAGGACATTCGGTTGGGGTGGTCAACGTCTCGCCCTTGGGCGGCGCAGGAAGCGTGACAGCGCCAGTTTCGGCGGCGATGCTGGACTCGGTGACGCTCGTTTCCGGAGCGGTCGACTCGGTCGTACCGGGCGCCTTGGTGGCCACCTTGTCCTCGTCGGACCCTCCTGTCAGGACCACCAGTGCGACGATCGCGGCAACGACGACTACCACGACCCCGCCGATGGCCAGAAGGCGCCTGCGACGCTTCTGGGCCTCTATCTGGGCCCAGGCCGCGTCGACCCGCGACCGGTTTTCCTTCTGGCGAGCGTGTTTGTCGGAACTGGTAGCCACGGGTCGATGGTAGCCAAGGACCCCTCCACCGCTGTCGGATGGCCCTACCTGCTTGAGTGAGGACACAGGGGCGGTGTTACCGTTGTCGCCCGTGGCTCTTCTGGTGCAGAAGTTCGGTGGAACATCGGTCGGGGATCCGGACAGGATCCGAGAGGTCGCCGACTACGTGGCTCGCTGCCGCCGGCGCGGCGACGACGTGGTGCTCGTCATCTCGGCTATGGGCAAGGAAACCGACGAGCTTCTCCGGTTGGCGAGCGATGTCTCCGATATCCGCCCCGGCCGTGAGATGGACATGCTGATCACCGCCGGAGAGCGCAAGGCCGTGGCACTCGTCTCGATGGCGCTGCACGCTGCAGGGGTCGATTCAGAGAGCTACACCGGTAGTCAGGCCGGATTCCTGACCGACACGAACCACACCCGGGCGAAGATTCTCGAGGTACACGCCGAGCGCATCCGAGACGCGGTTCGGGCCGGACGGGTCCCGGTTGTCGCCGGGTCCCAGGGAGTGTCTACCGAGCGTGACGTGACGTTCCTGGGTCGTGGTGGATCGGACACCACAGCCGTGGCCCTCGCGAAGGAACTCGGCGCGGATGCCTGTGAGTTGTACACCGACGTCTCGGGCGTCTTCACAACCGACCCGAGGGTCGTCGACACCGCCCGCAAAATTCACCGCATCTCCTTCGACGAGATGCTCGAAATGACCGCAGCAGGCTGTCCCAAGCCGGCCATGCGCTCGGTCGAATTCGCCCACCGTCACCGGGTTCCCCTCCACGTGCGCTCCGCATTCACGTGGGAAGTGGGCACCTGGGTCACCGAAGAGGATCCAGATATGGAAGATGCCGTCATCCGAGCCGTCGTCGCAGATCAATCCGAGGCAAAGGTCACCGTCAGTGGTGTGCCCGACCGGCCCGGAGTGGCAGCGAGCCTGTTCCGTCGCCTGGCGGACAACAGCATCAACGTCGACATGATCGTCCAGAACGCATCCGAGGGCGGTATCACCGACATCTCGTTCACGGTGCCCCATTCAGAGCTAAAAACCGCGCTCGAAATCTGTGAACAGAAGCGCGCCGAGATCAACGCCGAGACGGTCTCGGCCGATCCGCGCATTTCCAAGGTGAGCGTCGTCGGTGCGGGGATGAAGTCGAATCCCGGCGTTGCGGCCACGATGTTCGAAACTCTCGCCAACAACGGGGTCAACATCGAAATGATCTCAACCTCGGCGATCCGGATTTCCTGCGTCATCGGCGAGGACGATTCCGACAAGGCAGTCCAGGTGCTCCACGACGTCTTTGAGCTGGACAAGACGACGTTCTGACACTCAGGACTCTGAGGGGCTACCACCGACTTCGGCAAGGCTGCTGTAGGCGCTGACTCCGGCGACAAATCGTTCTAGCAACCCAGCCATGGCCTCGCGCTCGGCCTCATCGAATCCATCTAGCGCCGCATGGAGCAGCTCGCTTCGACGTTCGCGGACCTGGTCGAAGGTCTGTTGACCGTGCTCTGTCACCTCGACGAGAACCGACCGCCGGTCATTCTGGGCGGTCACCCGGCGTGCGTAGTTGCCGTGCTCCAGGCGAATCACCGTGCGGGTGGCCGTAGACGGGTCGACACCGAGGCGCTCGGCCAGCTCGGACATTCGAACAGGGCCGCTCTGGGTCAGCACATCGAGCGCGTGGGACTGTGCCGCTTCGACCAGATGTCCGTATAGATGTCGGCGGAGGGCGTGAAGTCCAGATCCCCGGGTGAGCTCGAGCCAGGCCTGGCCGATTCGGCGGGTGTTGGTGTCCGTTGGCGTCGCCGGTGACATAGTTGTATCCTACAAGGATACTTTTGCACACTACAAGTAACGCCTCGAGGGAATCACAAGTTGTCAGGTTCAGACACAGCCACTGGGACGAAGGCCGCATCGGTCAACTCGGCCGGATTCACCCACAAACAGATACTCATGGTCTTCCTGGGCCTTGGTTCGGGCATGCTGCTCGGTGCCCTCGATGGAACGATCATGGCGGCGGCGCTGCCGACGATCGTCGGGGAGTTCGGTGGCCTCGACCAACTCTCGTGGGTCATCACGGTCTATCTGTTGACGTCGACCACATCGACGTTGCTCTACGGCAAACTCAGCGACCTTTTCGGTCGCCGAAAGGTGTTCCAGATCGCAATCGTCATCTTCGTCATCGGCTCGATGCTCGCCGGAGTGGCACAGTCGATGGAGCAATTGATCTTCTTCAGGGCCATCCAGGGAATCGGTGGCGGTGGCCTCATGGTGTTGCCCTTCGCGATTCTCGGAGACATCCTCTCGCCGCGAGAACGCGGCCGCTACACCGGCTATCTGGGCTCGGTCTTCGCCTTCGCAAGCGTTGCCGGACCGCTACTGGGCGGCTTCTTCGTCGACTCTGTGTCCTGGCGGTGGATCTTCTTCATCAACCTGCCCGTCGGCATCGTTGCGCTGATAATCACGTCGATCGTCCTGCGTCTGCCCCACACGCGGCGAGAGCATTCGATCGACTACCTGGGAGCATTGCTGGTGGTCACCGGGGTCACCGCCCTGCTGCTCGTCACGACGTGGGGTGGTAGCCGCTACGAATGGGCCTCGGGGCAGATCCTCGGACTTGTCGCCCTAGGCGCCGTGCTCCTGGTCCTGTTCTGTGTGTGGGAGACGCGAGCGGCAGAACCGGTCCTTCCGATGCGCCTCTTCAAGGGCCAGATCTTCTCCACGACGATGTTGCTGGCGACGCTCATCGGCGTCGGCCTGTACGGGTCGATCTCGTTCCTGCCGCTGTTCCTCCAAGCGGTGAGCGGCGTTTCGGCCACCTCGTCGGGGCTATTGATGCTTCCAATGATGGCCGGCGTCATGTCCACCTCGATCGCATCCGGTCGAATCGTTGCAAGAACCGGTAAGTACCGCGTCTGGCCGATCGTGGGCATGTGCGTTGCCGTGCTCGGGGCGGTGTTGTTGTCCACCATCCATCCCCACACCTCGATCGCCCTGATCTCGTTCTACTCACTCGTCCTCGGTATCGGCATGGGCATGGTTATGCAGACCATCGTGATCGTCGTCCAGAACGCCGTGGACTTCTCGGACATGGGTGTTGCGACCTCGTCGGTCACCTTCTTCCGCCAGATCGGTGGCTCGTTCGGTGTGGCGGTGTTCGGCACGGTGTTGACGACCACGATTGCGCGTGAGTTGCCCGGACTACTTCCTGCTGGTGCCGACCCGGCCACGGTCGCGGAGGCCCTCAACAGCCCGGACACCGTTCGGGACCTGCCGAGTGCACTCCGGGAGGCCGGACTCGAGGCGATGGCACGCGGACTCCACTGGATGTTCCTGGGTGCGGCGGTCGCCCTTGCAGCGGGCATCGCCGTTGCGTGGGCGCTCAAGGAGATTCCGCTTCGCGAGACGATCGGTTCAGCGGCGTCGGACGCGTCTAAGCCAGGTTCAGCAGCCTCGGGTGTAACAGCCAAAATCGACGCCGCAAACGGTGCTGCCCCGGCGCCCGGAGCGGCGACCGCCGACTCGGGGCCTGTCGTCGCCAGCATCGAAGCGCCCCACGATGGCGAGCAGAGTCTGGTGAGCAAGACCTGACCTGACCTTGACCACCGGCGTCGCTCCCATGGCTACGCTTCGATGGCGACTGCGCCTCGAGCCCGAGCAAGGCGGTCAGGTCAGTCTGTCCACTACACGATCGGCGACGAGGCGACCCCTGCGGGTCAGCACCAGACGATCCGGTTCCTTGGCTTCGTCCTCGCCCCAGCCACCGTCGAGTCGCTCGCGGCTGGGGTCGCGGGTAACGGGACCACCGGTAGCGGCGGCATCCGTCTCCTCAGCTGGACCCAGAGATGACGGAACGACGGTGATCAGGCCTTCGTGGCTGAGATCAGCGATGGCTTCCGGGTCGATCAACCCGTCGATGGATAGACCACTCGAGAGCCGGATTCCGAGCATCACGTGTTCGAGACGGCGCTGAGCGGCATCGAGTTGCTCGTATCCGGCGACATGAGACCCGCTCTGGTCTTGGGCGCCTCGATCCGGGCCGCTCTGGTCTGACGCGCCTCGACCCGGGCCGCTCTGATCCGGTTCCGCTGCGAGCAACGGCTGGGCCCAGACGTCGGGGTGATTCACGTTCCACCAACGGACACCGTTCAGATGCGAGTGCGCACCCGGTCCGATTCCCCACCAGTTTGCGTTGGCCCAATACAGGAGGTTGTGACGTGATTGGGCCTCGGGGCTGCGGGCCCAGTTCGAGATCTCATACCAGCCGAACCCGGCGGCGCTTAGTAGGTCATCCGCCACCTCATAGCGCTGGGCGGCGTCGTCATCAGAGGGGCGGGCCAGCGCTCCACTCCGCACACGCGCTGCGAGTTTGGTACCGGACTCGATCCCCAGCGAGTAGGCGCTGATGTGGTCGACACCCGTAGCTACAGCGGCCGTCAACGAGTCCTCGAAGTCGGTCGTGAGTTCTCCCGGAGTTCCATAGATGAGGTCGAGGCTGACGTGATCGAATCCGACCGAATGAGCCATCTCTACGGCTCGGAGCGCCAGCGCAGGGTCGTGGGTGCGGTCGAGCAGGTCCAGGACCCTGCGGCTCGTGCTCTGCATACCGAACGAAATCCGCTTGATTCCGAGCTGGCGCAGGCCGCGCAGATAGTCGCGGTCGAGTCCGTCGGGGTTGGCTTCGATAGTGATCTCGGCGTTGTCCGGCACGTCGAACTGTTCGCGGGTGACCCGAAGGATCTGTTCGATCTCTCCGATGCCCAGAATCGTAGGAGTGCCACCCCCCAGGTAGATGCTCTCCAGTCTGGAACGGCTCAGCGTCGTCGCTGCGAGTCGGATCTCGGCCACGGCGCCGAGCAGGTAGTCGGAACGGCTCTGGCTTGAGACGTCGCTCGCCGTATAGGTATTGAAGGCGCAATAGCCGCAGCGACGTTCACAGAACGGCACATGGATGTACAGACCGACAGGCGTCGCGGCCACCTCATCCGCAGGCGCCAGTGTCCAGGGTCGGCTCGTCACCTGTGAAGTCTCGCATCGTGGCGGGCCTTACTCGCTTCGGCGCCAACAGGTTGGAGAACTAGCCTTGTGTCCATGAGCATTCCCTCGATGCCCACGGTTGGCATATTCGGCGCAACAGGTCAGGTCGGCAATGTCATGCGCACGTTGCTGGACGAGCGCAATTTCCCGGTTGGCAAGATGCGCTACTTCGCATCGGCACGATCCGCCGGCAAGACCCTCCCGTGGAAGGGCGAAGACGTCGTGGTCGAGGACACCGCCACCGCAGACTTCAGCGGCATCGACATCGCCCTTTTCTCGAATGGAGCGACCAGCTCACGCGAATACGCACCCAAGGTCGCTGTTGCTGGCGCGATTGTCGTCGACAACTCATCTGCCTGGCGGATGGACCCGGACGTTCCGCTGGTGGTTTCCGAGGTGAATCCCGAGGCCCTCGATTCGATCCCCAAGGGAATTGTCGCCAACCCCAACTGCACCACGATGGTTGCGATGCCGGCCCTCAAGCCGCTCGACACCGAGGCCGGGCTCGTGCGGCTGGTCGTAAGCACCTACCAGGCCGTCTCCGGCGCCGGGCTAGCCGGTGTCGAGGAACTCGCCGGACAGATCGCCGCCCCTGGCGCAAAGGCCTCCGAGTTGGCCTACGACGGGGGCTCCATCGACTTTCCGGAGCACGACAAGTTCGTCCGCACGATCGGTTTCAACGTCGTCCCACTCGCGGGCTCGGTAGTTGATGACGGCAGCGACGAAACCGACGAGGAACAGAAGCTTCGCAACGAGAGCCGCAAGATCCTGGACCTGCCAGATCTGAAGGTTTCGGGTACGTGCGTACGTGTGCCGGTGTTCACCGGTCACTCGCTTTCGATCAACGCCGAGTTCGATCGCCCCATCAGCCCGGATCGGGCGAGAGAACTGCTGGGCGCGGCCCCCGGTGTCGTCCTCGATGAGGTTCCGAACCCGCTCAAGGCCGCTGGCGACGATGTCACCTACGTGGGTCGTGTTCGCAACGACTCCTCGACGTCAAATGGCCTCGCGCTGTTCCTGTCGGGGGACAACCTGCGCAAGGGCGCAGCTCTCAACACCATCCAGATCGCGGAAGAGCTGCTCAAGCGAGGCTGATCCGCCGGGGCCCGCAAGCTAGCTGGCGCTGCCTGGGCCCCACAGCTAGCTCGGCGGGCTGATTCGCTGAGGTTCGGCCAACTTTAGAGCGGCGGATCAACCACGTATCGGTTGGCGGCGTCTTCGAGCGAGATTCCCATCTGGTTGGCCAGTGACGCTACCCAGGCGATCACGTCGCCGAACTCGTGTAGTTGTTGGTCGGCGGTCCCCTTGCGGACTGCCTGGGCCAGTTCGCCGACCTCTTCGCACAACCAGGCAACCGTCGAGGGCACCCCTCGTTCGGCGTCCGCTTCGCCGTAGAGGTCCGCCATCAACTTCTGGAACTCGCCGATCTCCATGGCCAGACACTAGGTGGCCGGATCGAGTTGGCCCGAGGCTGCGCTCAGCCCTTCATGAAGACGTGCACCGTGAAAACCGTGCGGTAGCCGTTGCAGTCGCCCCAGACCGCAGCGGCACCCATCTGGTTGAACGCGGGGTCCAGAATGTTGGCCTTGTGACCGGGTGAGTTCATGTAGGCGACGTGGACCTGGCCGATGGAGCCACCACGGCCGACGTTCTCTCCCAGCTTGCGCCAGTTGTCGGGCGCACCGTCGGCCAGGTTCGAGTGCCAGATCTTGCAGGCATTGCGCATCTTCTGGGCCCATTTGTCGGCCTTGATGTCCAGCGCGACGTTCTCTCTGACGGCGGGGACTCCTGCGGCGGCCCGGCTGGCGTTTACTTCGCTGATCACCTGGAGCCGCTCGGCCTCAATCGATTCGCAGCTCGTGAGAACACCAGCGGAGAGCGCCAACGCCAGGCCCAGTGCGAGAAAGCCAAAGCGGCGGGTGCGACGGCGGCGGGATGGGCGGCTCGCCGCGTCAATCTGTTGCTCGTGTGAATGGTTCAGGGCCATGCAAGACGTATCGGACGACTTGCCATACTGGCTTGACCTTTCTCAGGAGAAAGTCTCAATAATCGGCGGTGGCAGTCGACACATTCGCCTGACCGAACCGGGGCCGAAAACCGGAGCGGGCCCAGCAGGAGTTGATCCGGGCCGGAACCTGCACGGGAAGCTCAAGGCCCGGGTTCCCTCAGGAATCCCGGGCCTTGAGCCACGTCGTTGAGCTCTGGTTGAGCATTTGGTCGGGTGAGGGAGATTTGAACTCCCGACCTCCTCGTCCCGAACGAGGCGCGCTACCAAGCTGCGCTACCACCCGTATTGCCGGTCCATCGTACCGGTACCTGCCCCGGCGCGGTAATGCGTTGGCAGAACTCGTTGTCGAGGCCGGACCGCTCGACTTTCAGCCGGCCGCTTCACTGGTCGGCTGGGCGTTCTCGATGTCAGCTTCGTCCCCCGGGGTTTCTCCACCGGCGTCCAGTTCCGCAGATTCCTGGGGCTCTTCTTCAGCGCCGACGACGGTCAGATGTTCGGTGTAGTACTCGCCGTTCATCACAAGTGTGGCCGCCCGCTGGAGACGGAGCGGATTCAGTGGCTTGACGATCCAGCCGTCGGCATCGGAGCGACGGGCGATGAACACGTCAGCGATGCGATCGAGCAGCAGCAGCACGTTCTGCGGTTCGAGACGTCCGACGCTCTCTTCGTTACGGATCGCCAGTGACGTCGCCACCCCACCCATATTGCCGATCTGGAGGTCAAGAATCACCAGGTTCGGTTCGACCTCACGGATTGCGGGAAGGACGTCGGCTCCTGCTGTGACCCGCAGCACTTTCGTTCTCGAGTCGCTCAGCGCCGCATCGACCTCTTCGAAAACCGAGTCGGCGTCAGTGGCTAGAAGAATCGTGCGTATTTCGGCATCCACGATTGCGACGATAGTTCCTCGTCAGCCGACTTCCACAGTGCGGCCGATCTGGGTCCGGCCGTGTAGGGATTGCCCGGCCGTCAGCCGAGGCCGGTGAGCGTTGAGTCTGGGTCGAACAGAACCGAGGCGAGCTTGGTCAACGACTCGATGTCGCTCACCTCGAACGGCTGGATCGCAACGCCGACAACGGGTGCCGGCGCGACATCGGCGGCGATTCCGCGAAGGTGAACATGTTCCCCGGCCGCACTGGCCCGCGCCTGGGCAAGGCAGTCGAGAAGGTCAGCCAGAGCGGAACCATCGGGAGCCTCTATCCCGGCGACCGGATCGGACGCGGGGAACTGTTCTGATCTGGCCGGCTCATCCCCGAAGACCGGGCTCATCCGATTGACGATGAGAGCCCTGACCTCAATTTCCAGCCTCTTCAGCTCACTCGCGAAGTAGCCGGCCTCGGCAACGGTGTCGGCATTCGGCGAGGCGATCAACACGAACGCCGTGTCGTCCTTGCGTAGAAGTGCATGAACCTTTCGAGCCCGGTCTTTGAACCCCTGCTCCATTCCGTCGAACGCGCTGAAGAAGGAAATAGCGTCCGCTATCACCTCGGCCCCGACCACCTTCGCGACCGACCGCATGACGGTCTGGGCGGCCAGGTTGACTGCCTTTACCAATCCTCGGGTCGGCATCATCAGGACCCGATACAGACGGTGGTCCAGAAAGCGTGCAAGACGTTGGGGCGCTTCGAGAAAGTCGAGTGCGTTGCGGGTCGGGGGAGTGTCGACGACAACTAGGTCGTAGTTACCCTCGACCGCGAGTTCGTAGAGCTTCTCCGAAGCCATGTACTCCTGGGTGCCGGAGAGCGACGACGAGATGTTGCGGTAGAAACCGTTGGCCAGGATCTCCTCGGCCTGGGCCCCGTCCTTCGAGTAACGGCGGACGAGACCGTCGAAGGTGCTCTTGGTGTCGAGCATCATCGCCCACATCTCGCCCGGCCACGGACCGTCGACCAGGGCCGGTTCGTTCGAGAGGCCTTCCAGACCAAGCGCGTCGGCTAGGCGTCTGGCCGGATCGATCGTCACAACAACCGCCCGTCTTCCCTCCTGGGCTGCGTGCATTGCCAGGACCGCTGCGCTGGTGGTCTTTCCCACTCCTCCCGAGCCGCAGCAGACGACGACGTGGCTCATGGCCATGACCTGTTGGAGAGTCATGCCGACTTGCCACCCGACTGATCCGGCAGGTCCCTGATCTGCGCGAGGAGCGATTCGGCGAGTATCTGAATTTCGTCAACGCCCAGCTCAGAGGTGAACAGCTGCGGAAGGCGCAGCTGGGGCAGGGGGAGGTCTTCGCCCAGGCGGTTGAGCTGGCGGTCCTGCAGATCCGCTCTGGAGATGCGGAACTCGGCGGCTTCACCCAGAATTCGTGCCTGTTCCCGGGTGAGCTCGATCCCCACCTCCTCGGCGGCCTCATCCGGGCTGAGGTCGAGTCCAGGCATGCGGGGGAGCACGCCATTGATCACGACCGGTCCGAGGGCCAGACCGACCTCGTCCTCGACGCTGTAGGCGGTTTCGATCAGCTCGTTGACCGGCGTCTCCTCGGGGAGGGTCACCAAGATGACCCGGCATCGGGCCGGGTCGTTGAGCAACTCCAGAACGTCTTTCGCCTGGCTGTTGATCGGCCCGACCTTCACCGCATCAGCCAGGCCGCTGGCTGAACGGAGGAACGAAATCGCGTGTCCGGCGGCAGGGGCATCAACGAGGATCAGATCGAATCCCGAGGCCCGCTCAAGCTGCTTGATCTTGCCGAGGACCAGAATGTCGCGAATCCCCGGAACCGCGGTCGACACCATGTCGAGTGCTCCGCTCGAGACGAGCCGGTTCGAGATCCGTTTCATACCGTGGTCGTGAAGGTATTCAACCAGGGCGTCGTCAGGGGTCAGGGTTCGTGCGGTGACTCCGGCGTGACCGTCGATCGCATCGAGAAACTCGATCTCGTCGTAGGTGAGCCGATCAGAACCGAACGCAGCGGCGAGCCCGCTCTTGCCCTCGATCTCGATGATCAGGGTCCGCACACCGACCGATGACGCTGCGTGCGCGAGCGCTCCGGTGACGGCCGTCTTGCCGACACCGCCTTTCCCGGCGACGATGATCACTCCGGATGCAGTGAAGAACTGCTCAGGATCCACTCTGTCCCTTCGGAGACCTTGCCATGGGCACACTAGCTACTCGCTTGCAGAAACCACGACGATCGAAACTGGTGGCGCTCGTCTGCCTGGCCATCGGAGGGACGACGCTGCTGGGCAGCGCGTTTGCCGCACCGGCCGGTGCGCAGAGCCGCTGCCAGGAAGTCGGCTGTGTCGACGTGGTCGCGGTAGACGGTTTGATCGACGAGATCGAGGCGCACTCCATCATCGAGAGCGTACGCAGAGCTGAGCGCGCAGGCGATGTTGTGGCAGTCGTGCTGCAGATGAACAGCGGCGGATCGGTCGTTCCGGACTCCAGGCTGAACGAGATCGCCGGGGTGATCGCCAACTCGACCGTGCCGGTTTCGGCGTGGGTCGGAGCTTCTGGCTCCGAAGCCCTCGGGGGCGCAGCCGAACTCGTTCAGATTGCTGACTCGTCGGCGATCGCACCGGGAGCGGTGATCGGCGAGGTCGGAATGCAGCGCCTCGACAGCCAGCGGTTCGGCGAACTCTTCGAGGGTCCGGCGGCTCAGGGCCTCACGAAGGTCTTCAAGGGCGAGGATGCGGTCGATCAAGGCCTTGTCGGTCGATTCGATCCCACGCTGGTCGACCACGTCGGCAACCTTGATTCCGTTGACACCAAGGTCGTGACGGTCGACGGCAAGAAGCAGAAGCAGGCGGTCCAGACCGTCCGCATCTCGAAGCTGCCGCTTCCAACCCAGATCATGCACACTGCGGCGAGCCCCGCCGTTGCGTACCTGCTGATCGTGATCGGTGCCGCGCTGCTGCTGTTCGAGTTCTTCACAGCCGGTGTCGGGGTCGCCGGCGTCGTCGGCGCCGGGTTTGTGCTGCTCGGCGGCTACGGGGTGGCAGAACTGCGGGTCGTGCCGTGGGCTCTTGCGCTGTTCGTGTTGTCCTTCGTGGCATTCGGAATAGACATGCAGACCGGCCTGGCACGGGCCTGGACGTGGATCGGCCTCGTCGGATTCACCGTCTCATCTCTGTTCCTGTTCTCGGAATTCCGACCCACTTGGCTCGCCCTGGTGGTGGGGATCGGCGGCATCGCGACCGTTGTGTTGACCGGCATGCCGTCCATGACCCGGGCCCGCTTCGGCACGCCATTCATCGGACGGGAATGGCTTGAGGACGAAGTCGGAGAGGTCAGTTCCGTGCTCGCTCCCCTCGGTACGGTCATGGTTCGCGGAGCCGAATGGCGTGCCCGGGGTGTTGACGGCTTCCGTGGCACCGTCGGCGACGCTGTGAGGGTCGTCGGGGTCGATGGATTGGTCCTCGAGGTGCGCGCCGAGTCGGCCGGCCAGTAGTCGCGGCCGATTGTCGCAATGGCCGATTGTCGCAATGGCGACCGATCCGCAAGGGGGGAAGGCCCGCCGTTCGGGGCAGAGTGCTGTCGACAGCTAGCGCGTTGCTAACAAATTTGTCCTTGTAGCGGGCGATATTGGTGAATATCGTGCGGCCACATCGAAACCGGGGGGTTCGAACGTGAGCGCACAACAATCTCCAGACGCATGGCAGGCAAAAGCAGCCTGCCGCGGACCTCAGGCCGCGGTGTTCTTCCCACCGCCCCAGTTCGAGCGCAAGGCCGATCGGATCGAGCGCGAGGCACGAGCCAAACAGATCTGTCGAACCTGTCCGGTCGACCACGAATGCCTCGAATACTCCCTGACCATCAAGGAGCCCCACGGCATCTGGGGCGGTTTGAACGAGGCTGAGCGCAGGGCGCTTTCAGAAGCCAAGGTCTGAGCAGGCTCTGAGATACACCAAGGTCTGAGAGCCAACTCAAGTCGGTTCAATGATGCCGTGACCGGGCGGCGCGGAGGACGTACCGTCGGTACATGGCGTTGACCGTCCTGGTAATCCTCCTGGCGATTCCGGTTGTTGAGATCTGGGCCGCGCTCGCGGTCGCCGGTCAGGTCGGTGGATTTGCGACGGTTCTGCTGCTGATGGGTTTGAGCCTCGCAGGTGTCTGGATGCTCAAGCGTCAAGGGGTTGCCTCGTGGCGTGCAGTGGCCGAGGAACTCACCCAAGGTCGTTCCCCCGGCAACAAGATGCTCGATGGCGTCATCGCGATGCTCGGCGCACTCTTGTTGGTGATCCCCGGTTTCGTGACCGCCGCCATAGGTGTATTGCTGCTGCTACCCCCGGTCCGCGCCGTCCTGCGTCCGCTGGTGCTGGTCTGGATGACTAAGCGTGCAGCGCAGGCAGCGAGTCGCTCACGCATCAGCGGTGTATTCATGACCAGCGGCGTTGATGGGTACGGACGGGTTCACAACCGCACGCGCACATTCGGTGACGTTATCGACTCGGAAGGGTGGGACGTCGAACCCGAGGTGGGCCATCGCCAACCGCTCCTTCCCGGCCCGACCAACAATTCGCGGGACTCACACAGCGGTGTCATCGACACCGACGGTCGTCCCAGCACAAATCGCTGACTCCGGCGCCCCCGCCCACCCCACCCTCCCTCCCGGGCGGCGGCGCCGGAGCAGCGCTCAGGCAGTGACTAGGGTTGCGCCGTGGCCTCCATGTCTCTTGCACATCCGGATCCCGGGTCGGTCCCGGTTCGAGATGCAGCGACGGTCATGTTGTTGCGCGACGGAGACTCCGGCCTCGAGGTCTGCATGCTCCGGCGCAACCTCAATTCGGATTTCGTGGGTGGCGCATACGTTTTCCCGGGCGGAGGAGTGGATCCCGAGGACGCTGAGCCCGACGTCGAGGCAATTTCTGTAGGTCGAACCAACGACTCGGCATCGCGGCTGGTCGGCTCTGATAAGGCAGGCCTGTCGTTCTGGGTGGCCGCAATTCGAGAGTCCTTCGAGGAAGCTGGCCTGCTACTGGCGACGGACGCCGGAGGGCGGACGATCTCGTTCACCGACGAGTCGGTGGCAAGGCGTTTCGAGATCCACCGCAAGGCTGTCGACTCGGGCGAACGGCGGCTCGCCGAGATATGCGTGGAAGAGGACCTGCGTCTGGATCTCGGGTCGATCCATTACTTCTCGCGCTGGGTGACGCCCCTCGGAGCGCCCCGCAGGTATGACACGCGCTTCTTCGTCGCCGCTGCTCCCCAAGGTCAGGTGGCGCTCCACGACGACCGCGAGGTGATCGCCGCGGTCTGGGTCACCCCCGAGAAGGC
>JBATWQ010000186.1:0-12132 GCA_049672765.1 Microthrixaceae bacterium | reverse complement strand
CCGCAGAGGGCCCCAGCTGCGGACGTCACGGCAGGTCGGTGGTGCTGCCTTCGAAACGAACGGGTTCGTCCGTTCCAGCTAGAGCGGACGGGTCCAGCACCTGCGCCCAGGGCACATACTTCCGCTCGGGACCAATCAGTCCGTCAGCGGGGGTCCGGAGGAAGGATCGATTCAAAGGTTGTCGTCACCGCGCCGAGCGAGTCCTCCGCCTTACCGATCAGGACAGACAGATAGGCCCCTGTGCCTTTACCTTCTGCGCCCGCCTTGGCCGCCAATTGGGCGGTTGCCACGGCCGAACTGGCGCTGGTCGCCGTCTGCACAGCCCTGTCGACGAAGGTCCCGTAGGTCCGTGCCGGTGCTGTTGTGATCGCCGCACAGGACGCCGATGCAAGAACCAGCACCATGGCGAGAACCAACACCCCCGAGCGTCCAACTCGCGCGCCCAAGTGTGGTCGGACGCCCGCGGATGGGTTCGGCGAGGAAGCCCTGCAGTGGTTGACGAAGCTCATCGCCCGGTCCTGCCGCGCCGCTGCTCGTCCGGATTCAACCCAGTCAACTTCCACAGGGGCCCTCCCGGTCGCAGGTTTGTCGAGCCAATCCATATCCATCCGGCGACAGCGCTGAGAACCTCCACACGGGCGTCGGACGACAGGTGTCGAATGACGGACGTCAGGTGAATGCTCCGGTCTCTGAGGGGTATGTGTCCTGCATGGATACACGCAACCTCGCAATGGCCATGGGCGCTGTCAGAACCGGAATCGGGGCGTCACTCGTCGTGGCGCCAAGCTGGTCGGCCCGCGTCTGGATCGGTCACGACACCGACGGTCGGGGGACGAAGGTCTTCGCCCGGACGCTCGGTGCTCGTGACATTGCTCTAGGCACAGCGACGCTCGCGTCTTCGGATGGCGACTCGGACCGACTGGCCGACCTCATCAAGATCGGCGCCGCGATGGACCTGGCCGACATGGCCGCCACGGTCGTGGCGTTTCGCAACTTCGAGGGGCGCCGCAAATGGCTGATGCCCTTGATGACGGTCGCGATGGGTGCAGCCAGTGCAGCCATCGCCTTTGCCGGTGCCAGTACCGGTGGCGACGCGCCCCGAAAGGCGCAAGACGGGTCTGGCGGGAACCCCGCAAACCGACCCAAGGCAACGGATCCGGCGAGTGAGGCCGGGATCGTCGACCAACAGGGCGCAATCCTCGAGCAGGTGGATGGCGTGGCTGAAAGTGCGGCCAGCAACGGTGCACGCAACAAGGCCGGAAGTTCCTCAGCCAAGGTCGCATCGACCCCTAAGAAGGAGAAGGCCGGCCAGGACACGGCGACTGGCACCGACCCGGACGCCCGCTACGAGCAGCCCGGTTACGAGGACAAGTCCTTTGGCCAGGCCGTCAACCAGGACCAGGAACTTGCCGAGCGTCTGGACAAGGAGTTCGACAGCGACGAGGCCGAAAGGCGCTTCACCGAGGAGTCAGCGGGTGCGCCCGTCTTGGCCGAGCAGGACAAGCCCGACGAGGGCAGCTGAACACAGGCGGATTGACAGCGTGCGGATTGAGCAGGCTGACTCCGAGGTCTTCAGTCCCCTTCGGGTTCAGGCACACCGGGTCAGGCGGACGGTCGTGGAATCGAGCGACTGGATCTGACTTCCCGAGGTTGTCGCCCACGCGTCCAGCGCTGCGCGGAGTTGGTCCGCCAGGGCTGGCGTGTCCTGGCGGGTGTCGATCCGAATGCACGACTCGCCGGCTGTGGTCCACGTCACGTAGGAATCGCCCGCCCAACCGTCGGTGACCGGATCGACGGAGCCGTTCAGGTTGATCCCGTTGGACAGGATGAGACTCATGAAGAACTGGCCCCAGGACCCCGAGGCCACGACATCCCCCGCTGCCGGAGGGGAATCGACATGCTCGGCGGGTTCATCGGCCAGGTACTTGCGAACGTCCCAGGCCTGTTCGGCGGTCGTCGGGAAGCGGCCGAACATCTGGTCCACAGCAGACGGGCCTCCAAGGCCTTCGACGAATTCAGGTCCACGCAGGTACGGGGTCTGGCTGATGCTCAGCAGCGCGACCGGCACCGTGAGGATCTCGGGATCAAGAGGGAACGACAGCTGCTCAATCAGGCTGCCGAGCTGATCGAGCGGCGACGAACTCGCAACGAATGCGCGCTGGATGTCGGCGGCGTCGCCCTCGACCGCGACCAGGTATGCCAGTTGCTCCTCGCTCAACACTCCGGGTCCCTTGGAGGGGCTCAGGTCAAAGATCTGGTCGTCGAGCGCGTGGGTGAGCTCGTGGACCACGACTTCGCGTCGGTAGGGAGTGAGTTCGTCCCCACGCACTTCCAGGACCTTGGACTCGGGGTCGTAGAACCCGACCACCGCGTTGCCGAAGGCGATCTTGTACTTGTCGAACAGGCTGTCGTGGGGTGACATCCAACCGAGCGCCTTGAATGCCACTTCATCGACATCGAGTTCGGGCTCTGCGGCCTGAAGGCTGTCGAGAACGTGCTGCCGGAACTCGGCATCAGGAACGAATTCGACCACAGGTCGGGTCACGAACTGGTGACCTCGGTGCGCCTCGACGAAAGCGACCAACTGCTCCACCTGGTCGTCCCGGGTCGGGGCCGGGGGCAGCGGCGCGCAGCCGGCGACCACCACCAGGGCGGTCAAGATCAGAGCCACCAGACTGGTCAGGGGGCGACCCCGAAAGCGCCTGGACGCACGGTGGGTGTCAAGGTGCTCGACAGTCGGCGTTTTCATCTGGGCCCCCAACGATGATCGGCTGACGACGATGCTAGCCATCACCCGGGCGTCGATCCCCGGTTCTTCATGAGCCTGGTACCAACGTCGGCACAGGCACCTGGTCAGCCTGGAGGATCGTTCTCCCGGTTCTTCGACGCCTGCTCTTCCCCTGTTGGATGCTCGGTATCTTCGGTCGCTGCTGGTTCCCCATTGCGGAGATCAGCCTCCTCAATGTCGGGGTCACGATCGTGCGCGCCGGATCCGGAACGTGGATCTTCGGGTTCCGGTTTCGTTTCGTTCATGTCGGATTCTCCCCAAATCGTCAAACCACTACTGGGTGTCGGAACTAGTTGTCGTTCGTGTCGGGGTTGACTCCCTGACCGTTGGAACCTCCAGAGAAACCGCCAGGGTCTGGCGTGGAGTTCGTTCCGCCCGGAGGATCGATCTTTTCGGAATCCCGACCGGGTTCGGCCCCGTTGGTACCCGACTGGCCGGACTGTCCGTCCTGTTGCCCCGAAGATGGAGGCGACTGTGTCGCAGGCGCCTCCGTCGATTCTGGCACCGAGTTGACCACGGGCTTATCGCCGCTGGAACTGCATGCCCCGAGACATGCCACACAGAAGGCAGCCATTGCCAAGGCCAACCATTTCGATCGGCGAATCCGAGTTCTACCTGGCGACGGATTGGTGGGGACCATTCAGGGTTCCTTCCAAATTCGGACTCACCCGTCCTGTCGGGTGATCTCTCATAGCTACCCGTCAACGCTGAAGCCGAGAACGACCACCGGGTAGAGCCTCAGGGCTGGAACAGCACCTTGATGGTGCCGTCGGACTTCTTCTGGAACGCGTCGTAGGCCTGGGGCGCCTGCTCGAGTGGCAGCCGGTGAGTGGCGAAGTCGTCCGCTCCCAGGACGTCCTCGTCCGAAAGCAACGGCATCAGATCATCGATCCAACGCTTCACGTTGGCCTGCCCCATTCGCAACTGGATCTGCTTGTCGAAGAGGCTCAGCATGGGCATCGGATCGGCCGCTCCGCCATAGACACCGATGATCGAGACCGTCCCTCCCCTGCGCACAATGTCGATTGCGGCGTGGAGAGCAGCCAGGCGATCGACACCCGCGGTCTCCATCACCTTCTCCTGGATCGGATCGGGCAACAGGCCCGAGATCTGCTGAATGAGTTTGCTGACCGGCGATCCGTGCGCCTCCATTCCCACTGCGTCAATAACCGAATCGGGACCGCGGCCGCCCGTCATCTGACGTATGGAGTCGGCCAGATCGTTGCCCTGTTCGGCGAGGTCGACCACCTCGAAGCCGTTGCTCCGTGCGCGCTCAAGACGCTCCGGGACCAGATCAACGACGATCACTCTGCCCGCTCCCCGGAGTCTGGCGATACGGGCGCTCATGTCGCCGATCGGGCCGAGGCCCAGCACCACCACGGACCCGCCGTCGGGGATTGCCGCATATTCCACTGCCTGCCAAGCCGTGGGCATGACATCCGACAGGTACACGAACCTGTCATCGGGGGGACCCTCGGGCACCTTTATCGGCCCGAACTGTGCTTGTGGAACGCGCAGATACTCCGCCTGGCCGCCGGCAACCGCACCATACATTTTGGAGTATCCAAAGAGCGCCGCGCCGCTGCCGTATTCGTGGACCTGGGTCGTCTCGCACTGCGAATGCAGGCCTTCGCCGCACATGAAGCAATGGCCGCACGCGATGTTGAACGGTACGACCACCCGATCGCCCGGCGAAAGGTTCGTCACACCCGGGCCGACCTCTTCCACGACGCCCATCGGCTCGTGACCGAGTATGTCTCCGGTCCCCATGAACGGGGTCAGGAGTTCGTACAGGTGCAGGTCAGAACCGCAAAGACCACTGGTCGTTACCCGGATGATCGCATCGGTCGGTTCAATGATCGTCGGGTCCGCTACGTCTTCGACGCGGACGTCACGCTTGCCCTGCCAGGTGACTGCCCTCATGGCTGCTCCTTCGGTCGATACCTCGTCCTACCCGGATCGGGGCCACCGGAGAACCGGGTCGGGCGAGGTTCCCGAGGTCTAGGCTGGAATCGGATCACTGATCCGCAAATTCGGATCGGTGACTCCTTCGCCAGAGGAAGGAACCAATGCCCGTGGACGACGACATGCCCCCTCCGGTCGAGGGCGAGGATCTCTCGTACCCGCAGTTGGTCGTGGCGCTGCACCAGCTCGTCGAGACCGAGGAGAACCTCACCCACTCGCTCCAGCGTTGCGCCGACCTCGCCCGCTTCGCCGTTCCCGGAGCCAACTCGGTGGGAGTCACCCTCAGGGTCGACAACTCCGGTAGCACCGTTGCCTACAACGGCGAGTCGGCCACTGCACTCGACCAGGCCCAGTACACCGACAACCTGGGACCCTGCCTGGAGTCGTTCCGAGAGGACCGGATGATCTATGTGGAACGGATCGCCACCGAAGTCGCCCGGTGGCCGACCTTCGTCCGTGAGGCCGAGAAGCTGGGTATTCAGAGCTCGCTGTCAATGCCTCTGCATAGTGAGGACAAGCCCGTCGGGGCGCTGAACATGTATGCATGCGACGAGATTGCGTTCTCGGACGAGACAATCGACGCCGCTCGAATGTTTGCCGTTCAGGCTTCGGTCGCCATCACCAATGCCGAGGTGTACTGGCGGACCAAGCACCTGGCCGACAATCTGTCGAAGGCTCTCGACGGTCGAGATCTGGTGGGGCAGGCCAAGGGAATCCTCATGCGCGAGCACGGCATCTCGAGCGAAGAGGCGTCCGAACGAATCGAGAACGCAGCGAGGGAGCGAGACATCAAGGTCACAGACCTGGCTCGGCAGATCATCTGGACCGGGCAACTGGCCAAAGAGATCTGATTGAATTTGATGCGATGAGCGAGTCCCATTCCGATGACGTCGAACTGCTGGCGTCCCTGTTGCAGGGCACCAACTCGACGGTTGCGATCGCTGAATCGTTGACCGGGGGTTCACTGTCAGCACGCCTCGCCGCCGGTCCGGATTCTAGCGACTGGTATCGCGGTGCAATTGTGTCGTATTCATCTTCGGTCAAGCACGAGTTGCTCGACGTACCCGACGTGCCCGTGGTGTCCGAAGTTGCGGCCGTGACCATGGCCGAGTCCGTCTGCAAGCTGCTGGGTTCCGATTTCTCCATCGCTGTGACCGGCGCCGGCGGACCGGATCCCCAGGACGGCCAAGAACCGGGGACGGTCTGGATGGCGCTGCACAACCACCACACCGGGATCACCCGATCCCGTCTCCATCATTTCCCGGGTGAGCCCGACGAAGTGGTCAAACACACCTGCAGCGCTGCGACCGCATGGTTGGTTGCCGCGGCGATGGATCATAGCGAACGGTCCGGCTCCGAGACGTCGGAACAATCAGCCGAGTAAGTCCGGCGACAGTCCGAGAATCGCGCGCTCGACCGCTGCGACGGTCAAGATCCGCAGGTCGTCGATCGTCACCTCAGCACCGTGGGTCGCCTGCACGTCTGTCGACACTTCGACTTGCTGGGTAGCCGCGGCGATGAACGCGTCGCCATCGCTGCGGGCGTGGGTTGGAAATACGGCTCGGGCGAGCCCGTCGTGGGCGGATTGGGCGAGCAGCAGGCACTGGGTCTTGTCGAGTCGAGCGTTGGTCACGACCGCGCCGATGGTGGTGTTACCCAACAGTTGGGCAGTCGGGCGCGACTTCAGGGCTTCGGCGACACCAGCGCTGCTCCGACCGACGCTCCCCCAGGCGTTGACCGCCACCAGGACTGAAATCACGACATCGCCCAGGCGCTCGGACGCTGCGACCAACCCACCGGGTTGGACGTGATCCAGGCCGAGCCACTTGCCGGTGGTGCAGCCGGTTCCCGCTCCGACCGGCCCGATGTCGTGTATCTCGTCTGTGGCGTTGGCGCATGCGGCTCGGCCCTGAGCGGCGCCGGGACGAATCGTTGCGTCGCCAACGGCCAGGTCGAACAGACCCAGGGCAGGAACGATCGGGACCGGGCCTGCCGGCGTAGGCCACCCACGTCCCCTGTCCTCGAGCCAGCCAACGACGCCGTCGGCTGCGGCCAGGCCAAATGCGGAGCCGCCGGTCAGCAATAGGGCATCGATTTTGTCGACGGTGCGTGCAGGCTCCAACATCGCCAACTCGCGCGATGCGGGCGCCCCGCCACGCACCTCGCACGAGGCGATCGTGTTCTCGGGGAGCAGCACGACGGTGCACCCGGTCCGTGCCTCGGGGTCGCTCCAGTGGCCTACCGCAACGCCGGGGACATCCGTCAGCCGATCTCGATCCGCCATCTTCGACACTCTAGGAGTGGACGGTTCCCTCGCGGACCGTCGTCGAGATCGACGGCGGCTACATGCAGAAGTAGCAGACCGGCATTCGACTGGGGCTGCGGTCCTACCGGGCTTCAGTCGCCTCCGCCGTAGAGGCCGGAGCTCTCCCGGCCTTCGGTCGGCAGAGCGTTCTCCGGGATGCGGTAGAACTCGACGACGAACGTCGCCGGGCCGTCGAACTCAACGTGGTGGTGACGGCCCGGCGGAATAGGCACCGAGCCCTGGTCCTCGACGATGATCGGATCATCAGCGGCATCTTCGAAGATGAACCGGACCCGGCCCGACTTCAGGACCAACTGACCCCACACTCCTTCGGCAACTCGATGCGCCCGCAACAACCCCGCCGGCACACTCTCGTTGTCGAACACGTCGGTGGTGCGGACATATTCGAGGCCCTCGGGAAGCACGGGTGGGTTCATCAGATGTCTCCTGGGTTGAACGCGGTAGGCGGGTCGACGATACCGCGCGCAATCAGGACGTAGGCCAGAGGGTGTTGCGGGAATCTGTCCTCGGTCGAGGTCGCGGGCTTGCAGCCACCCGCCACGGCCACGAAGTCATGGCAGGAACCGCTTCGCTGCATCCGGACCAAGCGGAGTGAGCAGTTTGAACTTCACTGACATGGGCTTCTCCCCGTGGTGACTCACTGGCTCGACAAGCCCGCAGTATTCGAAAGCCACGTCACTCTTCTTCAGCCGGACAAACAAGTGGATGCGAATTCCGTTTTCAGGCGAGCGGAGAACCTCGCGACCCTTCTTCGACTCAGGCCCGACGCTGTTCTGAGACGCCCACACAAAGTCTGTTCGAGACTCAAAATGGTCGACGTAGTCGCTGCCGTGAACCATGTCGCTGCTCTTTTGCAGCGTCACGAACAACACGGCATCTCGGGCTAGCGAGACATGACCCGACTGCCAGTTGCCCGAGTTGTACTGCAGCCCGAACATCTCGGGCACCTGATCGCGCCGGAATCGCTCTCCTACGAGTCGCGACATCTCCCCAGCGAGGTCCCTATCTAGGCGCCCACTCAAGTCATTTCCCGTGTCTCCGTCGACTGCGTCGTTCACCGCATCCTGTACCTCAGCGTCCGCACTTCGACCATCCAAGAGGTACGAGGCCAATCGCCAGTCAACTATCTCGGCAGCCATCTGGTCGAAGCCTTCGCCGAGTTCCGCGTCGACCGCAAACGTCGGCGAGAACGTGTCACTGTCCAGATTGAAGATCGCTGGCGCGCCTTCGGACGATTTGGAGAGATGTACGAGGGGATTCCTGCGCCAGAAAGCCGCCCACGCCTTCGGAGTAAGCTCGCTCGGTTCTGGAACCGTCTTGCTTCGCACGTCAAGGACTAAACGTGGATCTGCGAGCACGATCCGATGCGACCGCTCTGACACCTTTTGCACAGTCGTTCCAGTTCGCAAGGTTCCGTCGGCGATCAAGGCTCGCAGCGTGACCAGCTTGTATGACTTGGTGATCGATTCAACTTCGATCGCTCGCAAGACTTCTCCGTGAGCGTCGAATACCTGTTGCTCTTCCGCGCTCAGCAGCCCAAGTACATCAAGCATTCCGAACCAACTGCCATGAGACCCGCGGGCATCAAGCGGATTGAACCCGGACGCGTGCGACTGAACTGCTGTTGGCCTGCGTCCGGTCTCGTCTTTGGTGTCCAGGCAGTGTTCTTCCAGTGCACTGACCCTTGTGCGACCCTTCGACCTCACAAGCGCTGCAAACATGTCAATCAACTCGAGATCGAAGTTCACTGAGCAGCCGGCTGGCATCTCGAACTCGGCCTTCTCCATCGCTCGAAGGGCGCGGGATTGCGTCGGCATCTCGTCTGACATCAAACCCAGCAGGATCCGAGGCTTGAGCAGGAAGCTCGCATGGTTGCCCACGAAGTCGACAACGTCCAGGTGGTCCTTGTCTTCGCTGAGTCGAAGCCCTCGTCCAAGCTGTTGGAGGAAGATGACCGGCGAGGAAGTCGGCCGAAGCATCATCACCGAGTCGATCTCTGGGATGTCCACTCCCTCGTTGAAAACGTCAACTGTAAATACAACGTCGACCGCCCCCGCACGCAGATTTTCGACGGCCTCGACACGTGACGACGACGAGGGTCCACTGTGCACAGCAACCGAAGCTATCCCCGCCTTGTTGAAGTAGTCGGACATGAAGTCGGCGTGAGTGACCGAGGCACAGAAAGCGAGCGTCCTGCCGCCGCAGCGCTCCCGCCATTCCTTGAGGGTCTGTTCTGCTCTGACCAGAGTCTCGACCGCTCGGGACAATGCCTCCGGATCGAACTTCCCGTTGCGCCACGGAATCGGTTCGTAATCGACGACGTCCGCAATACCCCAGTAGTGGAAAGGCACCAGCTCGGAACGGTCGATCCCCTCGACCAGGCCACACTCGAACACGAGGTTGTCGCCGCACAGCGCCATCAAGTCTGCGCCGTCCATGCGCTGCGGTGTAGCGGTGAGTCCGAGCAAGAACTGCGGACTGAAGTGGTCGATCACGCGCCGGTAGCTGGTGGCGGCCGCGTGATGGAACTCGTCAACAACGATGTAGTCGAATGCGTCAGGAGCGAACTTGTCGAGGCGACGGGTGATCGTTTGGATCGACGCGAACACGACATCCGCATCTGGATACTTCTCGCTCCCGTTGTAGAGACCTAGCTCTAGACCTGGTGCCACCTGTCGATAGACATCGCGACTCTGAGTGAGGATCTCTTCTCGGTGGGCGATGAACAACACTCGCCCTTTCGAATCCGACTCGGACTTGAGGAACCCGACAGAGTCGAATGCCGCAAGCCAGGTCTTCCCCAGCCCCGTAGCCATTACGACTAAGCCTGCCTGATGACCGCCGGTCCTCGTCATCTCGAGTGCTTCGAGCGCCTCGATTTGAATCGGTCGTGGCTCAACGGCCACAGCGGGAGCTTCAACGTCTACGTCGATCTCGACCTCTCGTCGCGAGTGGCTGGCCGCGGGGTGCCACAGGCTGCGATAGGTACGGAGGAAAGCGTGATCGAGCGGCCGACTACGTCTGTCAGCCCACAATCCATCGAAACTCTCCACCAACTGACCGACCCGGTCGACGCCGAGTGACCATTCAACGCCGCTCTGAATACCGGAGCGCGACAGGTTGCTCGAACCGACGTATCCGGCCGCCATCTCGTCGGTACTTGAATAGAACAGGTAGGCCTTCGGGTGGAACGAAGTGAGCGGGTCCGAGAACACCCGCACAGCCAAATCACCATGACCGGATCCATGCGACTCGCTCATGTCCAGAAGTTCGGCAAGAGCGTCGGCGTCGGTCACGTTCAGATAGTCGGTTGTTAAGACTCGGACGTTTGTTCCCCGCCCCAATGCCTCGTCGAGCCTCGCCCGAATCATCTTCATCCCGGACTTCATGATGAAGCTGACCAGGAGATCGATTCGGTCGAAGTCAGGCGACCGCAGACGCTCGATCAGCTCATCGTGCATGCGACGCGGTCCGAGCGAATCAATCAAAACTGCTGCTGTCGGAAGTACCACCTGGTCCACGGCGGCTCGGCCGTCGATCGGACGCCCGGCAGCTGGACTCGCAAGCGCAACGGCGGGAACTTCAATCCACTCCGGCTGATCCTCGTCGGTGCGATTGAGGTCGTTGCTATCGGAGATGTCGATGTCAACTGGCTGGTCAGCTAGGTAGTTGCCCAGTTCTGGGATGACATGACGGATGCCCCCACGGGGGTCCTTTACGTCGCCGTGCCGACGCGGAATGACGTGAATGTGGAGGTGATCGATGGTCTGACCCGCGGCACCACCCGAATTGAAACCGACGTTGTATCCGTCAGGGGCGTGCTTCAAATCGAGGGCCGCTTTGACCTCTGCAACCAGCGACATCAGATCTGCTTGCTCGTCCGCCGAAGCGTCCCACCAGGTCGCAATCTCTCGACGAGCAACCACCAGCGCGTGGCCCTCTGTCACCGGGAACCGGTCGAAGATCGCGAACGCTGATCGATTCGAGGCAATCCACTCAGATGGGTCTACGGACGAAAAGACAGACAACTCAACGGCCGGTTCTCGTCCGTCTCGGATAGCCGAGCCGCGCAAGCGCCAGAGTTGACGACTCCCTCTTCCCAATTCCCATGCACCAAAGGATAGGGGTGAACTCGTCAGTTAAGCCCTCTTTGCTCCGCCGACTCCCTCGCGGTCGCCGCCAGAGCAAGGCGGAAATCGTCTTGCGGCACCGCTTGGCCAAACAAGTAGCCCTGGGCCAAATCACAGCCCATCTGTCGCAGCATTTCCGCCTGGGCGGTGGTCTCAACGCCTTCGGCCACGGTCACCACATTGAGTGAACGTGCGAGCGCAACGACATTTTCGGCAATGGCTCCGCCATCGGAACCGTGACCGAGCGTGGCAATAAAGGATCGGTCGATCTTGATCACGTCGAGCGGCAGGTTCTGGACCCGAGCGAGCGTCGAATGACCCGTGCCGAAGTCGTCCAACGCCAGCTTCACCCCAAGGCGTCGGAGGTCGTGCAGCGTGTCGAGAAACTGCCGTACATCGTCAGCAAGTTCCCTTTCGGTGATTTCAAGGTGGAGTTGCTTGGGGTCCAGCCCGGTGGCTGCAAGGACGCCGGCTACCAACTCCGCGTAGTTGGGCTTGTCCAACTCGCTGGCGGCCACGTTGACGCTCAGCTTGAAGGTGGAGTCAATTAGTCCATCCTCGAGCCATTCGACCGCCTGGGCACAGGCTTTGGCTAGCACCCACACATCGATTGCCCCGACCATCCCCGTCGCCTCGGCCAGCGGTATGAAATCGTCCGGACCCAAGAAGCCATCGGTGGGGTCGTTCCAGCGGACCAGCGCCTCGGCTCCTACGACCCGGTTGCAGTCCTTCATCGTCACGACCGGCTGGAAATACACCTCGAACTCTTGGCGGTCGAGTGCGCCCCAGAGGGCGCTGGCAGACCGCAGGTGTTCCAACTCACGCTCCACCGCAGTCACCGTCATGGTTGCGATCGCCGTGAGCATCTGCCCGATCACCACGAACCAGACCAGGCGGGTACCCCAGTCCGACAACTCCTGTGG
>JBATWQ010000185.1:0-2375 GCA_049672765.1 Microthrixaceae bacterium | reverse complement strand
GCGCGAGGATCTGGTGGCTGACTTGCTGGAGCGCTTGACCAGACACCGGCCCACGGTTCTGGTTGCCCCTCGTCGCTACGGAAAGACAAGCGTGCTGGGAAGTGTGTCGGCCCAACTGGACGACTCGGTGACGGTCGTAGCCGTTGATCTGTATGAGCTCCGATCCTGGGCCGACCTTGCCGCAAGACTTGACGACGCCCTGGTCAGCATTCCAGCGGAGCGGCGACGGGGGATCGACAGCGTGGCCGCAGGTCTGGAAGTGAATCTCGGGGTAGTGAAGCTGACGCTCTCCAGACCCGATCGACCGCCTGCAGATACAACAGTTGATCGCCTTCTCGACGTTGTGATCGACCACGCCGGCAGAAATCCGACGGTGATCATTTTTGACGAGTTCTCGTCCATCACCCGTCTCGATGGTGCGGCAGGCCTTCTGCGGACCCGCCTGCAACATCACTATCAGGACATCGGTCTCATCTTCGCTGGCTCCGAGCCTTCGACCATGCGGATGCTGTTCTCCCAGGCCGACCAGCCGTTCTACGCCCAGGCAGACCTGGTCGAGGTCCCGGCCCTCGGTCTGGTGGCACTGACCGAAATCGTGGACAAGGGTTTCGACGGAGTATCGCCACCCGGCCTGGGTGGGCACATCTATGCGTTCACCGGGGGACATCCGCAGCGTTCGATGCAACTCGCAGATGCCGCGTGGGCGGCACGCGAAGCCGGCGTCGAGGAATCTCAGATCTGGTCCCTCGCTCTCGAACGCTGCCGATCGGCCACGGTCGAAAGTCACGAGACCCGCTTCTCTGGTGAGTCGTCTGCCGACCAGGCCGTCTTGCGCCTTGTCGCCGGAGGTGAAGCCCTATTCGGTCGCCACGCCGGGGTTCTGGCGTTGTCGCGGTCATCCGCCCAACAGGCGCGCCATCGTCTCCTGGATCGAGGTCAGCTACTCAAGAAGGATGGTCGGCTGATGGTCGTCGATCCGTTGTACGCCGACTGGATCCGTTCTCGGTTCCCCATCTGACTTTCTCACCGTCATTGAATACAACGATCGCACCAGCCTGAAGTTCGTCGGCGATCGCATCGAGGTTGGCGAGGATGAGGTCGGCGACCTCAGCTGCACGTCGGCCTGTCTGTCGACGTAGGAGCAGGACTGACGGCCCATCAGCTTCGGAGCGCGAGAGGAGCTCGCCGAAGTCTGTGTCGGAGGAGATGAGCACCCGGTTGTCGGCCGCGGCTGCGGCGAGTACATGCTCGTCAGGCGCGCGGCTTAGGCCGAGGTCTTGTACGTGACGGCATCGTGGCCGGAGTCAATGGGTCCACGAGGATAGGGGAAAGGTTCTGATCGAGCAGGAACCTCATGCAGGCTGGCGCAGTGGCAGCTCACGCTCCTGAACCGCAGCAGCGGCATAGCGAAGGCTCTCGGTCACGTCGGCGGCTTCGAGGGCAGGGTGCTCGGCGAGGATTTCGTCGACGGTCATGCCGTCGGCGACCATTGCGACCACTGCAGCGACAGGGAACCGGAGGTCACGAACGCATGGGACGCCGCCCATTCGAGCAGGATCGGTGGTGATGCGAGTGAAACCCATGTGCCCACGCTACGTGTCGGACGGTAGTTGGGAAAGGGTGTTCCCCGGAGGGCGGCTGCCCAGAAGAACTTGTACACCTACGGCCGAGACCTGTATGAGCAACTCCACCAAGACCCGGACACCTGAGGCGTCGGACAGTTTCACCCGCCCTGTCGTCTCGATGGCCATCTGCCGATCGCCGATTGATCAGTTACCACTCGGTCACCTCATCGCTTCAAGACTCGCCGCGGCTGCCTTCGTAGAACTGCTCGTACCAGCGTCGGAACTCGGCAATCGGACCGTCGCCCTTGACCAGGAGCGGCCGTTCCTTGAATACCTTGTCCCGCCAGATCGGTTCGTCGGCACCCAGCCCGTGTTCGCCCACGACACCGTCGATGATCTCGTCGGCGACCTCGTCGACACCCCGGGGAAAATAGAAGTGCCAGAGCAGACGGACGTGGCGGCGGTCGATCGGCGTTGTGGTCGTCATGACGGTCGCAAGCTCAGGGATCCGCAACAACGCCAGGCCGGGACCCCAGGTCCAGCGGGTGAAGGTCAACCCCTGGTCCTCGAAACTCTCGATGACCTGGGAGAACGGCCCATCCGTGGTGAACTTCGATGTGGACTCATCCAGAGCGTCACGACCGTGGACGAAGTAGAAGTGGGTGTAGTCCACGTTGTTCTCGGCCATGTCCTGAAGCGATGCGACCAGTTCGCCACGGTACTCATGAGGGTCCGACCAATCCGGATCGTCGGCCTCCTCGAATTTGGGGACCTCATACTGCGGGTCTGCTCCACCGGCGTGATACCAGA
>JBATWQ010000184.1:0-14449 GCA_049672765.1 Microthrixaceae bacterium | reverse complement strand
ACATCCATGTCGACGATGCCGATTGTGCCTACTCCAGCGGCGGCCAGATACAGGCCGGCCGGCGATCCGAGTCCGCCGGCTCCGAGCAGCAGGACCTTGGCGTCGAGCAGCTTCAATTGACCTGCCTCACCGACCTCGTTCATCAGTAGGTGGCGCGAGTACCGGTTGCGCTTGTCCGGGGATAGAACCCTTGGACGCTTCCAGTCCCGCCCCTCGTCCTTCCACTTGTTGAAACCACCGGCCATCGAGACGACGTCGGTGTAGCCGAGTTCACCCAGGGTTCGGGCGGCGAAAGCAGATCGGGTACCGCCGGCGCACATCACGATGACAGGGGCGGACTTGTCGAGTAGCCGACCCTCTACCTGTGACTCGAGGTGCCCACGTGGGATGAAGATGGATCCGGGTACCGCACCTTGTTCGAACTCGTCGGCCTCGCGCACGTCAAGCAGAAGCGCACCGGCTTCGCGCTGCTCTTCGGCAGTCGCCGTGTCGACCTCACGAATTTCGCTCTTGGTGGAATTCAGAAGATCTCGGAAGTTGCTCATTTGGTCCTCTATGGCTCTCGAATTTGGCTGAGGTAGGCCCGTCGGTAGACACGGGGTTCAAGATATGCTCACCCAAGCCCGGTAAACCCTACCAATGTGGTCAACTATCTGGAAGCGCGGGCTATTCCGCTGCGAAGTTCCAAGGGGGGAAGCGTGAACGTCCAAGGGGAGCCGTCGTTGACCTCGCGGGCAAAGCGGGCGGTCAAGGTCCGGCTCAGAGGTCGAGTTGGTACCGGTGGCCCGCCACTACCCGGGACCGATGATGGTCTGGCAGTACTGGAGTCGCTCGCATCTCCGGTCGAGGACAGTCCCATACTCATTTTCTCGGCGGGGTGGAGATCCGGTTCGACACTCCTGCAAAGAATGGTCATCTCGTCCGGATCCGTCCTCGTGTGGGGCGAGCCGTATGCGGATTCGCTACCGATCCAGCGAATGATGGACATGCTCCCACCGCTCGACAAGCGGGTCTTCAAGGAGAAATGGATCATCGGGCAACATCGCAACGAGGGTCCCCTGGTCGATCGCTTCATCGCGAATCTGTATCCACCGAAGGAATCGCTCATCGAAGCACAGCGCGCGTTCATCCGTGCCCTCTTCGCTGCGCCGGCAAATGATCTGGGATACGAGCAGTGGGGAATCAAAGAGGTCCGATGGGGTATCGATCATGCCCGGTACATGAAGGCCCTGTTCCCCGAGGCGCGGCTGATTTTCCTGGTCCGGAACCCCTATGACTCCTATGCGTCGTACTCCGGTTCGGAGTGGACCTGGAACTGGCCCGACGACGTGGTCCGCACAGCCGGTGAATTCGGGACGAAGTGGGCCGACCTTGCGGGTGGGTTCAGCGACGGAGCAGAAGGCCTCGGCGCAGTACTCGTCAGGTACGAAGACCTGACCAAGGACTCTGGGACTGTCGTCCGATTGCAGGAGTTCCTGGGACTGGAATTCGACCAGCGTGTGCTGGACGACAACCTCGGGTTGAGCACACGGAGCCAACTCGGGGCCACCGAAATTAAAGAACTCTCCCGGGTCATCTCACCGGTGGCAGAACAGTTCGGCTACCGGCCCTGAGCAGAGTCCGGACACAATCCGGTCGCGGTGCAGGTGGCTGGAATCCGCCGTCGGTTGGGACAGACAGGCCTCCTGTAGGTAAAGATGTCGGGATGGAAGCAACCACGCGCCCCTGGGGCCAGTACGAGGTCCTCTCGGACGCGGCGGACCACAAGGTCAAGCGGATCTTCGTGGAGCCGGGCAGGCGGATCAGCTACCAGCGCCACACAAAGCGCTCAGAGCACTGGTTCTTTGTGCAGGGGCTCGGGCTCGCAGTTCTGGACGAGAGTGAAATTTCAGTGGGCCCCGGCGACACGGTCGACATTCCGGCCGGCACCGCCCACCGGATCGAGAATCTGCACGAAACGGCTCCCCTGGTCTTCATCGAGGTCCAGCACGGGACGTACTTCGGTGAGGATGACATCATCCGCCTGGAAGACGACTACGGCAGGGTCTGACGGGGCCGCACTCCCCCGGGGTCCCTCTCCCCGATGACAACTTCCGGCTTCGTTTCTACGTTGGCGGAACATCATCTCACCGGGAGGCCCGATGTCCCTGCAAGATCACCCGTCCGATTCGCACGTGGATTCAGCACACCTGGACCCTGAGCAAGCTCTGATCGTCCGACCTTGGTGGGATCCGTCGCTCGCCATCGATGGCCACCCGGTGACGGGCGAATACACCGAGAGATTCTGGTTGGGGGTGCTGGGCCCATCGGTGATCTGCCTCCTCCGGCGCCTTGCGAGGGGATTCGAAGCGCATCCCGCCGGATTCCAGATCGTGCTCACCGATACCGCACGGGCGATCGGACTCGGGGGCGGAACCGGCCAACAAGCACCCATCAATCGGACAATCGACCGGGCCTGCACGTTCGGTATGGCCAGGCGGGTCTCACCCGAAGAACTTGAAGTCAGGCTCCACCTGCCAACTTTGACCACCCGCCAACTGGCCCGACTCCCACTTGCGACCCGGACCTCTCACAACAGGTGGCTGGCCGAACATTCCCCTGCTGCTCCTGGACCCCGCGGTCCTATTGCGGCTTGAGCGTCCGGCTCATCAGGCACGAGTGTTTGCGCACATCGGTATGGCCATCTGGTCGCTGTCGACCTCAGCAACGTCTTCCGGAATCAGTCGGCTTCGACTTCTTCCTCATCGGAATCATCTCCATCGACACCCCACGTCTCCAACAGGCGAAGCAGCGTGCGAACACCGAAGCCCGTGGCTCCGGAGGAGTTCTCTCCGTCGACGTCGGGAATGAACGCCGGACCGGCGATATCGAGGTGGACCCACGGGATTCCTTCGCCGACGAACTCCCTCAGGAATAGACCCGCGGTGAGAGTCCCGCCGAAGCGGCCCTTCGAGATGTTCCGAAGATCTGCGATGTCGGACTCGAGGCCCTTCCGGTAGTCATCGGGAAGAGGCAGATGCCAGACACGTTCACCGGCTTCCTCGGCGGCCGTCGCCACCTGGGCCACGAAGTCGTCGTTGTTGCCCATCAGTCCGGCGATCTTCTGACCGAGGGCAACCAGGCAGGCTCCGGTCAGGGTCGCGAGATCAACGATCGCGGCGGGTTCCTGCTCGCTGGCCAGGATCAAGGCTTCGGCCAGCACCAGACGACCTTCGGCGTCGGTGTTGAGGACTTCGACGGACTTGCCGTTGCGAGCCTTGTAGACGTCTCCCGGACGTTGGGCCTGACCGCCGGTCATGTTGTCGGTCATCGGCGTGAACGACACCACGCGCACCGGAACATCGAGGGCGGGAAGGGCGCACATCGCGGCGATCACCGCTGCTGCACCCGCCATGTCGTTCTTCATGCCGATCATCGATTCGGCAGGTTTGAGGGAAAGCCCACCCGAATCGAATGTGATCCCCTTGCCGACCAGGGCAACCGTTTCGACTGAGCCATCCTCGGTCCGAGCGGCAGCTTCCTCCGACGGTTCGTAGGTCAACTTGAGCAGCCGAGGTGGCTCTTCGGAGCCCTGGTTCACGGCTATCAGCCCACCGAGTCCAGCAGCAGCGATTGCCTTCTCGTCGAGGACCTCGGCGGTGACCCCTACGGCGGATGCCCGCTCCGCCGAACGCTTTGCAAAAACTGTTGGGGTGAGCGAGCCACCGGGCTCATTTGTCAGGTCCCGGGCGAAACAGACCGCTGCGGCGGTTTCTCGTCCGGCGACGAGTCCACCGATCGATCGCGCCCTTTCGCCGACCCCGATGACGACGGTGTTGAGCTTGTTCTTCTGGGCGGACGAGGTGTCCTTGTAGGTGTCGAAGGAATACGCGCCCAGAATGAGTCCCTCCGTAACAGCCCGAACCGCGTCAGAGTCGTCCAGACCGTCGAGGACCAGGTCAAGCACCGGTTCCAGATCAAAGCCGACCCGCGAATGGCTTGTCAGCGACCGGGAGAACACCGCTGCCGAACGGCGAAGTTCTGCCGTTCCAACGTCAGCCGAGTTCCCCATTCCGACAAGCACCCGCACTCCGTCGCCTTCGGTCAGCACCAGCGTCGAGCCGACCTTTCCAGTGAAGCCGGCTCTGGTCAGAGTTGCGGGTCGGACTCCGGCGATCTTCTTGAGGCGGTCCGAGAACACCGGCTCACCCACCGCCGTTGCCGCCGTGGGTACGGCCTTGGAAACCTTCACCTCAACCAGATCAGCCACAGTTGCACTCCTACTCCGCCGGATTCGAACGTGATCCCCGAATGTCTACCGGGACCGCAGTCCACCTTAGGTAACAACAGCGGTTCGGTCAGTCGATGCTCTTGGCTGTGACCGAGGAACCCTCCTGCCACCTCGCCAGGGTCCACACCAGATCGGACAGGCGATTCAGGTACTGGACCACCTGCGAACCCGGCTCGGCGGCCGCGATGCTGGTGCGTTCCGCCCGCCTGACAACGGTGCGGGCCAGGTCTAGAAACGCAGCGACCGGCTCCTCACCCGGCACGACGAACTCCTTGGGCAGTTCGAATCTGGCCGAGAAGTCGTCGATCAACTCCTCAAGGTGGGAGACCATCTCTTCGGTCACCAGCGAAACACCGGGTGTGAGCTTGTGGCGGTTGTCCTCCGGAGTAGCAAGGTCGGCCATCAGGATCCAGAGGTCGCGCTCCAGCTTCACCAGCACGGTGTTGAGCTCACCGTCGGCGGGTGTGTGCGCCCTGGCAACGCCGATGGCGGCCTGGGCCTCGTCGACATCTCCGTAGGCGGCGGGGGCCGCCGAGTCCTTCGAAACCCGACCGCCGTAATAGAGTCCGGTGGTTCCGTCGTCACCTTTGCGCGTGTAGATCTTCAACGCCGTCTCCTTACAAGTTGAGCGATCGAAACAGTCGAGCGATCGAAGTGGTTATGGAGTCGAAGCCTAACGTTGTGGTAGCGCCCGACTTCCACGGCCGTGCCCTTCCATCCGCAGCGCAACCGGGCAGTAGCCTGTTGGGCACAATGACACCTAGTAGATATCTCGAAGCTGTCGCTGACCGGGTGCTGGTCTTCGACGGTGCCGCCGGAACATGGCTTCAACTTCAGGACCTCCAGATCGAGGACTACGGATCCCCCGAACTCGAGGGATGTCCCGAAATCCTCAATGAGTCCCGACCCGACGTCATCCGACAGATGCACTCGGAATATCTCGAAGCCGGCGCCGACGTCATAGAGACCAACACCTTCGGCGGAATGCGGGCGACTCTCAATGAGTACGGGCTCGGTGATCGCACCGAAGAACTGAACGAGATGGCGGCAACCCTCGCCCGCGAGGTGGCAGACCAGTTCTCGACCGAGGACAAGCCCAGATTCGTCGCCGGTTCCATTGGGCCGGGTACCCGCTTCGCTTCGCTCGGACACGTCCGTTTCGACGAGCTTCGGGACCAGATCGCCGAGCAGGCCCGTGGGCTTCTCCGCGGCGGAGTCGACGTACTGCTGCTCGAAACGCAGTTCGACCTGCTGGGAATCAAGGCCAGCATGCACGGCTGTCGAGCAGCCATGGTCGACGTCGGCATCGAAGTTCCGATCCAGACCCAGGTCACCATCGAAATGACCGGCCGGATGCTGCCGGGATCCGAGATCGGGGCGGCGCTGGTATCGCTAGACGCCATGAAGCCCGACGTCATCGGCATAAACTGCGCAACGGGTCCCGAGGAGATGAGCGAGCACATCCGCTACCTCTCCCAGCATTCACGCATCCCGATTTCAGTGCTCCCCAACGCGGGGCTGCCGTCCGTGGTCGATGGACACATGCACTATGACCTGACCGCCGAGGCGTTCGTGGAGCACCAGAGTCGGTTCATCACCGACCTTGGTGTCACGATCGTCGGAGGCTGCTGTGGGACGACCCCCGAGTACATCCGCCAGCTCGTAGAAGCCGTCAAGGACCTGGAGCCTGCCAGGCGCAACCCCGATTTCGAACACGGTGTCTCGTCGATCTACTCCCCCGTCGCCATCGGCGGCGGTGACGGATCGGCGGCCAATCTGTTGATGATTGGCGAGAGGACCAACGCCAACGGCTCCAAGAAGTTCCGTGAGGCGATGCTCGCCGAAGACTGGGACACCTGTGTCGCAATGGCCAAGGACCAGGTCAAGGAAGGGTCGAACATCATCGACGTCTGCGTCGACTACGTGGGCCGCGACGGTGCGATCGACATGGACGAAATCGCCCAACGGTTCGCGACCCAGTCGTCGGTACCGCTGGTGCTGGACTCGACCGAGCCCGAGGTGATCGAGGCGGGGCTCAAGTGGATCGGCGGTCGCGCCATCCTCAACTCCGCCAACCTTGAGGACTCGGACACAGAGGGGTCCCGGGCCGACCGGATACTCAGCCTGGCCCGCGACTACGGCGCTGCGGTGATCTGTCTGCTGATCGACGAAAAGGGCCAGGCCCGCGACGTCGAATGGAAGATGCAGGTCGCTCACCGCATCACCAGCCTCGCCATCGACCGCTACGGCTTGGAGCCCGAGGATCTGATCTTCGACGCGTTGACCTTCCCGCTGTCGACAGGCGACGAGGACCTCCGCAAGGACGCGATCGCGACGATCGAGACGATCGCGCGCATCAAGACCGAGCTCCCCGGAGTTAGCACGACCCTCGGACTGTCGAACGTCAGCTTTGGACTGAAGCCTGCGGCGCGGCACGTGCTCAACAGCGTGTTCCTCCACGAGTGCCAGCAGGCCGGCCTCGACTCGGCGATCGTCCACGCCTCAAAGATCCTGCCCCTCAGCCGGATCCCCGAAGAACAGCGCGACGTCTGTCTGGACCTGATCTGGGACCGACGTGGAGCAGCAGGTGTCCTCTCCGAAGGAGATCCGAACTACGACCCGCTGGTCAGGCTTCTGGAGATCTTCGCCGACGTCAACGCCGCCGAGGCGGTTGTAGAGGACAAGACGGACTGGACCATCGAGGACCGCCTCTCGCATCGCATCATCGACGGCGATCGCGAAGGTCTCATACCCGAGCTCGATCAGGCGCTCGCCGCCGATATGACTCCCCTCGGCATCATCAACGACGTTCTCCTGGCCGGAATGAAGGTCGTCGGCGAGCGCTTCGCCACCGGCGAGATGCAGTTGCCCTTCGTTTTGCAGTCGGCCGAGACGATGAAGGCCGCGGTGGCGTATCTGGAGCCGATGATGGAGCAGACCGACGACACCGGCGGCAAGGGCAGGGTCGTGCTGGCCACGGTCAAGGGCGACGTACACGACATCGGCAAGAACCTCGTCGACATCATCCTGACCAACAATGGCTACGAGGTGCACAACCTGGGCATCAAGATCTCGATCTCGGAAATGATCGACAAGGCGATCGAGGTCAAGGCCGACGCCATTGGAATGTCGGGCCTCCTCGTGAAGTCGACGCTGATCATGCGTGACAACCTCAACGAACTCAACGAGCGTGGACTTCAGGACATCCCGGTGTTGCTCGGCGGTGCGGCACTCACCCGCACCTATGTCGAGAAGGATCTGCGCGAGGTCTACGAAGGACGCCTGTTCTACGGCAAGGACGCCTTCGAGGGCCTCCGGGTGATGGACAGACTCGGCGAGATCAGGCGTGGTGACGACGACCCCGAATTCGGCACCGTGCCGTCGGGGCGGGAACTCCACCGCCATCGGGTTGCCAAGGAAGGACCTGCCGAACCGGTCGAGGTACCTGACCGCTCGCCCGCGATCGAGACCGACAACGAGGTCTACGTCCCGCCGTTCCTGGGATCGAAGGTGATCAAGGGCCTGTCGATCGACGACATCTCGGGTTACGTCAACAAGACCGGACTGTTCCGCAACCAGTGGCAGTTCCGGCCCGAAACGCTGCCGTCGGGCGAGAAGGAGACCGACGACGAGTTCAAGGAGCGGATCACGCCGATCCTTCGTGAACAACTCGCCGACGCCAAGGGCGACGGACTTCTGGTCCCACAGCTCGTCTACGGCTACTTCCCGGTCAACTCCGACGGCAACGACCTGGTTGTCTTCGCAGACGAGTCCCGCAAGGAAGAGGTCGCACGGTTCCCATTCCCACGTCAGCAGAAGGACCCGTTCATGTGCATCGCGGACTTCTTCCGGTCCGTCGAGTCGGGAGAACCGGATTACGCGGCGTTCCAGATCGTGTCGATGGGCGCAGCGGTATCGGAACGCACCGCGAAGCTCTTCGCCGAGAACCGCTACCAGGAGTATCTGCTCCTGCACGGCCTGGGAGTCGAGATGGCCGAGGCGCTCGCGGAGTTCTGGCACCGCCGCATCCGCGAGGAATGGGGATTCGCCGACCAGGACCCAGAGCCGATCGTCGGCAACCCGACCACGACCGCGCTGGCGGGACTGTTCCGCCAGAAGTACCGAAGCGGTCGCTACTCCTGGGGCTACCCGGCGTGTCCCGACCTTGAGGACAACGAGACAGTCGCCAGGTTGCTCGGCGCCGACCGCATCGACGTGGAGTGCAGCGAGGACACCGGCTTCCAGTACCACCCGGAGCAGACCACCTCGGCCCTGATCTGTCACCACCCACGAGCGAAGTACTTCGTCGCTCGATGATCAGCGGCGGGGCTACGGGTTCCGGATCCGCAGGTTCGGCGGCAACCGGGGCGGGTGACGTTGAGCCCAAACGGGTTCTGGTGACCGGCTGCGCCGGTTTCATCGGCAGCCACACCACAGAACGTCTACTCGAGGGCGGTCACACGGTTCGTGGCGTGGACATGTTCACCGACAACTACGACCCAGACCTCAAACGGGCGAACCTGCGGGTTGCTCTCAAGGACCCGGCTTTTGAGCTGATCGAGGTCGACCTGGTTGAAGCCGACCCGGTTGAACTCCTCGACGGTATCGACGTGGTGTTGCACCTGGCCGGACAGCCCGGGGTGCGCGCCTCGTGGGCGGACGGATTCGACATTTATGTGAAGCGGAACATCGAGGCGACCCAGCGGCTGCTCGAAGCGGCACGGGGTTCGTCGATCGAGCGCTTCGCCGCAGCATCGAGTTCGTCGGTTTACGGCGACGCCGAGACGTACCCAACCGCTGAAACCGCCGTCCCGAAGCCGGTCAGCCCCTATGGCGTCACCAAGCTTGCCGCGGAACATCTCTGCACACTGTACGCATCCAACTTTGGGGTACCGACGGTGTCGCTGCGCTATTTCACCGTGTTCGGACCAAGGCAGCGCACCGACATGGCGCTGCGTCGAATGATCGACTCGGCGCTCAACAGCCGTCCGTTCCCGCTCTACGGCGATGGCTCGGTCAGTCGCAGCTTTACCTATATAGACGACGTGGTGGACGCGAACCTGGCCGCGATGTTCCACGACGTCTCTCCAGGGACGGTGTGCAACGTGGCGAACGTCGAGACGGCCTCGATGTCGGAGTTGATATCGCTGGCCGAGTCGGCGCTCGGCTCGAAGATCGAACTGGAAATGCTCCCTGACGCCGCCGGTGACGCCAGGCAAACCGGAGGATCGACGGAGTTCGCGGCCCAGGCACTCGGGTGGGCTCCGAAGACCTCGTTGGCAACCGGTGTCACTCGCCAGGTCGAGTGGCAGCGCGAGAATCCGCTACCGCCGGACCATCCGGACATGAACTTCTAGCTCGACTATTTGTCCGCCGGAGCCCGGCGGACTTGGGGGAATGATGAGCGACCAGGACGACCAGGGCACCAGCGGCTCCGGATCAGAATCCGGAGCCAACGATGCTTCGATCACCGAGGTTGAGGCCAAGGCTGCGAGACGCCGACGCGGAATCGAACGGATGAGCGAGGTCTACAACTTCGAGGTGGGCGACGGTCCCGGAGACTTCTACGGCTACACGCTCGAACACCTCTTCGGCGACATCTGGGAACGACCGGGGCTGACGGTTCGGGACAGGCGGCTGCTGCTGATCGGGCTGATGGTCGGCGAAGGTCTGTCGGACACATTGCAGGTCCAACTCGACTCGGCAATCGACAAGGGCGAGTTGAGTGCGGAGCAGCTCGAAGAGATAGTCGTGTTCATGAGCCACTACGCCGGCTGGCCCAAGGGCGCAGGGCTCAACAATCAGGTGTCCACCGCAATCGCCCGGCACAACAAGAAGAACTCCTGAGCAGACACCGCGCGTGCCCTCCCAGCCTGATCCCGCCTTCGACGGGCACCGGCTGAGGGGCCTCGGGCGGCTCAGCCCATGGACATGATCGCCCGAGCGACCAGGTCGGTGCCGAAGGCCGTCAGAATCGCCAGGTACAACAATCCGGTCGCAGCCATGACCGCTGAGTAGTAGCGCTCTTTGAGGGCCATCCTGGTGACAACGACCAACACGATCGTGGTGACGGCGCACGCTGCCCAGAACCAGGCGAGCATGCCGTTGTAGCCGTCGTCGATGGTGCCGTCGAACGCCGAGATCATTCCCGGTTGGATGAGCAGCAGGGCGACTTCCACGGGCCAGATGTAACCGATCCATTTGACCAGTTCGATCAACGGGGCACGCGGAAGCCCGGGTTGGGTCAGATACCAGTGACCCAGGAGCATTCCCGCTGAGACCGAGCCCATGAACGCGGCGCCGGTAACGGTGCGGCCAACAGACAGCCAGACCGCGGTATCGGTTCCACTCGCCGCCTGCACTCCCCCGGCGATAACGCCTATCAGGCCGATCACCGGTGCGATCAGATCGAGTTCTGGCGGGAACTCGGCAGCCTCGACGTCGAAGTGTTGCTCGGCGCGGTCGATGCCGGTCATCGCGCTCACGCGGGCCGAGCGCTTCTGAACCCGCTCACGCTGGAGCTCTACCCCAGCCCCGCGACGATCCCACGAGACCCAGCCGGCTACTGCGCAAGCGATGACCACACCGGCTGCGCTGATGTCTCGGACCAACAGTGGCCCGTAGCGAAGGCTGACGACGAGCGAGCCCAGAGCGATCAGACCGAAGGTGATCCGCATCACCCATCCGTAACCGATCGAGACCTCGCGTCGCCTGGAGGTCACCCAGAGGAAGGCCAAACCACCAGTGGCCCACTGAAGCAGAAAGGTAGCGACACCGAGGGTCATCACAGCTATCTGAGGCTAGATGATCGCCACCTGGGTCAGGAACTTGCGAAGCTGCCACCGGAGTGCCGCTCTGACAGACCCCCCCGAGTGGCGTTTAGGTCTGACACATCACACATCTTTCGGGAGGCCAGCGGTCATCTCCTGGAGGACACTGCTGCAAACCGTTCGTTGATTCGGGGTGCTCTCGATCCCGCTAACTTCCGGACCACTATCACTCTGCCTGACGGTTCGAGCCTGGCGAAATACTTCCAAACGCTTCCTGACGGAACTCAAGTCTGGGCAGAACTCCGAAACGGAGTCGAAATCACCAACGGAGGACTGAATGCCACTCCCCGATAGCGCAGAACCAAACCCGGTCGTGTTGACCGAGCGCGAAGCCTTCCTCGCAATGTCTGACTACATCTGGCGGTACGCCCAGAGGGCGGGAGACGACCTGATCACCTTGATAGGTGATACGACTATCGAGGCTGACGGCGACCCGACCGACCCCGCCGCCTGGAGCGATTGGCGCGTCAGCGTGGACCGAATCAGGCAGGGAAATCCGCCCCGAAGTGAGGGAAGTCGGTGACAGTGTCGCGAATCAGTCAGGGCGCCGAGTTCCCTGGGATCCGATACTGACCTTTGTTAGCCAACGCCCTTCTGCGGTTGACCCCGACAAGCTCGGGACTGCCAGCAGTGATTCAGGGTGGTAGACCGGACGGTGCGCCACCACGACTGAAACGGCTTCTCAGAACTCCGGCGCCTCTATCTTGCCCCGGGGTCCAAATATTGAGTCAAAAGCCTGAATATGGAGACCTCCGTCAGGCAGTTTGGGTCAAGTCCAGGGCCCGATAGATCGAGTCCACCAGGTGCACCCTGCGGAACGACAGGGCCGAGTCGGCGTCGAGGCCGGCGTTGAAGAGCACGGCTACGACCAGGTCGTGTTGGGGGTCCGCCATGGCAAAGCTCGTCCCGCCCTGTCCGGCGTGGCCGAAGGCGCTCGCGCTGGGGGCGCTGCCGAAGTAGTGCGATGACAACGGGGTCATAAAACCCAGTCCGAATCCGGCATCCCGGTCAAGCGTCGAGTCATATGTGATCGGCTCACGGGCCTTGACTGCCTCGGCCAGCAGTTTCGCCGGGAGAACGAGATCGTTACCGCCAAGATCGCCCAACAAGCCCTCATAGAAGGTTGCGATCGCACTCATCGTTCCGTAGGAACCGAACGACGGGTTCCACTCAGCTGTGGTCTCTGGCCCCACCTCGGCGAGTAGCGGGAGAGGCCGTTCCATCGTCAGGTCCAGTGTCGCCGAAATTCGGGGATAGAACCTCTCGTAGTCCTCGGCCGAAATGCGCAGGACCATGTCGTCGGCGGCGACGCCATAGGGGTCGAGGACGGCTTCCTTGGCATAGACGTCGAAGGGCTTCTCGGTCAGGGCTTCGATCACCTTGCCCAACATGAACCAGCCACCGAACTCGGAGTAAGCACGCTGGGTACCGAACCGCCAACCGTGGGGTGGCTCGGACGAATACAGCCAGCCTTCGCGGCTGCGTTCCGGCAGAATCCGGGCGAGGATCGTGTTGATGACGTGCAGACCGGCGGTATGACCCAGGACCTGTTCGATGGTGCGGTCAGCAATCCATCCGGCAGAGAGGCCGTCCACGACGTCGCCCAGCCGATCCTCCATGCTCAGCTCATCGTCTGCGATCAGGCGAAGCACCGCGGTCGCCACGATCGGCTTGGCCGTGCAGTAGAGCGCCGAGAGCGTGTCAGTTTGATAAGGCTTGTGCAGGTGGGTGTGGCCAACCGCTGCATCTAGGACTCGCTCACCGCGATGGGTGACCACCAGTTGCGCGCCTGTGTGGAAGAAGCCCTCTTCGGCCTCTCCGCGAATCCGATCGACCAGCTGTTCGAATGGTTCTGTAACGAGCACGCCTCGACGGTACCCGCGTTGGGCGTCCTGTCAGGTCAGCCCGGGCGTTCTACTCGGCCAAGTCCTCAACCGAGCCACTCCCAACTACTCGGGCCCCTGCTCGGCTCCGCTTACTGAGCCGCGCTCTCAGCCTGCCTGCTCTGCGAGCAACGCCCGTGCCACGGCCGAGACCTGGATCTCGTCGGTGCCTGCGTAGATCTGGAGGACCTTGGCGTCACGGGCGAGCTGTTCGACCTCGAACTCGGCCATGTAGCCATTGCCGCCGAACAACTGCACGGCCTCCATCGCCACTTCGGTCGCGGCCTGGGCCGCGTAGAGCTTGCCGGCGGATGCTTCGGCGAAACTCACCGACTCCCCCGCTGCTGACATCTCAATGTTGCGGAACACCTGGTTCTGGAGGTTCATGCGTGCGACCTCCATCTTGGCCAGCTTCAGTTGAATCAACTGGAAGCTGCCGATCGACTGCCCGAACTGCACACGGTCGTTCGCGTAGGCAACGGAAAGCTCTAGGCAGCGGTCCACGATCCCGAGAGCCATGGCGACAACGCCGGTGCGTTCCATTCCGAACGTCGCCTTGGAGGCATTGCGTCCGCCGCCGCCCTTGTAGGCGTCCTCAGACTCCCCGAGCAGCCTGTCCATGCCCACCCGCACGTCGGTCAGGAACAGCTCCCCGGTCGGGCTCGAGTGAACGCCCATCTTGCGCAGCGGCTTGGACTGCTCAAGGCCTTCCATGCCGGTGTCCAGGACGAACTGGAGCACTGCACGGTCCTCGGGAGCATTGCCCTCGTCGAGCTTGCAGATGAAGACGATCGTGTCCGCGTATGGACCGTTTGTGATGAAGGTCTTGGAGCCGTTGAGGATGTATTCGTCGCCATCGCGACGGGCCGTCGATCGCATCGAGCCGAACGCGTCAGAGCCAGATCCAGGTTCGGTGATCGCCCAGGCGCCGATCTTGTCGAGCGTGAGCAGATCTCTGCCCCAACGTTCCTTCTGGGCGATGGTGCCCTTGTTCATGACAGCTGCGGCAGTCAGTCCCATCGACACGCCCATCGCCGTAACCATGCCCGGGCAGACACGGCAGAGCTCGATGATCGGGATCAGGTTGAACGCGACAGAGTTCTCGTCCCTTGCCCGCTCAACCTTCTCGCTCTTCCCATCCGACGCTGACTCCGATGCTGCGGCCTTCTCAGCCGCAATCCGCTTCTCGAACGAGGCGTTCTGCATGTCGGTCATGCCGAAGGTCTTGAACATCTTCCTCAGCAGGTCGTATGGAGGAAGATCGCCGAATTCGAGTTCGTCACGGAGGGGGCGAACCTCTTTGTCGATGAAGTCCCGTACCGCGCTTCGGACCATCTCCTGCTCTTCGGACCACTTGTACACGCATGCCCCCAAATTTCGAGTTCGCTAGTTCGAGTTCACTTGACCGAGCGGTCAACTCTAATCGCAGGAGCCGCGAATTGTGATTGGAGTGGTCGAATATCGAC